>JBCBHT010000016.1:0-53169 GCA_038525335.1 Cyanobacteria bacterium J06621_15 | reverse complement strand
GTTACTTGCTCCTTGCTACTTGCTACTTGCTCCTTGCTACTCCTAACCTTTGACCTTAATTTATTATCATGTCAATCCCACTATTACAATACAGACCCAGTTCTCAAAACCAGCGTGTTGAGGGTTATGAAGTTTCCAGCGAGGAAACACCGAGAATTTATCGGATGGAAGATTCTCCTAACTATAGCGATATTCAACAATTAATTTGGGCTGGATATCGTCAAGTATTCAGCGAACACGAAATACTCAAGTTTTATCGTCAAGACAATCTTGAATCTCAGTTGAAGAATCGAGCCATCACCGTGCGCGATTTTATCCGAGGTTTGGCAAAATCGGAAGCATTTCGACGTTTGGTAGTGGAGACAAATTCTAACTACCGGATTATCGAAATTTGCCTCAAACGTCTTTTAGGACGCGCTCCTTACAATAAAGATGAAGAGATTGCTTGGTCAATCAAAATTGCAACCTTGGGCTGGGGTAACTTCGTTGATGCTTTGATTGATTCGGAAGAATATCTCAACAATTTTGGAGAAAACACGATTCCTTATCAGCGTCGTCGTTATAAAGGTAGACCCTTTAATCTGGTAACTCCTCGTTACGCTGAATATTGGCGCGATGCTGAGGACAAGAACCGTCATAAGTGGGGAGATATTAACAACTTCATGGATATGGCGAATTCGGTTTCAATTAGAACAGTTAAGCCTCAGTCAATTAGCACCGCGAACATCGAAATTCCCGATATGACAAAGGAAAGTAAACCCGAAGGTATTCCTGTTTCCATCAGTACTACAGCAAGTTTTCCCTTGTGATAATTACTTAATTGTGACCCGAATAAGGGAAAATAAAATAAGTAAAGAATTCAATCACTTAATAAAAACAGAGGATAATTGCAAATGGCATTGCCATTACTTAAATACAAACCCACCACTCAAAACCAAAGAGTCGAAAGCTTTGGTAAAGCTGACAGAGACGAAGATACCCCATATATCTATCGTTTAGAAGACGTAACAGGCTACACCGATATTCAAAACATTATTTGGGCTGGATATCGCCAAATTTTCAGCGAACATGAAATCCTCAGCTTCAACCGTCAAAAGAACTTGGAATCTCAGTTGAAAAACGGTTCCATTACAGTACGTGACTTTATTCGTGGTTTAGCTCAGTCTGAAGCTTTCTACCGCATAGTAGTCGAAGTCAATAACAACTATCGCTTAGTAGATATCTGTCTCAGACGTTTATTAGGTCGTAAAGCTTACAACAAAGAAGAAGAAATTGCTTGGTCAATCAAAATTGCGACTTTAGGTTTCAACGGTTTTGTTAATGCTCTAGTAGACAGCGAAGAGTACACCAATAACTTCGGCGATACCATCGTACCTTACCAGCGCAAACGCATGGAAGGTCGTCCCTTCAACTTGGTAACTCCTCGCTACGACGAAGACTTCCAAGAAACTGCTGGAACCGTCAAAACAGATTGGCGTTTCACCTTGGAGAAATTCTACTCCGAAAAAGCCAAAACACAGCGACTATCCGAAGGTGACCCCCGTAAATATGCGGACATGGCAGCTTCCGTCAGTGGAAAAGGTAACTATGCTCAAAACATCAGTGCTTCTGGCTTAGACTACATGAATTTAGTACCTTCTCGTTCTCGTTAAGACAGAGATTCAAGCAAAATAACCTTTAAACTGGGTTTAATTTTTAACTTAATACGGCAGTTATTTACTAATTATTTAGTAACTATTTTTTAAATAGCTGTTGCGTTGAGTAGAAATTAAACCCAGTAGCTTTTTCAGCGAACAGTGAACAGTTAACAGTTATCAGTTATCAGTTAACAGTCATCAAATTTTATCTAAATTGTAGGGTGCGTTACGGCACAAATATATATAATTAAATATTACCAATTTGATAATGCCGTAACGCACCGTTATCTTAGATAAATAACCAAATAGTCAGAATAAATGGCGTTGCTGAATTGAAATATGAATTTATTTTATCAAAATAGTATGCCCCCTAAATCCCCCAAAAATGGGGGAATTTGAATTATCTTTTTCCCCCAGAATTGGGGGTTAGGGGGCTATTCATACTTTTAATCAGCAACGCCGAATAAATAGCGTAGGATGTGTTACGGCTCGAATATATATAATTAAATACTAGTAATTAAATCATGCCGTAACGTACCATAACACTATATGAATAATCCGAAGTTTAAAATAATAAAATCTAAAATCTAAAATCTAAAATCTAAAATTCCAAAAAATGCCTACCATAAAAATAAATCCTTTAACTACAAAGCACACAGAAAGAATTATTGAAATAATTACAGATGGCTTTGAAAATTATCCGTTGATGAAATATTTTTTCGGTGATTCACATAGGAAACCGCTTCAACACCTATCACAACTTATCTGTGATGAAACATTTGAAGATGGAAATGATAAGCGACTTATTCTTGGTGCTTTTGTAGAAGAAAATCTACAAGGAGTTGCTTATATAAGTCTTACAATCCCACAAAATGAGGAAAATAATTACGATACCGAAAAGACTCCAGCACCTTCGGAGAAGAAATTTGCAACAGCAGTCGGAGAAGAAGCTATGATGCGAATAGAAGCATATCTTAATCTGAAAAAAGCAAATAAACCATCTTTTCCTCATTTTTATATCAATACCTTTGCAGTGAATCCACAAAATCAAGGAAAAGGAATTGGTAGCGCAATTCTTTCCCACATTCATCAAATGTCAGAGCAACATCCCGATTCTCAAGGTGTTGCTCTCGATACTCAAACACAGCAAAATGTAGAATATTATCAACGTTTTGGCTATAGTATTTCTAATACAACAGAATTAGACAACGTAAATAATTGGTTTATGTTTCGACCTAATAATAATTAAGAAACTTAAAATTTAAAGTCCATAAGTTAAACCTTGAATATCATAAACTCTTACGTCCACGTCTCCATCTACTAATTCCGAGAATTCTGTTAATAAAGGAGTAATATAAGGTTGTTGTAAATGTTCTGCTAATGCTGCTCTAGAATGCCATTCTTCAAAGTAAATGAACGAATTAGGAACGCTAGCATCCTCATAAAAACTATAGCTAATATTACCCGATTCCTTTCTAGTTGGTTCAATTCCTGCTGTAGCAAGTTCTAAGAAACGCTCGCGTTTTTCGGGTTTAATTTTGTATCTTCCTGCTAAAACGATTGGTACATCAACTGTATTGTTTTCAATTTTGTTAATTTCTATAGTATTCATGATAGACCTGCTCTTGTTTACTTTTGATTTGTTTGATTTCTCTGTTGTTACTAATATCCAACACAAAACTGAGTCAGACCTGATTCGTGACTGAGACTTAATTAAGAATAAAATGAGAATTAAATGAGAAGATATCCGAATGATGTCCAACTCCCATCAAATTACAAATAAACTATTTCAAAATTGGTTCGAGTTGCTGCAAAATTTCGATATCAGTACAACTTCTACTAAACAAACTTTTAATAAAATAGTCGAATCATACTCTACCCCAAATCGCTATTATCATAATCTAGAACACATTCATAACGTATTAGAAGTAATTCAAACCTTAGAATCCCAAACAAGATATGATGAAACATGTTGTGAGACAAAAACTGTTAAACTTGCTGCTTGGTTTCACGATATAATTTACGATACAAAATCAAAGGATAACGAAGAACAGAGCGCTGAATATGCTGTAAAGGTTCTTTCATCGTTATCAATTTCTTCTGATGTTATTAAAGAAGTCAAAAAATTAATTCTACAAACAAAAAATCATCAAGCTTTAACCACAAATATCAATTCTCAAATATTATTAGATGCAGATTTAGCTATTTTGGGTAGTAATCCGACTGAATATAGTAAATATACTAACGCAATTCGCCAAGAATATATTTGGGTACCGGAGACAGAATATTTTGCAGCTAGAAAGAAAATATTAGAAAATTTCTTACAACGCAAAAATATTTATCTTACCCAATTTATGCAGCAAACAAGAGAGAAAGTAGCGCGAATTAATTTAGAAACGGAAATAGATTAGAGGTTAAAGGTTAAAGGTCAAAGGTCAAAGGTTAAAGGTCAAAGGTCAAAGGTCAATAATATTAATTAACTCATAATTTCTAACTTATTACTCATTACTTATTACTCCCTACTTACTACTTACTCCCAATAATAAATCTATCAAACTATCTGTAATTCGATTACTATCCATTGGTAAAACGTCAGAACCGTGCATCATTTTTTGAGTCATAACAAAGTGAACTAATGAACCAACGATTATTCTTGCTGTTGCTTCTGGGTCTGATATATTTAGTTCTGGATGAGATGCTAAGTAACGTTGAAGAGTTTCCACTGTAGGTTTAACTAATACCGCAACACAATATTGAGCGACTTCTGGAAAACGCTCGGACTCTCCTATTAGTACCCGCATAAACGCCATATATTCATTATCTTCAAGCATCCCGCTTAATGCTTTTACTGCTAGCTCTTTGAGTACTTTTCTGGGTTCTCCAACTAAATCTTCGGTTCCAAAAACTGATTGAAATCTTTCTTTTGCTAATCTTTCTACCAGTGCTTTGAAAAGTCCTTGTTTATCTTGAAAGTGGCTGTAGACAGTTGCTTTTGAGATACCCCCAGATGCTGCAATTCTATCCATGCTCGTGCCAGCATAACCATGTACCAAAAATTCTTCCATTGCTCCTTGCAGAATTTGCTCTACTTTGTCCTTTGAATTTTCAGTACCAACTTCACCAAGTTTTAATAGCTTCATTTTTGACTTTTTTTTAGCTGTAATTGAGCAATTTTATTGAGATAAAGTAAAACATTAACAAAACTATAAGAATGGGGTATCCTAACACCTAGACATTTACTTTATCTTCTTCCTCTTTCTACTAAAAATTGGTATCTTTTCCGACTAAAACTTTATCATTTTTCGCAGAAAAAATTAGGTAAATTTCAAAAAACTTGGTGCATCCGTGAAATCTACGATAAGCAAAACTAAACTACTCGGTTTAGTCTAATTGTATTATAAGTAAGAAATAATAAAAATTCAGTATTTTCTGGGATGCCATGCAAGATAACCATTATCTAGATAATTCAGCTTCTCCCGAACTTGCTCGTCCGTCACGTTTAGTGGTGACTGTTGCAGCTTTTGCGATGGGTGGAGCTAGTATCTACACTTTACAAAGGTTTATGGGTGAACAAGTTGCTCAGAAGCCACAAGCATCAGTCCCGTTAGTTCCGAAAGTAGAGACGGTGACAGCGTTGGGTCGATTGGAACCAAAGGGAGAATTAATTCAGCTTTCTGCACCGTCGATGGGACCAGAAGGAAGTCGAGTTGAGCAGCTACTTGTAAAAGAAGGAGACAAAGTTGAAGCAGACCAAGTTATTGCGATTTTGGATAATCGAGATAAACTTATGGCTGCTTTCAGAGAAGCAAAGGAAGCTGTAAAAGTAGCTCAAGCAAATCTTGCTTTGGTGAAAGCAGGTGCAAAACAAGGAGATATTGAAGCTCAAAAAGCTGGTGTTGCTCGCTTACAGGCTGAAAAGACTACTGAGATTAAAGCCCAGCAAGCAGCTATAAATAGATTGCAAGTTGAAAAAGCTACCGAGATTCAAGCCCAACAAGCAAATATTAATCGATTACAAGCTGAAAGAACTAGAGAAATAGAAGCTCAAAGAGCAACTATCGCTCGTTTAGAAGCAGCTTTAGAAAATGCTCGATTGGAATATCAGCGCTATCAAAGATTATATAAAGCAGGAGCTATTTCCGTATCTTTGAGGGACAGCAAAAATTTAATTCTACAAACAGCAAAAGAACAATTAGCAGAAGCTAGAGCAAATTTAGCGCGAATTAAATCTTCTAAAGAACAGCAGTTAGCAGAAGCTAAAGCAAATTTACAGCGGATTCAGTCATCTAAACAGCAGCAGGTGGCACAAGAAAAAGCCAATTTAGAGAGGATTCAATCATCTTTACAACAACAAATAAATCAAAATAAAGCAACTTTAGCAAGTATTGCAGAAGTTCGTCCGGTGGATGTAGTAGTAGCTCAAACAGAAGTTAATCGTGCTGTAGCAGCGATGAATCGAGCAGAAGCGGATTTAAAACAAGCTTACGTTCGTTCTCCTCAGAGCGGTCAAATATTTGATATAAATACTCGTCCTGGGGAAAAAGTTGCAGATAACGGAATAGTTGAAATTGGTCAAACCAGCACAATGTACGCGGTAGTTGAAGTTTATCAAAGCGACGTTAATAAAATACGTTTGGGACAAGAAGTAGAACTTTTAGCTGATGCTGTACCGGGTAAACTAACTGGAATTGTAGACCAAATTGGCTTACAGGTACTCAAGCAAAATGTAGTTAACAGCGACCCATCAACCAATATTGATTCCCGTGTTGTAGAAGTTCACGTGCAATTAGATGAAGAATCTAGCGAAAAAGCTGCAAGATTTACTAATTTGCAGGTGAAAGCAGTGGTGGAAATTTAAAGTTAGTTGTTAGTTGTTAGTTGTTAATATTCTCATTTAAGCAAACAGATTTAATAACCTTTCTCCAAATGCTAATTTCTAATTATTTTCAAATTTTAAAACAATATTTTGATTCAAAATTCCAAACAATAGCAGTTGTCAAAATCCAAAATCCAAAATCTAAAATCTAAAATCTAAAATCTAAAATATATATGATTGGATTTATTCAACAATTACAAAGAAGAACTCCTTTAGGTTGGCTGCAATTAACTCGTCAAAAAGGACGTTTGTTAGTTGCATTATCGGGTGTTGCTTTTGCTGATTTGCTGATGTTGATGCAGCTTGGCTTCCGAAGTGCATTATTTAATAGCGCAACTGTTCTACATGAAAGTTTAAGGGCTGATATAGTCTTGTTAAGTCCGCAAGCGATGAATTTACAGGATTTATCAACTTTTACCAGACGGCGACTTTTTCAAGCGATGGATGTACCAGGAGTTGCAAATGCAGAGCCAATTTACAACAGTCTTGTAACCTGGAAAAATCCTCAAACTCGCAAGAAAACCCAGGTGATGATTATTGGGTTCAATCCCGATAAACCAGCGTTTAACTTACCAGAAGTTAATCAAAATATTGATTCAATTAAATTACCAGATACTATTTTATTTGATGAAGCAACTAGAGGTGAATACGGCGAAGTAATTGAGCAAATCAAACAAGGTCAAACTGTAAAAACTGAAATTAAAGGTAGAACAGTTACTGTTGATAATTTATTCAAAGTTGGAGCTTCTTTTGCTGCTGATGGAACATTAATGACCAGCGACCAAAACTTTTTAAGACTGTTCCCCAATCAAGATTCGGGAAGCGTAAATTTAGGTTTAATTCGTTTAGAACCTGGTTATGAAGCTGAAGAAGTCGCAAAAAAAATTAAATATTATCTCAGAAATACTGATGATATTAAAGTATTAACTAAAGAAGAATTTATTGCATTTGAAAAAGCTTACTGGCAAAGCAATACTCCCATCGGATTTATTTTCGCTTTGGGTACAATGATGGGTTTTATTGTCGGAGTAATTATTGTTTATCAAGTACTCTCTACAGATGTTAATGCTCATATCAAAGAATACGCAACTTTTAAAGCAATGGGTTATAAAAACTTCTTTTTATTAAGCGTAGTTTTTGAAGAAGCAATCATTCTAGCAATATTAGGTTTTATTCCCGGAGCTTTAATTTCGACAGGACTATACGCACTTACCCGCAACGCTACCAATTTACCGCTTTACATGACAGTAGCAAGAGCAATTCAAGTACAGGTAATGACCATTATTATGTGCATGATTTCCGGTGCTGTCGCTACTCGTAAAGTACAATCTGCTGACCCAGCGGATATGTTTTAACAGTTATCAATTATCAATTATCAATTACCAGCAACTAACAACTATCAATTAACAACTCCTAACTCCTAACTCCTAACTCCTAACTTTATTTATGGATTCTGTTATTTCTGTTCGTAATTTAAATCATTTTTTCGGGAAGGGTCAGCTTCGTAAGCAGGTTTTGTTTGATGTAAATCTGGATATCGCTGCTGGTGAAATTATTATTATGACTGGTCCTTCTGGTTCTGGTAAAACTACTTTGCTAACTTTAATTGGTGGGTTACGTTCTGCTCAAGAAGGTAGTTTACAAATATTGGGTAAGGAACTCTGTGGTGCTAAACCGAAACAACTGGTAAAAGCAAGACGCAATAATGGCTATATATTCCAAGCTCATAATTTACATGAAAGTTTGACGGCTGTCCAAAATGTACGTATGGGTTTGGAGGTTCATGGAAATTTGTCTGTAAAGGAAATGCATTCTCGCTCTGTAAAGATGCTGGATTTAGTTGGTCTGGGTAATCGTGTTAATTATTATCCCGATGATTTATCTGGTGGTCAAAAGCAGAGGGTTGCTATTGCTAGAGCTTTGGTTGGTCGTCCCAAAATTGTCTTAGCTGACGAACCAACTGCTGCTCTTGATAAAAAATCCGGTCGAGATGTAGTGAATTTAATGCAATCTTTAGCGAAGGAACAAGGTTGTACGATTCTTCTAGTAACTCACGATAATCGTATTTTAGATATAGCCGACCGCATTGTTTATATGGAAGATGGTAAGTTAGCTAAAAATCCCGAACAAACTGATATTCCTACTGTTGTTGTGGGAGAATAAGTAAGAAGTAATAAGTAATAAGTAATAAGTAATAAGTAAGAAGTAATAAGTAATAAATAAGAAGTAATAAATAAGAAAGACAACAAAAATAAGTTTTACCTTTAACCTTAATAACTGTTCACTGAAAAAGACGCAGCAGTGCTACGTCTCTACATAAAAAGATATTTAATATTACAGGCTCTATTATTTAATTTTTTAGCTATTTAATTTTTAGTATCCAACGATATGTAGTAAATCGCGGACTACGCTGTAACCAGCTAAGTCCCAAGCTAGGTAAGCAACAAAACCAATCATTGCTAAACGTCCGTTCCATAGTTCTGCTTGGGGATTAAAGCCGAAAAGGAAGGAGTTACGGTCTTTGCCGTTATATGCTGGTGCTACTGGTGGTACGGTTTTGGTTTCAGATTGCATAATAAATTATTGCGGTAATTTTTCTTTCTCGTTTCTAATCTAACGATTGAGAAAAATTCCTGTTTCTGTCTTTAGACATAAATGCGTTACATTTCTTAACTTTGATAAATCTACCTAAAGATGGTGAAATTTTTCTTACTTGTAAACATATGTCACAAATACATGACATTATAATTATTTAATGATATACACCGGCATTATTTTGCTGTAGCCAGAAAATTAGCTCAAACTAAGTTCTGGCAATTGTTTTAATGAGTCAGCAATGAAAAATTTTCAGTAAAATAGGGCTATTTTGCCGCTGAATTTAATAAGAGTAATAGATTTAAGTAAAAAAACTTCTATCTAATGCTGGATGGCGAATCGGTAATGTTTCTCACTTGCGAGAGATGCCTAAAGGGGCTGTATTGCTGGATTCTAGGCTTAACAACTAGTTTTTGCATGAATGGACAAAGTTGATTTTTGCTTTAATTCTTAGTTTTTGTTCTCCCCACACCAAAAGTTAGCCTAGAGGAAGTTTTCAGGATGATTGAGAGTACGCACATAGCACCTTTGCTATCCAATTCTATGACTTGGATAGCGCAGATTTTAGTAGAACCACCGGATACTAGCATATCGCCAGCAGAAGCTTCTGTTGCGTTTTCTGGACCGAAGTTTCTTATCGCTTTAGTTTCCGGTATTATCCTAGCTTTTGCCGTTCAGTTAGTGTTGACCAACCTTGCGGTAGCTGCTGGTATTTCTTTTCTTGGTAGTTCATCTGATTCTAGCTCCGATTCAAGTAACAACAGCCAAAGTGGAAGTTTGGGCAGCACAATTAGTAAAATAGGTACCGCTGTCGGTTTAGGAACTTTGGTTTCGGTAACATTTTCGCTTTTTATTGCTTGTTTTCTAGCGGTAAAGCTCAGCCTACTGTATTTAGACTTAGGTGTAGGTGCGATTTTAGGTTTAGTAATCTGGGCTGCGTACTTTTGTTTGCTGGTGTGGGTAAGTTCGACAACGGTAGGTTCTTTAATTGGTAATGTTGTTAATGCAGCAACTTCTGGATTGCAGACAATTATGGGAACAGCTACCGCTGCATTGGGAGCAAAAGCTGTTAATAAGCAGGTTGTAGCTACAGCAGAAGCAGCAGCGTCAGCGGTTCGTCACGAAATCGGTAATGCTATCGACCCAGAAAGCATCAAGGAAAATTTAGAAGATTATCTGGATACGGTACGTCCTAAAGAGCTGGATTTAAAATCTATACGTAAAGAATTTGAATATCTACTTTCAGATGCACAGCTTAATTCTTACGCAGGTGCTGCGGAACTGCGAAATATTGATAAACAAAAGTTTGTAGAATTGGTCAGCAGTCGTACAGACCTTTCTAAGAAGGAAGTTAGACGAATTGCCGATACTTTATATGATGTTTGGAGACAAACTGTAAGTTCTCAGCAGCCACTTTTAGCTGGTAGTAACACTGGAAACGGTTTAAGCGATTTGGTTGATTACCTCAAAACCGTTGCACCGGGTCAAAGCAAAACTGATGAACTCGAAGCTAAGTTAGATAGAGTTATTAGTGAAATGCGTTCCCAGAATCAAGGTAGTGGAAATGCAGCACAAACAGCAAAAGAGCAGTCTTTAGGTCCCGTTCAACAAACCGTACAGCAAGCTTTAACAACCCTTGGTGGTGTTGTGATGGGAAGAGCAGACCTTTCCGATTTGGATGTTGAGAAAATGCTCGGTACTATCAATAGTGCTAAAGATAAAGCTACCGAACAAGCTGACAAGATGGGATTACCTACTCCATCAGATTACAGCACCGTTCGTGCTGATGTAGAAAACTATCTATACAATACCTACGCTTGGCAATTCAGCGAGGAGAAGGTTAGACAGGAATTCCGCGACGTTCTATATGACCCAGCAGCAGACCCCGGAACAGTCCGTCGGGAGTTGGAAAAGCTTGATAGAAGTAATTTTGTAGATATCCTCAAACAGCGTGGTTTGTTAACTCAAGCTCAAATCAAGCAAATATGCGACCAGTTGGAAGCAGTTCGTAAAGGTGTACTGGTACAGGTAAGGGCTGAGGAAGAAAAAGAAATAATTCTGGATTTACAGCGTCGAGTCGAAAGCTATTTATTAGTAACTCCGAAGTCAGAATTAAATCATGAAGGTATCAAACAAAATTTCAAACCGATATTAGAAGATTCCGATGCAGATTACGAGACACTAGCAATGCGCTTGTCTCGATTTGATAAAGCACAAATGCGTGCGGTATTAGCACAGCGGAACGATATTACTTCTGGTGAAATTGACCCAATTCTTGATGAGTTGGAGAATCAGCGCAACCAAGTTTTAATTGAATCAAAAGGACTTGCAGAACAAGCTCAATACCAAGCAGAAACCCTGTGGTTGAATCTGGAACAGTATCTACGTAATACTGGCAGAAGCGAACTCAATCCCGATGCAATTCGCGGTGAACTAAAAACTTTATTGAACGACCCCCAAGCAGGAGCATCAGCAATTCGAGCGCGATTAGGGCGTTTCAATCGCGAGACTTTGGTACAATTGCTCAACCAACGCCAAGATTTGAGCGAAGACCAAATCAATGAAACTATCGATACGGTAGAAAAGTCTTGGAACAGCGTTCGTCATACTCCCGCAAAAATTAAAGATAAAGCTCAAGCTGAGTACGATAATGTAACCACCACAATTGCAGATTATCTACGCAACACTGGTAAATCGGAACTTAATCCTGAAGGAATTCAAAGAGACTTCAACAAACTGTTTGAAAATCCTAAAGAAGGTACTATTGCTCTGCGCGACAGACTATCACGAATTGATAGAGATACCTTAGTAAAATTACTGAGTCAGCGCCGCGATATGAGCGAAGATGAAATCAATCAAACCATCGATTCCGTACAGTCTTCAATTCGCCAAATCATCCGCGCACCAAAACGGATGGCTAGTCGTACCCAGCAAAAAGTACAGAACTTCCAAGTATATTTAGAAGAATACCTTCGTCAGACTGGTAAACAAGAACTTAACCCAGAAGGTATTAAACGCGACCTAAATCTATTATTGAACGACCCCCGAGTCGGAATGGATAGCTTAGGAGACCGTCTTTCCAAATTTGACCGTTCGACCATCGTTGCTTTGCTGAAAATTCGTGGAGATATCAGCAATCAAGAAGCAGAACAAATTGCTGATAACATCATGTCAGTACGAGAGCAATTTGTAGCTCAAGTAAGAGGAATTCAGCGTCGAATTCAAGACACAATAGATAGCATATTCGACCGAATCCGCTATTACCTCAACTCCTTGGAGCGTCCCGAACTTAATTACGATGGTATTAAGCGCGATGTTCGTCAACTATTTTACGACCCCCAAGCAGGATTTGACGCACTACGCGGTAGGTTATCATCTTTCAACCGGGATACCTATGTAGCACTAATGAGTTCTCGCGATGATATATCCGAAGCAGACGCTAACAAAGTCATTGACCAAATCGAGAATGCGCGAAACAGTGTACTCAGAAGAGCAGAAAGAATCCAAGAAGAAGCACAGCGACGCTTAGAAGAAGTTAAATATCAAGCGCAGAAACAAGCAGAAGAAACTCGTAAAGCAGCAGCAGCAGCAGCTTGGTGGTTATTTGCGACAGCAGTTACCTCCGGTGTCTTCTCCGCAATCGCAGGAGCGGTAGCTGTAGCGAGTAATGCAGGTGTAGGTTAATTCAAATAATTTGAATTTTTCAAATTGTCTTCGCTAGATTAGTAAACCTCTCAATTTCATTTTGGGAGGTTTTTTTAATAGGGAATAGGGAACAGGGAACAGGGAACAGTATTTCGTAGGGTGTGTTACGGGACGAATAAATTAGATGAAGGAAACGACTATTTACATAATCCCGTAACGCACCATTGGATATATTAATAGAAACCAAGGATTAATAATTATTTCGTGATTCATTTTGAGTTGGGACTTGTAGGGTGTGTTACGGGACGAATAAATTATATTTTGAGACGAATTATTTATATAATCCCGTAACGCACCATCGTCAACATCTGTGGTGCGTGACGGTAAAATCAAATTATTCTGTTATATGCGGTCGTCTATCGTGACCGTCACACACCCTACAGCAAGATGTAGTTTTGCAACCCAAAATTAAAGCTTCATAATCACCATCCAAGCGATACCAATAAACAAACCTGCACCATGAGCAAAATAACCGGTACCAGCGGGATTTACACCACCGGGAACATTTAAAGCACCAATTCCGTAAGATAACTGTTGGATAAACCACCAAAAACAATAAAAAAAAGCCGGTATTTCAACGGGAATGTATAAAATTATCAGCGGTAGAATAGAATCAATTTTTACTTTAGGAAATTTATAAACGTATGCTCCCAAAACAGAAGCAACTGCACCGTTAGCACCAATCAAAGGTATCGCTAAATTCGGTTCTGCGATGATTTGCACTATACCAGTCAAAAAACCGCAAAATAGATAAAATAATAAAAAACGTCCGCTACCAATTATTTTCTCTAAAGTATTGCCGAAAACCCACAAAAATATTAAATTACCAATAATTTGACTGTAGCTAGCATGAAGAAACATTCCTGAGAATATTGACAACGAACTCCAAAATACAATCAATAAAGCTGCCGGATTTCCAGCTATTGTACTAGCAAAAGCTTTACTTAATTGTTCCGGAACCAAACCCCAATTGTTGAAAAAAGTAGCCAGTTCGCCATTAATTTCTAATTTTATCTCCCATAAAAATAAAGCAATATTGATACCAATTAAAAACCAAACCGCTAGCGGTTTTTTATTAGTCAGAAGAAAAATTTTGTCACTAATAGGAATCATAAACAAGTTAGGAATTAGGAGTTAGGAGTTAGAAATTAAGAATTGAAAGTTAAAAGAATAATAATAACTAGTTACTGATAACTGTTCACTGTTCACTGCTCACTGTATAAACATGTTGGGAAATACACTTGTTGGAAGATACCAAATAATAAGTAATTTGGGAGGTGGGGGATTTGGTGAAACCTTTGTCGCTTACGATACGCATTTACCTGGTTCTCCAAAATGTGTTGTTAAAAAGCTTAAACCACAAGCAAACGACCCAACTACTTTACAAACTGCAAGACGTTTGTTCGATACGGAAGCTCAGGTTTTGTATAAGCTGGGAATACATGAGCGTATTCCGCAACTTTTAGCTTATTTTGAGGAAAATCAAGAGTTCTATCTGGTACAGGAATATATTTACGGTCATGATTTAGATGAAGAAATCAAACCTGGAGAACCTATAAGTGAAGACCAGGTTATTTCCCTTTTAAAAGAGATACTAGAAATTTTAGAATTTGTCCACGAGCAAAAGGTAATTCACCGGGATATTAATCCGCGAAATATCCTCAGACGGGATAAAGATAGAAAGCTGGTTTTGATTGATTTTGGAGCGGTTAAACAAATCACTACTCAGATGGTTTCACCAGCTAATCAAACTCAAATTACTGTTGCTATAGGTACTCCAGGATATATTCCGGGAGAACAAGCTCAAGGGGAACCAAAGTTTAGTAGCGATATTTATGCTTTGGGAATTATGAGTATTACAGCACTCACTGGTTTGACAACTGATGAGTTGGAAAAGGACGATGATACTAATGAAATTATCTGGCAAAAACACGCTCAAGTCAGTCAAGAATTGGCTGATATTTTAAATAAGATGGTGCGTTATGATTTCCGACAGCGCTATGCTTCTGCCACTCAAGCTTTAGAAGCAATTAGAAGTATTAATCAAAAAATAAATCAAAACTCTAATCAACCATCTTCTAATACGATGGTATTGAATATCAAGCCTTTTTCTCAAACTTTTAAACCTCGGAATAAAACTAAAAAGATAAATCCCAAACAATTACTTATTAAAGCTTTTATGTTTATGTTGCTAACTGGGACTGGAGCAACTGTATCTATTTTCATTATTAATAGTATTAATTCTGCAAATGCTGGCGATTTATATAAAAAAGCAAATACATTTTACGAATTACAGCGTTATGAAGATGCGCTCAATAATTATAAACAAGCAATAGATATTAAACCAGAATACGCTCAAGCTTGGAACGGAAAAGCGAAAGCACTATATGAATTAGACACCCATAAAGAAGCGCTATCTGCCTATGATAAAGCAATAGAACTTGAACCAGATTATCAAGATTCTTGGCAAGGGAGAGGTTTTGTCTTAAATAAGTTGAAACGATATCAAGATGCAATTTACTCTTTTAACAAAGCTTTGGAACTAGAACCAAAATCTCCCGAGGTTTTGAATGCAAGAGGACAAGCTTTGAGTAATTTAAAGAGATACGATGAAGCAATTCAATCTTACGATAAAGCGGTAGAATTACAGCCAGATTACGACCAAGCTTTGTACAATAAAGCCTGGGTTTTATATAATTTAAAACGCTACAGGGATGCTCTAGATACTTACGAGAAAGTTATTCGTTTAAAACCCAATAACGAACGGGCTTGGTACAACAGCGGCAATGCTTTGGTAAATTTGAATCGTCAAAATGATGCTTATAAAGCTTATTCTAAAGCCGTGCAGTACAAACCTAATTTTTATCAAGCTTGGCTATCAAGAGGTAATGTACTAATAAGTTTGCGGCGCTATCCAGAAGCAATTGAGTCTTTTCAAGAAGCATTAAAATATAGTCCTAGCAACTTTGATGCATTTTACTCTCAAGGTTGGGCTTTACATCAAATGAAACGTTACGAACAAGCTATTTCAGCTTACGATAAAGCAATTTCAGTACGAAGAAATAATTATAAAGTATGGTACAGTCGCGGCAATTCGCTTTATAATTTACAGAATTATCAAGAAGCATTATCAGCTTATAATCGCGCAATTCGCTATAACAAAGACCATCAGGAAAGCTGGTATAGCAAAGGAAATGTTTTAGTTAATTTAGGAAAAGATAAAGAAGCATTAGCGGCTTACAATACCGCAATTAAATATAATCCAGATTATCGAGAAGCTATTAAAGCAAGAAAGGAAGTTGAAGAAAGATTGGAAGAACAATTAGAAGGTGAAGAAAAGGAAAAAGGAAGAGATAAGAAGAAAGATAAGAAGAAAGGTAGAAAGCGGGGGATATTTAATTTTTTTAGAAGATGAATTCTGAATATAGCAGTTTTCACTTGAATAGAATACACCCCTCTCCTTAATAAGGAGAGGGGAAGGGGTGAGGTTTCAAGTATATTGGACTTAAGCAAATTATCTATAATTTTCTTTTCCCTCTATAAGTAAATGAACAAAAATATTTACCGTCATTGCGTTAGCGAAGCGTGTCCGATAGGACATACGAAGTGAAGCAATCTCAGCCCTTGCGATGATCCGCAGCTTCGCTGAATGCTTCGTTTCACTCCGTTCCACTCGCAATGACAATGTGTAATTAATTCTGTTTAACTACTTAACTATTAAATATTGCAATTTTGGTTGAGTTGAATACGTTTAAAACCTCACCCTGTCCTCCGGACATCCCTCTCCTTATCAAGGAGAGGGAACGTGAAAACTGCTTATTAAATTTCACTACTAAAAACACGTTGAACTAAAGAATTAAACAGTTGCTCGGCTAGCTGTTTATCTTGATATAATTTTTCCAACCATTGATGAAATTTTAAAAACCAATTTCCGAATATCTCTTGCTTTTCTTGAGGAGGATTCATAAACACTATATTGGAAAACCTGCTTTTATTTACTAAACCTTTCATAGAATGGGTTGATTGAGCTTTAACTAAATTTTGAGCTACAAAAAAATGACCGTACAAAAAATAAGGATTAACGCTTTTTTTGGGAATAATCGCATTAATTTGTTGATTAAATGTAACTTCTCTATCTGTTAATGCTGCTTTACCGATACTATTTGAACTACCAGCAATACAAGTTACTAAAATTGATTCTGCTGGTACTGTTCTTGCTATTTGTTTACCTTGATGTGATAACTTTTCGGCTGCGCTCGTTAGGAAATGATACGGTGTATTAATATTATCCGATTTTATCCACTCTATATAATCGCCATAATTTTCTCGATTTGACCGTGGTGGTGTATTTCCTGTAATGATTTTACCCAAATTACCAATTCTTGATAATTCCCACCCATAAGGATTGGTAACGGGATTTCCGAACATCTCCAGAAATTTTGACCGTAATAATTCTTCGGTAAGTTCAATTACTTGTTCTCGTTTCCGAAATACTGAATCAGCTTTATCCAAAATTGCAGCAATGTGACACTGTTTCTCTAACGGTGGAAGAGGAATTTTAATTTTGTGAATACGAAACAGCGGTAGTTTTGATTGACTTGTAGCGTTTACTTGCTTTTTGATTTGATGCTGACCCAAGGTATTTAAATAATGAACTAAATAACTCCGGTTTAATTTATTTTTATTTTGAATTACAAGTTTCGCTGCATTTTCTGTTAAATTTGCATTTGAAAGATGTTTGGGAACTGTACCAACAATTCCTATAGTTCCAGCAATTGATATATATACATCGTCGCTAGAAATTGTATACTTCGAGATTTTAGAACGTGTTTCTTCGGTTAAAAAACGTAAACTGGTTTCGTCTATAGAACCACGAACAAAATTACAAACGCGAAGATATGGATAATTGGTAATTTTTGAAGCATATCTTTCTCCTGGAGGTAATCTTTTTCCTCCTTCAACTGTTACTAATTTACCCAGATAACAAGTTGGATAAATCGATTTCATCTCAATAATTCTGATAAATCATCCAAATCACGACAAATTTCATTTTCTAATTCTCGCAACTTTCGTAAAATAACTTTTGGATGTTCATACTCTGTTTTCTGACATTCAATTTCTTGATAACGGTTTATCGATAAATCGTAATTATTTTCCTCTATCTCATTCTTGGTCGCCCAAAAAGCTTTATTATGACACTTATTATTCTGATGAGGATTTCGCTGTTTCCACTGCTCTAATAAATCTGAGATATCATTATCTTCTACTGACTGACGTTTATTATCCAAGGAAAAGCCATCTGCTTTCA
Source organism: Cyanobacteria bacterium J06621_15 (assembly GCA_038525335.1). Classification (GTDB taxonomy): domain Bacteria; phylum Cyanobacteriota; class Cyanobacteriia; order Cyanobacteriales; family Nostocaceae; genus Rivularia. Next base: position 35,048 of record JBCBHT010000016.1, on the reverse strand, counting down.
TATCATAGAACCAAACATAATCAGTTCCTCCTACACCAGTTTTAGTAAATATCAACACTGCTGTAGAAACTCCTGTATAAGGCTTAAATACCCCTGATGGCATTGATATAACTGCATCTAACTTGTGCTTATCCAACAATAATTTACGGATATTGACATGTGCATTTGAAGACCCGAATAACACTCCATTCGGTACAATAATCGCCGCTCTTCCGCCAATTTTTAACAACCTTACAATTAAAGCAATAAATAATAATTCAGTCTTACCAGTATTAATTACCTTAATTAAATCCTTAGCCACAGTAGATTTTTCTACCGAACCCTTAAAAGGTGGATTCGCAAAAATTAAGGTAAACGCTTCACTAATTTCTTCATGGTTTTGAGAAAGAGAATCCCTAGCTTTTATCTGCGGGTCTTCAATCCCGTGTAACATCAAATTCATGCTGCTAATCCGCAACATAGTGCTATCAAAATCAAAACCGTGGAATTTGCTGCTAAAATTCTTGAAATTGACAGGTTCATTTTTCAAATCTCGCAAATATTCAACCGCTGATACTAAAAAACCTCCAGTTCCACAAGCTGGGTCGCAAATAATATCTGTCGCTCCCGGTGACATTAATTCTACTATCATCTGAATAATGTGTCGGGGAGTGCGGAACTGTCCGTTAGTTCCTGCATTATTCAACTTCGAGAGCATATACTCGTATAAATCTCCCGATATATCCCTATCTTCCACCGGAATAGCATCGATTTGATTTACCACATTAACTAATAAATTAGGATTCGTAATTAAAAATACGGCATCCTTCATGTGATAAGTATAAGCATTTTCTTTATTTTCCCCAATATCTTGGTCTAGATTTTTGATAAATGGAAAAACTTCATCTCGGACAATTTTCAACATTTTTTCAGAGTCCGAAATATTTTTTAAATAAGACCAACGGTAGTGTTGTTGTTCTCGCGAAAAAATCGTACCAACAGATTTCTCTACTAACTTCAAATTGTCCAATTGCTTGATAAACAACAGGTAAGAAATTTGTTCGATGATTGAGAGAGGATTACTAATTCCATTATTCCAAAAAGTAGTCCAAAGACGGTCTACCTTAGACTTAATTTCACCCGTTATCATTTATGAACAATTATCAACAAACAATTATATCTACTTCCAATAACTACTTTAAAGGTTCGTAGTTGCGCTTGAGCGCCAACTATCTGTGAACCACTAACTAACAACTATATCATCAATAACTACTCATAACTTAAAATTCATAGTTAGAGGATGTTTTAAAAGTATAGTTTTCATAATTCTCGAATTATCCCCCTTTCCCCTTAAAAAAGGGATATTTATGGGGATTTTAAAAGTTTAGAGTCTCATTTATAGCTTTCAAAACATCCTCTTATGCTTCAGCGCTGAAAATACTTGGCGCTAAAGCGCAACTACGGACATATAATTATTCATTGATTACTGAATATTGACCTCATGTAAGTAGGTTCCCATGTGGAAATCTTTGATTCGAGTACTGGTGTTAGTACGAATAAATGAATCTCTATTGTCGATTGCGGAGTTAATTTCCGATGTAGCAGCTTTGTCTAATTTGGCTAGAAAACGCTTTTTACTAATGTATTCAGCGACTTTAACTTGAGCTTTAGCATAAGCTCGCGTACCTTTAGGTACCTTTTGCAAATATTTAATCGCATCATCAAACTTACCATCTGCTGCTTGGTTATAAGCTTGTTGCAACAGGTAAGTTGCTCTTACACTTTTTTTCTGCTCGTATTCTGCTAACTTCCGCTGGATTAATTCACCATCTGAAGATTCTTTGGGAATTTGACGGAGGTAATGTAAAGCGGTTGAAAAGTCTTTTTCTGCGGCTTTTTCGTAAGCTTTGGCTAAATATTCGTCTTTTTTTAACTCGATGGAAATGCGTGCTTGTTCTGTTAATGCATCTATTTTCGTTTGCCAATATAAAATATCGGGAACATCAAAAGTATGGTTAATAACATCTCCCCAACGCTCTTGTTCCAAAGCTATTTTTGCGGTTTCATATTTTCGAGCAGCAACTTGCCATTCTTGCTCCCATTCACCAATTGTAGCTTGAGCTTCCGGGTAAACATTGCTATCTGAAGGAATCGATTTCGCTAAAGCTATAGCACCTTGCAAATCTCCAGCTTGGAATTCTTTTTGTGCTACAGATAATGTTTGATTTTCAGTACTTGCTGGGGAATGATTTACTAAAGAATAAGCTCCAAATCCGATAATTACCGAATTAGCAGCTAAACCAATTTTCATTCCTGTTAATAAAGGAGTTGATTCCGGTTTTTCTGATATTTTCTGTCTTTTTATATAAGTCTTATTTTTAGGATAGTCGGAATAAACGGTATATTCTGCATCAATGATTTGAGAAGCTGGGTCTACAGGAATTTGTTTCAGCGCTTTTAATACATCGGTCACAGTTTGAAAACGTTCTTGATGATTGTAGCGAATCATCTTACTAATTACAGCAGCAACATAATCACTTACTGCTGTATTTCTACTACGCCACAATATCTCATTATTAGATGGATGTTTCTTTAATTGTAAAGGTGTTAACCCAGTTAAAGCTTGAATCGCAATCATTCCCAAAGCATAAATATCGCTGTTTATTTGGGTTTGACCAATAAACTGTTCTGGAGGTATGTAACCTAAAGATGTAACGGGGATTGAATAAATAGGTAATACTTCATCTGTTCCAAAATCAACTGGTTGAATGGAACCGAAATCAATTAATACTAATTTTCTATCTCTAGCACGTCTTATTATATTCTCTGGCTTGACATCGCAATGTATTACACCTTGAGAATGAACGTATTGTAGAACGCTTAAAACATCTTTTAAAAACTGAACAACACCATTTTCACTCCAGAGATATTCTGGGTTTTTATTAACTGGTAATTCCGCACTTAAAGAATGTCCTTCCACAAATTCTTGTACTAAATAAAAACGCTCGTTTTCTTCAAAACAAGAGATTAGTTGAGGAATTTGTTTGTGGTGTCCTAAATGCTTCAAGGTACGAGTCTCTGTCAGAAAACGCAACCTCAAATCTTGCAAAAAGCTTGGCTGCAAACTTGTAACCTTGAGTTGTTTAACAACACATTTAGGATTGTTCGGATGTTCTATATCCACTGATATGTATGTCTGTCCAAATACCCCTGCACCTAGGCTTTGGACAATTTGGTAACGCTCTTGCAGTACCTTTCCAATCATGTAGTTGGTCATGAGCTAGTTACTTAATCACTCCATTACTTAGGTTTTCGGACAATAGTCTCATTTTCCGGAAATCCTTACGAATAAATACTTTGACAGCATTTACTGATTACCAAAATACGACTTTGTGTACTAGATAATACGTACTTTTTTATATTCTTATCTACCTACAACCCTTACCAGGTACTGAGTATGAAATATTTATGCTGCCTTAGAGTATAAGCATTAATTTTTACCAATGCACTATATCCGTAGAGAGATTTTTTGTAGTACAGGTTTTTACTTCCAGTACGGAGGTTGGGATAATGGGAGAGGGGAAGAAAAGAGGGGAGCAACGCGAAAAAGTGAGATATACGCATTTGGGTGAGCAGGGGGAGCAGGGGGAGCAGGGGTAGCAGGGGGGGTAAAGAAAATGATTTCATCTCAAATTCAATGCCCAAAAGCTTACCATATAACAAATACAGGCATTTTCTGCTCAAGTAAAGTCAGATTCTCAACCAGCATCCTCAGCTGCTTCTATTCACAGATGGAGCGTTGCTCCTCCAAGGGAATTGACTAATTTAATTGAGAATTTTACCCCAAGTTCACCTGCATCGCGTTGCTCCCGAGTGAGACTCACTTTTGAGCATCTTTTAGGAATTTAGAATAATTTATAAATTTATGACTTTGGATAAAAGTATAGATACAGCAGTTTGCAGTTAAATGAGGTACACAACTATATTCTAAAACTCTTGTGGAATGGGCATCCTGTCCGTCCGAATGTACCTCACAAAAATCAAATATGCTGTAATTAAACCAATACCTTTACCTGCACTCATACCAAGGTCAATTAAGCTACCTCTATATTCTTTAGCGTAGAATTGTGAAAGGTTACAGAATGTTGCTAAGGTACTCAATGCCAAATTGCAATATTCATTGTTTTCGGTTATTCTGTCTAGCGCAGCCAAAAATAAAGCCGTCCTACCATAGCCGTAATAAAAACCAAGACTATGGGAACGGGGTTGTAATTGAGCAATATAGGGTATATATTCCATACCCATCCACCAAGCACTACAATCGGTTGCATATGTAGTAACTTTTTGCATTTCTTTAGTAATGTAGCTTGCATGATGTATTAATGTTTCATTAGTTATTGGAGAAATTGTGATGTTGTTTAATGCTGTTGTTTGTGGAATGATGCTGAAATATTTGCTTAGCTAGCAATACTTGCATACATAGAGAAACGAATAAAATCAATTTGTTGTTCTAAATCGTTTTCATTGAGTTGACGCAAGCGATTTGTGACAAATTTGTAACCAGGTTGTTCGTAATAGCCGTTAATCGTTTGACTATCATTAACGATGAAAGCATCTCGACTCGATTGTGCTGTAAACAAAGGAATATCTAAATTCTGCATTGCTTGTTTTTCTGCTGTGATAATTTGCCAAACATCAGGTTTTTCTTGGGAGTCAAGGCAAGTTTTACTCAAAAGGTCTAACGCAATATCCCGGTCAATTCCAAATTGAAGATACTTCGGTTGTAAGGTTTGCTTTAAAAATGAATAGTATATTTGAGAAGGACGGAAAAGAACGCGTACTTGTTGATTTGCGAATTTTGTTATCAGACCACCATCTTGCAAAAGTACATCTCTATGGTCGATTAAAAAATTATAGGTAGTACGGAAACCATCTACCAGTGCTTCTAGGTAATCTTTTAGATATACCTCGCATCCATTTAAGTTAGGAATATTCAAATGAGCTTGTATTTCAACAGGTTCGGAGATTAATGTCATAGCGTCTGTATTGATATTTTTCCAAACCAGGCTACGATGGGTAGTTTTTTGTCCTCCAGAACCATTCAAACCGCTAATATCATAAGCTACATCATCTTTTAATTCCCATTTTGGAAAAAGACTAGTACTTAGTACCGAATACTGAAATTTTTCTACAGCCGTATCCAAAGCATTTTTATTACCGTTAAAATCTTCTTGTGCGCGAATCTTGGCAGAGATTAACATTTCCAAATCTATAGCTACAGGGTATTCTCCGCTAGCAATAATATTTTCATAATGAAAATCTCCACCAGAAAGTACGTACAGCAAACATGAAAGCATTCCCGCTCTTTGATAATATCGGACTGCCGCTGATGAGTCTTTCAAAGGTAAATGTTCGATATATTCAACCCAACCATAATTAGAACGGTCAAGAACTTTCATCGACTTTAACTGTGGAAGCTTTTTGTAATTATTCAACCATTTGACTAATTCAAAGAAAGCTACATCTAAAGCTAAATTTTTAGGCTTATAAACTAATTTCAATTGCGAAGAAAATTTAACCAAAAATACCGACTTTCCTTGATTATGAAGGTCAGAAACACCTGCTGCTATATCTATAATTTGTCCTAACTTGAAACTCCCTTGAAAAGTTTTATTTATCTCAGACCAATCTGACTTTAATCGCTGAATAAATTCATTTATATTCGTCACCCAAAAATGTATACTTGTTCCAAGTAAGCGACCTAAAACGCTGTATTTTTGGAAAAAATTTAATAGCCCTCCCGACAACATTTTCTCAACAAATTTGTTATAGTATACTCTCGAATGAGAATTATTTAATTGAGTTAATCGTCTGTCTAAATTAGCCTCTTCGTTATGCAAAAATATTTCTAACTCAAGTGCCATTGCTTGAGTACAAAGCTCAATCAATAAAGTCAGTAAATAACGCTCTAGTTTAGCATGAGCATTGCTTGAAAGTAGCGAATAATCAGAACCGGTCTGAGATTTCAGGTTTTTTCTCGCAACATAGATACAAAATACAAATATATCTTCAAAAGGAAGCGGTTCTTTAAAACTTAAAAAACTATTATCTTCCGAAGAATATTTTTGCAGTTGATAATTTTCTAAAACTTCTTTGAGAATATTTACCCAAGCAGGTAAAACATCTTCATCAATTAGTTTTACATCGCTTAAGACACTACGTATTTTATCTAAGTCTAAATTATCCCAGGCAAGACGTTTTTCAAATTTTTCTTGGTTTCCATTAACCAAGATTTGACACCAATTAGCAATGCGATGATTAACTAAATCTTCATTGCTGGATTTAGTATTAAGATAAAACTTATTTCCCAATCTTTCGGAAATAGTGCTAGATTTTTCGATAATTTTTACCAATTCTGTTGATAAGATAGAAACTTTTGTTTTAGTTTCCGTAGTATATGCCATCTTTCCTGAATAGTATTTCTATAAACGTCATTATCGGGACAAAATTAAAGTAAAAGATAGATAGTATATTCGAGTAAGAATATTTATTATACCGAGAAATAATAATTAGAAAAAATAAAAATTCGACTATAAACTATTATCATAGATATTTCTATAATTAAGTTATTAGTCAAATAATCATAGGGATTCAAAGTTAACAATCAAAGAAGAAGGAAAGAGTTAAGAAGAAGAAAGAAATCAAATTCTGTGATTTTAAAACTATGGCTTTATCCTAACGAGTCAGCAAGCTGAGCAACCACTTACTCTACATTAGAGAGGAAAATGCTCAGAATTCAGAACAAAAATTTTGCATACCACTTGATGACTGCTGATTTAAATTCCACCTTTCTAAACATAAGACCAACTTCTAACTTCTACTCAAATCATTTTCCTTCCTGAATGCTATTAAATACAGTCAATAGCCTATCTATTTCTACTACTAAGTCTAATCTAATCGGTTATACAAATTAACCAATTGTAATGGAGCCGAAGTTGCAAGGTGGAAGTACACCTCCTGCAACAGATTCTAATTCCTGTTCTGACATTTCCTCACTTGAAGCAATCATAGGTAGAATTAGATACGAAACAGTAGCTGTTTCTTGTAGTACCTTAATTTGTAAATCTTGAGGAAGTTTGTAACCGATTTCTTTTTCGATAGCCTTTTTAGCAGCTAAATTTCCGTTAAGTAATTGTCGCTTAAAAGATGCATCTTGCAAAGCGCGGTTAATAACCTGGGCTTCAAGAGTTTGTGTTATTTGTTCTCTCATAATGAAATTATTTGCTGTTGATAGAAAGGACGCAAAATTACCTATTAGAATTCTCTGGGAATTAACTTCAAAGCTTTATGATTAGTCAACTAAAGCAAAATTCCCAGAGACATCTGTTCGGAGTTTTATTTGATGTTAAAAACAGGTAAGAATATTACCGTAATTAACGACATCTTCTACCTCTACAGTTGCGAATCCATCTTACGCGACGAGGACAGCATCCTCCACCTGCAACGGTTTCTAATTCCTCCTCTGAAACCTCATCATTTGGGAGAACTATATAAGAAACATTAGCTGTTTCCTCTAGTACTTTGATTTGCAAATTATCAGGAATTTTTCCGTCGATTTCTTTTTCTATAGCTGTTCTGGTTGCATCTCCTCCTCCTAATAATTGTTGCTTGAAAGATTCATCTTGCAAAGCACGAGTGATGATTTGGTTTTCCAATTGAGTTTCGGGGGATTGTTGTGTTTGTTCAAACATGATTCAAGTCCTTTATTTTGCTAATTCTTTTAGAGGTTGGAGTGTTTTCTGCCCCTCTGTTAATTATTTGGTTTGAGTGAATTGGTTTTAGTCATTATTTATAATCATCCGAAAGATAGATATATTCTTCGATTCCCGACTAGTAGTTGACCACAATAAATATGAGGGGTGAAGAACGAGAGGGGGGAGAGGGGGGAGAGGGGGTAGAAATATCTTTACCTGCTTTCTACCCTTCAGAATTAAGTAAGCGAACAAAAATATTTACCGTCATTGCGAACGAAGTGAAGCAATCGCAGGGGCTGAGATTGCTTCGTTTCACTATCTCCCTTCGGGAGACGCTTCGCTAACGTTCCACTCGCAATGACAATGTGTAGTTAATTTTGTTTAACTACTTAATTAAATGAACTACTGGTCTGTTTCATAAATTCTGAAGGGTCGGGTTTTCTTTGAAACTGTCGGGAGACGTTATATATCAATCTCTACATTACGTCCGTAGAAAACAAAACCGTCAAAATTAATGAAAAGGACTACCACTAGTCTGTCCCATAAAAAATGACTGGTGTAGAGACGGGGCGTATTGCTACGTCTCCTGACGGCTGAAAGAAAACAAACTCATCAGAATTAATGTGGCAGACCAGTAGCGGTAATATTACTTTTTGAGTTTAACGACGGAATAAATTAGCCGTTTCTATCTTTCTTCTCAAGTTCTCTATCAATCTGTATTTGATAAATTCGGTAAGACTGAAAACTTTATTATTCTCCCTCAAGCAATTTAAATAATTTTTTCGTTAACAAATAAGCCCTTAATCATCTCACTATTTACTTACTTAAATCAAATCGATATCTATCTAACTTTAAGCAATGTAAATCAAACTGAGAAAGTTTTTGCAAATTCGAGTTAATTAATATCAAAATGCAAGCAACATACTACAAAAAAACAACGATTTTACAAGCTTTAAAACGGTATAATTAAAATTTTGTATTACTTTCGCCAGCATACCAATAGTATGTTACACATTGTAACTCCTATAATGCTGTTGGACTATTGATAATAGCATCAATAAGAGTCAGAAGCATTGCGAAAAATTTCGATAAGTAAAGATATTTGTATTGGAATATTTGATTGTTTTTCTAAGAAGGGATTATTGAGAGTTATATAAAGCAGTTATCTTAAAGTGATTGGTGAATGATATTGTTTATTCAAAAACAGCTTTGGTTTTCAGGTGAATAGAAAAGCAACACCCGGTAAAGGATGCTGCGAATATTTAGGCTATTTATCAATTACAAGGCGGCTCATAAAAATAAAATAGACTATACATTTTGGCGTGCCATTAACCGAGCAAATAAACCGGACTGCGATGATAATTCATCATAGCTTCCCTGTTGAACTACTTGACCTGCTTCCATTACATAGATGCGGTCGGCATTGCGGATTGTACTTAATCTATGGGCTATAACTATGCGGGTTACTTGCAATTTATCTAAATGTTCGCTGACAATTGCTTGAGTTCTGTTATCTAAAGCACTAGTAGCCTCATCAAATAATAAAATCTTAGGTTTTAATGCTAATGCACGAGCAATTACTAATCGCTGTCGCTGTCCTCCAGAAAGATTACCACCACCTTCACTAATTACAGTATGCATTTGCATCGGCATATCCATAATGTCATCAGCAAAACCAGAAGCTGTTGCAGCTTCCCAAGCTTCTTCAAGGGTAATTGATGCACCACCGGCTATATTCTCATAAATTGAAGCTGACTGGAGTTGAGTATTTTGCAGTACAACACCCATCTGTCGGCGTACTGCGTCTATATCTAATCCTGACAAATCCTGATTGTCATAGTATATACTGCCAGACTCAGGGGTTTCAAAACCCAACAACAACCGCAATAATGTAGACTTTCCACTTCCAGAACCACCAACAAGAGCTATAAATTCTCCTGGTTGAGCGGAAATATTCACATCGTTTAATGTTGGCACACCATCTTTTCGATAACGAAATATGACATGTTCGACAGAGATTCCACCTGTAATTTTACCAGGGTCTGCTTTTTTTAGACTAATTTCTGGAACGGCGTTTAAAATCGGCTTTGTTCGTTTCCATAAAGGAATAATTTGCAAAATCTCGATGAATGTATCGCTGAGTTCTGTTATTCCCTGAATAAAGCTACCAAAGGCTGTATTAAAAGCAATAAAAGCACCTAATGAGAATCCCACAGCAGCAGTTTGAGTATTGGCTGAGACCTCTGTTTGTGCGGGTGAAAATAGATTGATGACAAATAAGAATAATATGACATTAATTAAGGTTGGCATTACTGTATTAAAAACAATTATTATTTCTTCAATGCGTCTTTTATCATTCTCTAGTTTTGTTTGTCGTGTATAATTTTTACACCAAGAAGCAAAAGCTCGCTCTTGCGCTCCGGCAATATGTAGTTTAGAAATGCCATTAATTAACTGTACTGTTTGTCCAAATAATTCTCCTTCGCATTCTAATAGCGGACGTGACTTCTCGAAAAGCATTACGCCGAAAAAGGTAGTGACAACAAACGTAATCATCGCCACTCCTAATGCAATTAAGGCAGTAAAACCGCTGTAGTATACAAGTTGTCCGAAGAAAAACAGTGAGAAAAAGCTGCTAACCAAATTTACTATTACTCTACCGCTGAGTTGACGACGGATATCGCTGATGGAAAAGACGCGAGATTGCAGGTCTCCAATGGTGTATTTTCGGAAAAATGACACAGGTTCTTTTAATAATCTATCCCATACGGCAGCTTGAGTTGTCACATCAGTTGATGCTTCTATCCGCAGTATGGCGAATCCTTGGGTTATTTGAAGCAGAGCGGTTGCAAAGGCTGCGATTAATAATCCGATACCAATCTGCAACAGCAAACTTGTGTCTTCATTTGGAATTGCTTTGTTGATAATCATTCCGGTAGCAATTGGCACGAGCATTCCCAGAAGCATCACACCAATACCAGTCGATAAAATCACAAGTATATCGTTCTGTTTTCCTCTGAATGCAAATCTGAGTAAATCCGCAGCTGTAATTATCTTATCGGGTAAGGACTGGTAAAATACATAGCCAAAGGGTGCTAGGTTTTCAGCCACAGATTCTGTGACTTTTCGACGTTTTTGTTCTATTGGGTCAAAAAGTTGATAATTTCCGGGTGAAGTTGGTAAGAGTGCTACGGGATGTTGAGAGGAAAGTAGATTAATTTGATTATTTTCATTATTTTCATCATTTTCATCACTGCTGATGTCGTCGTTGATTGCATAAGCTAGCATCGGACCGCAATCTTTCTTCCACCATTTATCTTGCAATACTACACGTCGAATTCGCAACCTAGAAGCACGTGCAATCGCTTGTAGGGGTTCTTTCAGTTGCTGTAGATTTTCAGAGTGAGGAGGAGGACATATCTTAACTCCTATTGCTTTTCCTACAGCTCCTGCAGCAACTAATAAAGATTCATTTTTATCAACAGAATTTTCTGTTTGTGAATTTAAAGGAGAAGCAAGTTCGGCTAAAGCTTTTGTAGTTACTTGATTATTAAGTTGCTGACGCAATTCCAAACGTTTAGACTCTTCCTCTGCTTCTAAATGATTCAAAATAGGCACAAGATGCAATAGTTGTTCGTAAACAAAAGCGAGACCTTGGATAATATCGGCTGTACTCAATTCTGAAGTTTTAACTATTGAAAGTTGGACTCCATCAACAGCTTCTAACCATATAGAAGAGCATATAGGAAATGCTAAGGTAGTATTAGTTAAAATTGATTCTTTAATTCCCACAAAACTAGCAGTACCTTGCTTAATTTGTATCCAACAAATAGCATCTTCTGATACTTGTAATATCTCACCACTGGTGAAAGAGAATTGAGTTTGCTCGGATGGTTTTATCCATGAATTAGCTGATTTTGGTATCAGTAAACCTGATTTTGAAATCAGATGAGCAAACTGTTGCAAACAGTCTTCTACCAAAGAAACTGCGGGATTATTTTTATCTGTGATGAACTCGGACAAAGACTGAATATTATGTCGTTGTAATTGAGCCTCTCCAATCGGTACTATAAATAATTGATAGTCTTGGTAGTCATTGCCAAAAACAACTTGACCTTCCTGCAAACTTAATAGATAGCGTCGAGTTCCAATTACAACATCATTTTCAACTCTAGCTGCAAATAAAGCTACAGAACCGGAGCAAACAACCCAGAATACGGAAGGGTCATTTAATAATATAGGTTCGTTAGCTTGAAACTGAAATTTCTCTACTTGTGATAGCATGGCTTTCTACGCTGATATATATTGTATAATAGGTTTGTCTTTACACTATTTATCCATGGGTACGGATTAACTCAGAGTAAGCTCCATCAACTTGAGACATTTGTTTATGAGTTCCTCGCTGTACTACTTCCCCACGTTCGAGAATAATAATTTCATCACAGTCACGAATAGTGCTTAAACGATGAGCTACAATAATACAGGTACATCCGCGCAATCGCAGGTTTCTATTAATAATTCTCTCAGTCTCGCTATCTAAAGCACTGGTAGCTTCATCCATCAGAAGTATGGAAGGGTTGTTAACCAACGCACGAGCTATTTCTAACCTCTGTCGCTGTCCCCCACTTAAATTTGTTGCTCCTTCAATTAATTCTGCGTCTAGTCCCCCAGGCAAGGATAATACTACATCTTCAATTGCCGCATCTTCGCAGGCTTTGAACATATTTTTATCTGGAATTGTACTATCCCATAAAGTTAAATTATCTCTGATACTCCCGCGAAACATTAAAATATCTTGTTCTACCATTGCCACAGAATTTGTCAGTATCTTTTGAGATATTTGCTGTTTGGGTTTACCATCGAATAAAATTTCTCCAGACCAAGGCTGATAAAGTCCGCTGATTAATTTGGCAATGGTTGATTTACCAGAACCACTCACACCAACAAGAGCAACTCTTTGTCCGGGTTTAATTACCAAATTAAAGTTTTCAATTAACGGTGGTTCAAGATGACTGAAGCCAAATGTCACGTTTCTTAATTCAACTTGTCCTTGCAATTTAGGAGCTACAAATAATTCGTCAATTTTGGATTCTGGATTTTCTGAAACTGCGGTAGGATTTTGTAATACGTCATCTAAACGAATCAAGTTACCTTCTAGTTCTTGCAGGGTACTACCAAAACTCAGAAGATTTGTGACTGGTTCTTGAAAGCTAAACATTAAACCCTGAAAAGCAACTAGCGCTCCAACGGTCAAATCACCATTAATGATTCGCCAACTACCGATAATTAATAGCAACAAAGTTGAAAGAGCGGACAGAAGTACCGGCATTACAGAAAATATCTGGTTCATTATCCCCAATTCTTGTTGAGAATTAGTTGCTTTTGCGTAATAACCAGACCAGCGAGCAAACACATCAGATTCTAAGCCCGATGCTTTAAGGGTCTCAATACTGCTCAGAGCAGCAATAGAAACACCAGCCGCTTTACCATAGTGTTGGATTAATTTTTGATTGGCATCAACGCGCTTTCGGGAAACAAACTGAAGAGTTACAACATTCAAAATCGCAAACGTAACTACAATTACTGTTAGAATTGCATCATACTGTAGCATAAACAGCGCGTAGAAAATTATCATCACCGCATCAATTGCTGTAGTAGCTACTTGTCCAGATAAAACATCAGCAACTTGGTCGTTAAGGTTGCTCCGGTCGCTAACTTCGCCAGCGTATCTTTGAGCATAAAAACTTACTGGTAAGCGTAATAAATGCCAGAGAAAATGACTAGACATACTAACTGCTAGCTTAATTCTCATACGTCTTAAGTAGCGCAAACGCAACAATGTTAATGACCCTTGCAGTAAAGCAAAAACTACCATTGACAGCAACAAAGGTATTAGTAAGTCGCGCTGTCCTGCTGCTATGATTCTGTCAATAAAAATTTGGGTAAATAAAGGTATAATTACCCCAATAATTGTCAGCAAAAAACCAGCAATTACGCAGTACAATAAAACATCAACGGTCTTTTCTAAACGTTTCCATAGAGAAGAAAGAATATTGGGTTTGCGACCACTTTTAAAAAAATTTGGTCCCGGTTCCATTCGTAACACAATCCCAGTATAAGACTCGTTAAATTCTTCCGTGGAGACAGTTCGTGGACCTGTTGCTGGGTCGTTGAGATAAACTTTTTCTTTGTTCCATCCTTCTACTACTAAAAAATGATTGAAATTCCAGAATACGATATAAGGAAGAGGAACACCTTGTAGATACCGAATCTCTTTTTGATAGCCTTTTGCATCTAGTCCGTATTTTTTTGCAGCTTTGAGTACGCTTGAAGCTTTGGAACCATCGCGGGAAACTCCGCACTCTTTGCGAATTTCTGCTAATGGTACAATCTTGCCATAATAGCTGAGAACGATACCTAAAGCCGCAGCACCGCATTCTACTGCTTCCATTTGTAAAACTGTAGGTGTTTTGACACGCTGCTTACGAGTAGGTTTCGGCTTTGGTAATAAAGATAGAAAATTATCAAATTGATTTTTGGGTAGTAAATTACTTAGTTGCATGATTTAAATAGTTAGGATTTAGGTAAAATAAAGCTAATTGGAGAATGCTTTTCAGTTGCGCGTATGGAAACAGGATAAACGGGATGTTGTTCTAATTTTTGGTGGCTGGAATCCTTGATTTGTATATTTCCTATTTCTTGAATCGTTACGCTTTGAACTTGAGGAATTAAGCTAGAAGATGAATTTGCTGTTTGCAATGAATTAGCGGAACTATCTTCAAATATGAGAAGTGGGGAAACATTTTTGACTGTAGCTGTAAAATCTTCCTGCAATTGATTTGCTATCACTTTTACTTTCATCTCAGCTTTAATTTTTTGACATTCTTCTGGTGAAGATAAACAAAAAATACTCTTTTGGGATGATGAATTAGCTTTTTCTACTATTGCAAGATGAGTCTTCGGTACAACTTTTGTTCCTACAGATACAGTAGATATAACTCTTCCTGAGAAATCACTAATTAAGTCTTTTATTTGAGCTTTTCCTGCTGCATCAATTTTTTTGATTTTTGCAATTGTTTGTCCTTCTTGAATTGTGTCGCCTTTTTTAACTTTAAATTCTGCTAAAATCCCTGATTCAGGGGAATCTATAAGTTCAATTGCTCCGTTAACTAATTGACCTTTTACCTCAGTCGTAATCGGAATATATCCGAAAATGCCCCAAGTGATTCCAGTTATAATCAAAAAGCTGAAAGCTATTAATATCAACCAACTTTTGGGGTTAATAACTTTCATCATTTCGTCTAATTTTTCAGGGGAAGACAATTGGGCTAGTGCTTTTTTCCTATATATTTTCTTGCTATTTTGATTATCCATGTTTGTGTACACTTATTTCAATTTTGTTCGACTAATACTGATACAATTTCTGACTCAAAATTTATCTTTAAAGAGGTGATAAAACATGAGCAGTTTTTCATTAAAAATGTTCATCCTCAGCACATGGTAAGTAATTAGTCGAAGCTGAAGCTGATATTACGCAATCGCAATTTGCGAAAGCAAATTACAATCCCCAAATGTGACATTAATGAGTTTTTAATTGGGTTAACATCCAGTTAAATCTTTTGCTTGATAGTGCTATTTTGTCCAGAGAAAAAGCATCCATCTCATCGTCTTCGTCCATATCTTGAGTCAATTGCTGTGGTTGAGAATAAATATGTCTGCTATACTTTATCTGACCATATAATTTTTGCAATCGGTGCGTTAATAAAGTAGAGATTTGTCGATAAAAGCGAGCAGCAAAAGCCACATCCTGCTCTAACTTTCCTAATAATACACGCCTATCAATTGACAAAAGAATGGCATCTGTAACGGTCTTAGCTGTTGTAGAAGGTAAACGAGAATCTGTAAAC
The DNA here is from genome assembly GCA_038525335.1 of Cyanobacteria bacterium J06621_15. Lineage (GTDB taxonomy): Bacteria > Cyanobacteriota > Cyanobacteriia > Cyanobacteriales > Nostocaceae > Rivularia. Next base: position 19,408 of record JBCBHT010000016.1, on the reverse strand, counting down.
AAAGTTTCACCAATAATTTCTCCTTTGGATAACCTGGAAATTTCTCGATTAGGAATTTCTCCATCTTCCATTGCTGCAAAAGCTGCTGTCAAAGCACTGCGCTTATCAGCAGCAACAGATAAAGAAATTACCCCATTGAGTAATATATAAAAAGCGTCTACCGCACCTTGTTCATGAATTAATTTTGTATCGGCAGGTATTTCTTGCTTTTGTCCAGCACTTATCAACCAATCAATATCGCTATCGTGCAAGAATTCTAAAATAAAAAATATATCTTTGAGGGGTTGAGCTTTTGCAGCATTACTGGAACCAAGCTGATTGATAGTGCTTTGAATTTTCTCTGCAAATAAAATGGTAATTGCTCGATAAAAGCGAGCAGCAAAATTAATATCTTGTTTTAACTTCGTTTGCAGTTTCTTCCCAGGAATTGACAAAATAACAGATTTCTCAACAGCTTTAACAGAAGTATGATTTTGCCAAATATTCAGCAGTGGTGTTTTTCCAACTATTTCACCGCTAACTAATCTAGTAATTTCTTGGTCTGAACCTCCATGTTCTTCTAACAATTCAAAAGCACTTTGAAGAATGTTTTTTTCACCAGCTATAGTAACTGCAAGAGAACCGTTTACTAATAGATATAGGCTATTGAGGTCTTCTTTTGGATGAATAAGTACTTCACCAGGATTTAGCTCGATTTGACGACTTACAGTTTTTATCCACTTGATGTCGTTATTATTTAGCTCTTTGAGCAAAACTTCACTCATATACTTTACTCCCAGATAATGTAAATTTTAAAATTTAGTTTTCAGACTGCATAATTTGCTCAACAATTCCTTTGATGACTTTGCTGATAGAATGTTCTGGATGATTTAGGCAGAAAACTCCTTTACTACCTAGTTGCACCATGTCTTCTGATAGAGCTAAGATACCGGCTACTTTAGCGTTGTAATTCGCTTCTACCTGTTGTTGTAAATCCACAAAGTCAAATGCAGGTAAAGCCTTATTAACTACGAGTAACATATTTGCTACATCTAATTTTCTGGCAACATCTACCGTTACTGCTGTACCTTGAAAATCTTGACTGTCTGGGCGTAAAATAATTACCAACGAGTCGGATATACCTATAGAAATTAAAGTTTCTTCGTTTAAACCAGGATGAGTATCAATTAATAAATAATCTAGGTTTAAGCAAGTGGAAATGTCTTGAAATCCCTCGGTGAGACGGACTATATCATATCCTTCTCTTAAAATACGAGAAATATCGCCGACTTTAATACTTGAAGGAACCAAAAAAACTTCACCAGCTATATTTTTCGCGTTTGTACTTTGCTTTCTTAGTGCATCGGTGACTGGATAAACAGCATCTTTGATATGGCATTTTTCCCATAAGTAATCGTTGAGTGTAAAATCAATTTGTTCTGGATCAAGATTGAATAGAACGTGAATTCCTGGAGATTGAATATCTGTATCTATGATACCTACACGCTTTCCTTGAAGCATAAGTGTGGTTGCTAAGTTAGCTACTAAATTAGATTTACCAGTACCACCACGGAATGAATGAACTGAAATTGTATGTGTCATTGGTATTTCTCCTTGTTACTTTGATTTTTGAGATTTGATTGTTTTGAAAGTTTGACTAAAAAAAATGCTGCATTTAGGAGCTATTTTTTTTCAGCATGTCAACTATTGATTTGACATTTTTAAACTCATCATTTTCAGTTAGTTTTTTTACGTCTCTCATTTTCTTGTTTTGGTCTATTTCAAGTTTTATGTGCAGCTTTTCTACTTGTTTTTGTAGATTTTGTTCCCTTTGTTCAACACGACTAGCCATTTGCATAACAATTTGTATTAGCTTAGTTAAATCATCTTGAATCTTGAGGTTTTTATTTAGGAGAATAAGCTCTTTATCTGTTGGTTTACTTGCCCGTGTTTCCAATTCAGGATTTTTGCTTTGCTTTAATTTTTTTTCTATTTTTGTAATTTCTTCAAAGTCTCCTCTATCGACAGCATGTGCGATTTTAGTTAATAATTGAATTGGTTTAGATATACTTTTACCTAAGCGTAACGCAGTAATTACAGTGATTATTCCAATAATAAGAAAAACTAAAAAATTAATTAGAATAATCACCACCAATCGGCTTAAAGTCGCATTTTTAGGTAAATCAATACCTATGAACCAGTTTTGACTTGGTGAAAATTCTAAAGTGCTGGAAACATACATTCTATGGTCGGATATTTTTTGAGACTCGCTTGGTTTTTTATTAATTAATTGTTCGTAAAAAGTTTCCTCATGCAGGAAAGAAAGTATATTACTGTCATTTTGCTTAATTTTAATTTTGTTTTCATCAAATGATAATGAGTCCTTAGTTTTAATAATCCTTGAATTGTTTTGGTCAATTAAAAATACTTTACTATCATCAATCTTCTCGAAAATTTCTGAAAAACCACTCCAAAAATATTTGTCTAGAAATTTTTCATCAAGAATTAAGATGACAGTTCCGATAATCTCTCCTTTTTTAGATTTTATTGGATGAGAAATTAACATCTCGGCTTTTCTGCTTTTTTCATTTTTAAGCAGAGTAATATAACTTTCACCTTTTAAAGATTTTTTCAACACAGGAATATTTTTATTCTTTGTGATATTCATCCAGATATTACAAGACCTAAGACATTCACCTTTTTTAGTTAGCACGGTCAAATAATTACTTGTATCTCTTGATGTAATATAATTTTCAATTTTATTTAAAACCTTGATTGTAGAGGAATTAGATTTTGTTTGACCTTGGCTAGACAATAAACCAATGATTTCTTCTGATTCACTAATTTTTTCTAAATCATATTTTTTTTCATCTATAGTATTATCAATATTGTTGGAAACTCTAGCAACTATTTCCTCAAACCCCTTTAATTTACCCTGTTCTCCTTGATTATAAATAAATGCTAAACTGGATAAGGCACTAATGCTAAATGGTACAATTGCGACTGCTATTAGTAAATAAATTTTTCTACTTACTGATAAACTAGAAAAAGACAATAGCTTGAGAATATTCATTGTGGTTTAACTCCTAATTTCGTTTTTTGTACATACCCCAAACTGTTGCTAGTTAGATACAGCTACAGATTTTAATTGGTGTTCTGAACCTCTGCGCTATTAATATCGCTCAGCGAGTCAGTTTTTGGAGCAAGTAGTAAGTACCAGTGCAAAATAGATTTAATAGTTTTGCTTGACTACTCATCATGAATTAAATCAAATTCACTCAAACTAGATGTTTGCTCCACCTTCTCAAACTTCTAATTATTAATTGGTAAGACTGAATTGTTTTATTCATCGGCTGAAGGTAAAGTTTTATTTTTGAGAATATATAGCTCTCAATTTAACTTTTCAGATTACAAAATTTTATAATTCAATAACTAATAACTACTGTTAATTACACCTGTTCGTAATATCCACAATTATTTAATTTTGTACAAAAATTGGATGTTCTTCTGGTGGTAATTCTAAGGTACTGTGAGCAATGTGATTGCGTCCTGCTCCAGCTCTTCTACGACCTGTAGGTCTACCACGACCTGTCTGCTGTGATTGTTGAGTTTCTTGGTTGATATTCTGTACGCTAAATGTATGCTGGATTTGTTGCACTTTGTTGGAAAGATTGATTTTGGATTCGTTAAGCAATTTGTTAGTAAACTCTTGGTCAGAAGCAGATTGTGGGGTTTTTTGAGCGGAAGCTGGGAGAAGAATACTTTCGTATTTAGTTGTGTCAGAATTTTTTTGTATAGTTGTTTCGAGTCTTGTTGATTTATCAAAATTGCAATTGAGTATAAAGCCTAGTGTTAACAAAGAAGTTGCAATAGCGAAGAACTTTTTGTTAGTTTTGCCTGTACTGTGTAGCATATTAGTGTGCTGAACTCGATATTTCTATCAAACACTATTGCTATCTGAGATAAATCTTTGTTATTCGACTAAATTTTTGTTATGTAATGATTTTTATTTGATTTAATTCGAGATTCGGGAATAATTTTACTAACGAAAAAAATATCCCGAATAATGGTTTTCTTACTTCCGCTCAGCGATACTAGTACTCCACCACATTAATTTTGATGACTTGATAAGACTCTTCGTAGGTTGGGTTGAACGGAGTGAAACCCAACACGGATGTTGGGTTTCGTTCCTCAACCCAACCTACAAAAACTTCTTACTTCTTACTTCTTACTTTTTACTTCTTACTTCCGCGAAGCGGTACTAGTGAACCCGGATGTGTTTTCAAACCAAATTAACCCCATGCTTATAGCATGGGGCTAATATTGTAAAGAAGTAAACTGTTACTTATTTAATTTATATATCGCTAGCGACTAAAATATAAGTCCTCCGGACATGCTGAGAAGACTGGACTACAATATTTTCAATTTTTTGAATTACATAATTTAGCTGTAAATCAACTTAAGAAGTTTAAAAGAGGGGGAGATTCATCTGTGTTAGATACTCCATCAAATTAAATTATAAAATTTTCCGTAATGTGATTAGCATCATTAGTTACTCGAATACTAAAACATTCCCCAGCTTCACCTTCAAATAGCTTCAACTGTATGGAATTATCTTGAGTTCTTGATTGTACTTCTTGAATAATTTCTGCTGATTCTGAAACTAAAGATAACCTGATATTTGGTGGTAAATATTTATCATCAACGGGAAGTAGCTTTACGTCTATACTAATGTTTTGGTTAGCATATGACATTGCTCCAACTACCATGACAACTGTTTGAGGTTCTGATTGTGTTCCTATATTAATCAGCTTTGCCCGCGATATACTATCATCTAAGGTACTGCTATTTCTTAAATTAAAAGCTAAGCTGCGATTGTCTAAGTTAAAAAATGTGTCTACTGCTTCCCAAGAGTCTTCATAAATGTTCTGCAACCAAGCACTAAGGCTTGTCAATGAAGAAGCTTGTTGTCGTTGTTGATGTAATTGCAAGCGATACTCTTCATTTTCTAATAGCGCTCCCCATTTAGAAAACTGGACGCTAAGCCTGGGAAATACTGTTTGTGAACTAGTTAAGTGTTGCAGCAGGTTTTTAGCTTCATTCGCGGATAGTTCTGGTAAACTCAATGTGTTAGCTTTCGTGTTTTCTACCTGAAAATATTGGAAAGCTACGAAAAAAGCATTCATATCCAAAGTTAAATGCCGAGCATCCATACAGTAACTTCTGTCTGCTGAGTCATAGGATGCTAGTTCCTTTAACTCTTTATGAGTTGTATAACCCCAAAATCTTACTTCACCGTCGTCCGGTTGAACTTGTACTGCTAGATAATATTCTGCCGTCCAACCGGGAATATCAACCCATTCCCGAGGAACTTCCAATTCGTTATCGTCAATAATCGCTTCGCTAGGGATTAAAACGACTCGTTTTCCGTTTAACAGCATTGCAGTACCGTTGACAAATTCCCAAAAAGCAGGAACATTGGCTGAAGTTTCCCATGGAATTGCTTGTAAACCATATTCAGTTTCTACCCAATCTACAAACGCACGAAAACTAATCTTGTTTATATAAGCTAGCCAACGACTGCTAGGGGTCGCATAAATTTGGCTTTGCTCCCATAGCTGGGTTTGAACTTCTGGTGTTATTCGTAACAACCATTCTTTCGGATCTGCAAACATATAAGTCATTTTACCGCCTTTTGATGATTATAGAGTCATGTTGGAATCTCCTAAATGATTTTGCAACCATTCTTCCAGAGCATTGCTCATATCTTTTATTTGGTTGGGATTTACAAAAATATGCAAACTCTTACCCCACTCTAATAGTTTTTCTAGCAAAAATTCCTTTCCTTTGCGTAGCTTACGAGATATCATAGACTGATTCGTCTGCAATTGTTGCATAATTTGCTGTTGAGTCAGTTCTTCCCGGTAGTAAAGCCTAAATATTTGTTGGGATTGGTTGTCCAAAGCTTTTAAAGCTGTTGATAATACCTCATTTAGCCGACTAATTTCGTCTTGTCGAGCATGAAATTCTTCCTCAGCTATCATATCAGCCATTGGCGAATTATCAGACGATATTAAAAGATTTTCTGAAGTTTGATTGCTATCATCTTGTGAGTTAAACGCATCTAAAGACCCAACGCTGGGAAATTTATAATTTCGCACGTTCGCTGCTGCTTTTTGCAACCACGTTTCGATTTCTTCTGCAGTGCTAGGTGGGACATCCTTATCCAACATAGAAACACAATTGTTGTAGAGATTGGCTATTTCCTGCCACAATTGTGGAGTTGGTTTTGGTAATTGCCTGGTACCTCTGGCTTGTTTGGCGACGTAAAGTTTATTGAAACATTTCCATGCTAAAGAGTATTGTGCAATTTGAGTCGCTCCAAACCCTTGATTTTCCAGGGCTTTCTGTAGCACCTTCTTGCTGATTTTACGTAACAATGCCCATTCGGTACAAACATCGGCTTCATTTCGCTGGCGTAAAATATCTCTAATTCTGGTTCTGATTGCCATTGAAAAATATTCTTTCAAACCAGAAGACCTTCTGAAGTCAAAATTTTCCAGCACTGTTTCAACTTCTGCATTTGCCATTTGAAAAAAATCAGCAACATCATACCGATTGTTACTTGTGATTCCTCTACCCGCATTTTTTAACGAAAATATATACAGTGGCTCTTGTAAATACGCCTGAAGATGCATTTTAGCAAGACTAACGTAGTCTGATTGAGGAGACTGCCAATTTTTGTACCAGTATATTGACCAATACCTCTCTTGCTGTGAAAAATCTTGTTGTAAGATTTGTGGAAAACTATCACAGCAGTTTTGCATACTTCTACGCAAGCTAGAATTTGCAGACCATTTATTGAATCTATCTCCTCTTAACTCGATAAAGGTTGAGAAAGCATCTATAACATTTTTACGAGCTGGAAAAACCATATAAAATTAAATATTTAACAAATGGAATGGGAAAGAACACTCATCTGTGAGGATTTTCCCCATGAAAAAAAGGGAGTTCCTTAGATATGGGGATTGATGTTAGTTTACCGTGTTCAATGGAAGATTTTTTATATTTTTTTTCGTAGCTTAAATGTTCTTATCTTAAAAGATGCATGGGAAGTCTTTAAATATACTAATAAATTCTCTCCAAAAACGCGAAGCGTTTTCTTGAAGAGAATAAGAGCTTGTAAATCCGCTTAAAACCGCTATCCCTACTTTCTTGTCCTGCTTACTTAAGTTAATTCTCAATCGTAATTAACTCTAATTAGAAGCACGTTTTCGATACAAAACTATTGCTACTTGAGTTATTATTAGCCCTAATGCACAAGGAATAAAAGGTATCCAGCCTGCCTTAGTAAAGATACTGAAACAGACAATGAATAGAGTAAAAAGAATAACTGTACTAGCTAAGCCAAGCTGTAGCGGTTTAGAGAAATTCCATGAGATAATACCTCCAATAAATACCCATCCCCATACCCAAAGGATTTCCGTCCATGTTGACCACCACCATAGCAACGGTCTGCCGTCTAGAACCGAACTAATGATTTGACTTACCATTTGTGCTTGAACGAATACTCCCGGTACTTCGCGTTCGCGACGTATCGCACCCGAGCTAAAGGGGGTTTTCCAAGGGTCTTTAATACTATCAAAATCGGTAGGAGAAATACGACCAATTAGAGCAATACGGTTTTCATTTTCGGGTGATTTTACTGATTCTGACTGTGTAGATTCACCCAAGACATCTCTTAACTTGACTTTATCGGCAATTTCGTCCACTGAGTCGAGAGAGCGATAGTTCAATAGTATTTGATGACCCCGTGCATCGACTCTTTGATAACCGCTAGAGCGATTTTCCAATGGCTTAAATAAGACATCCTCAATTTGCAAATTCCCTTTAGGAAAAGATATCTTTTTGCCTCTTTTCTTTAAAAAATCAATTGCTAGCCTGATACTAATTGCTTCTGGCGTGTTACATTCTGATGTAGAATCTATATTCATCATATATAAATGCCGACGAGCAACACCATCATCGTCTGCAACGAAATCACTAAAACCTATGCGTTTTGGTTCGGCTCCAACCGGAGGTCTAATTCCTTCAGAATCACCATCATTAGCAGAAGTAGGAGCTTTACATACAACGAATAGACGTTCGTCTTTATAAGGATTTCTAAAATTATTGCTTTCCTTTTCCACTCTGTGGGTGCGATGCAAATCTAAGCCAACAGTGTTTACTTTGTATTGATTATCTAATTTTACTAGCAGGTCAGCAAGTGCTTTATCGGATAGCGAATCTCGCGTGTCATTGTAGTTATCATGCTGATACTGAATATCCTGCTCATCTATAGTTACAATTAGAAGGTGGGGGTCGCGGGGTTCGTGAAAAAATTGCGATCGCAATTGCATAAAGCGGTCATAAGCATGTAGTTCCGAGGGTTGGAGAAAACCTAACCACCGTACACCCATCACCAAAAATGTGACCAAAAAACTGATAGCAAGTACTGTTAATAAACTTTCACGAGTAATAAATTTTTTACGCTGCTTCCAAATCATTGTTGGTTCCAAGGGATTGTGACAAATAACTGGTAACCAAGTAGCATAAGGAAATTCACGTTGTATTCCTTCTAACCTTTTTCGTGCTTGACGTACAGAAGAGTACAGCGAATGTCCGCAAGAAAATTCAGTTAAAAAGTGTTTTAAAAATTCCTGTGCGACTAAATCAGGAACGGGTTCGCGCATTACAATCACTTGAGGTATGTGTAAATCCTCCAAAGCTTGGGCTAAACCTAAACCATCGCAGGAATTAAAAATTGCCAACTGCAACCCATTTTCAATGGCTTTTTTTAGTCCATTTTTTAATTGTTCGAGGGTTATTGTTGTAGTTTTATTTATTTGCAGTAATCCGGTTTCTTGGCTATAACTATGTCCGGCAAAAAATAGAATATCACAATTTTTTTCCCAAAATTCATCGCTTAATTGTTTGAATTTTGGTTCAATCAAAAACTTGATTTTCGCTTTTGTTGATAACTTTTCTAAAAAACTTTTATCCCGATTAATATCGATTCCTTGACTATTGCCGAAAATAGCCAATATATTGATTTGATTGCGCGGCTTATATCTACGAGAAACTCGCTGCAATTCTAAAGAACTTAGTCCAACTTCAGCATGAGGATAATCTTCAAAAAAGCTCCATAAATGCCAAGGAAGTCGCCGTAATAATTTATCATTAGTTGAAATTATAAAGCTAATTTCCTCATTTGGGCTTAATTCCGTGCGTAATTTTCTTTCAATTTTTTGAAACTCCTCTGAGTTGAGCCAAGAGTTAATTTCGGACGACAACTCCTCAGACAAAGCCTTAAAATCAGCTTCAGAGATATTTGTTGCTCGATTAACATCTTCAATAATTCCCAGACGTATATTCCAACCATAATTACGGTAAACAGCCGAATATAATCTTTGCCAATCTTGATAAAGTAGGGAAATTTTTGGAGCGGGTGGTAAGCTAGCGCGAGTTTCCATTATGTGGGGATTATCTTTAAATCCAATTTGCATCCTCACATCCCGAAAGCCTTCATCTAAATTACCGCTACCTAAATTTAAAACTATTGTTTTACTCATTGGACAATTATTCAATATAATTAGAAATTGGAAAAGATAAGATAAGATAATAAAAAAATTGTATTTGAAATTGATAACCTGACAAAAAAAATTCAAAAAAATTTCAAAAAAATTATTGATATTTTATGCTTTATATTTCAGAGATACGGTCTTTGAATAATACTGGTAATTCTTGGCAAATGTCAGAATATTCATATATTTTCCATGTGTGAGCATTGATAGCTGCATAACTATTAGAAGAGTCGGAGGAACCAGAATCTTGTCCCATAGCAGAAATCGGATAGCCTTTATCGTTGAAAGTAATTGCGGGAATGCAATGATTAAGTAATTTTTTTACTGTTAGCGTGCTTTGAGTAGATTGTGTATTAAATAGATTTCTTGGATTAAGCTTATTAACTGCAATTACAGCTTTATCACTAGTAGAAATTGGTTTATTGAAACTGCGAGCAGGTAGAAAGCATAGAGCTAATAAAGAAGTTGCAGCAGCGAATAACTTTTTGTTGATTTGGTTTGTATTACTTTGCATGTCTGTATTTTGAACTCGATGTTTCTATTAAAAACCTTGAATAATTGAGATAAACCATGATTTATTCGACTAATTTTTGTTACGTGATGATTTTGATTCAATTTAATTCGAGATTCGATAATTATTCTCGAATTCAAAAATGGGGTTGAGGATAAAAGAAGGTGGAGTCATCCTACGTTGTGGAATTAGATTGAAGTTTGTTTGAATGAAAATAATTTTACGTACCTTATACATAGCTTGGTAAACTACCTGCTGTGATTGAAAAAGTTGTACCAGCTAAAACTACGGATAATTTCTGACTCATCTTTATCTTCTGGGTTTTGTTTTACCTACATTCATTTATTAATTAGTAGGATTGATAAAAAATTATTCACAAAAAATACTCAGATGACTTTGCATAAGTTGACGAAACCCGAACCTAATATATAAATAGTTAATCAAGCCTATTGGTTTATATCTTTGCAGGCTGCGCTAACTTTCCTCAACCCAAACCACAATTTTTCAGTAATCTTCTAACAGGATAGGAGTAAATATAATTCGTATTATGCCACTCCGTGCCACACTTTGCTACGTAATTAAAAAATAAATATTTGAACTATTTTTTCTCTAGCTTATTTTTACCTAGACAATCAAGCAAAAGGAATACTGTTATGAAATGCAAATTATTTCTGAATAGTGTAAGTTTAATAATTGTAAATATAGCTTTTTTAAACAATATAAATTTTGCATCTGCTCAAATAAAAACGACGCAAGCTGCAAATATCAAAAATACTTCTCAGATTAATAATAATACAGTCATAGATGCACAAAAAGCTATTGATAGGCTGAATTTTTCAGATTTATCAAGCAAACCGCAAGCCACTATTCAAAGTGTGAGAAAAGTGATAATTGATATTCAAGCTCCGAACCAAAATCAGCTTGTTTTGAGAGTTCAAGTAAATAGGTCGGGTGATGTCTCAACCATCGGTAAAGTTTTAATATCCAAGCATTATTTAAATTATAGAAGTCCTCGCAGTCGAAACGAGGTTATTAATAATATTAGAAAAGCATTGAACACTAGTGTAGATAGCGCTATTGCTAATAATCCCCGCTCTTATAAGCTAACCGGAGATTCATATTATAAATATTGAAGAAAATAACTCAACATTCAATTCAAGTTGCTTTTAGATTTTGACATACCTTTAATTTTCTCAATTCTTCAGGATGGTCAATTAAATAATCATCTAAATATTCACAACCTTTCATTAGTAATTGGTCTAAATTTTCAAATTTATGTAAATTGGCGATATTGTTATGCGACACAGTGATAATATACCGACCATCTGGACTAAAATTAGCGCTGGTAATTTTATTTTCACTATTTATGATGGCAAACGGTTTACCTGATAAGCTCTTGACCTTGGCTGTTTCTTCATCTGATGCAGTAACAATTAGCTGACCATCTGGACTATAATTAGCGCTGGCGACTTCATTTTTTAACGTAAACGTAGAGACTAATTCACCATCCAAGCTCCATAAATTTAGCGTTTTGTCATCCGAGGTAGTTACGATATGCTGACCGTCCGGGCTAAATTTGGCACTGTTGACTCTACCTTGATGGGTAATTATCGCAATCTCTTCACCAGAACTATCCCATAGCTTGGCTGTTTTATCATCTGAGGCTGTCACAATATATCGACCATCCGGACTATAATTAGCGCTATTAACTCTACCTCGATGTGTAAGTACAGCAATTTTCTTACCCGAACTATCCCAGACTTTGGCTGTTTTATCATCTGAAGCTGTCACAATATACCGACTATCCGGACTAAAATTAGCACTGTTGACTCTATTAAGATGGGTCAACTTGGCAATCTCTTTACCCGTTCTATCGTAAACTTTAGCTATTTGATTTCTCGATACAGTAATAATATATAGTCCATCTGGGCTAAAACTGGCATCAATCATTTTATCTCTATTTGCAACCCTAACAAGTTCTTTACCCGATTTATCCCATATTTTTAGTGTTTTATCGCTTGATGCAGTGACGATATATTGATTATCTGGACTGAAGTTAGCACTATTGACTTGATTTTGATGTCTAAGGGTCGTGACATGTTTACCAAATCTATCCCATACTTTAGCTGTTTGGTCATTCGATACGGTGATAATATACCGACCATCTGGACTAAAATTAGCATCTCTAACTCTTTGTTTATGTCCTATGAGTTGAGTTGGATTTCCACCCAGGATTGTCTGTAAAGCAATTATCGGTGAGGTTGCAGGATATTTTGCTAAAGGTGTATTGCTTTGAGTCAGGTTTCGCAAATCTTGACCAGCTTTCATAGCTATCAGTAGTGCTTCAATCTCCTGATTCTCAACATTGTATTTTTGTAAAGCGATATTCCCCTTAATTTCGATTGTTTTATTGGTTAACTCTCGCTTTTGATAAAATCCACCGATTCCAAGTATTGTGCTGAGACCTAAACTAGTTAACAGGATGATACTTGCTAGACGGATTCGCTGTTTAGCTTTTTTAGCAGCAACCTGTAAAGTTTGATTAATTTTGCTTTGAATGGCTGATTTTTTTCTTTCCGTTTCTAAATTAATCTGAGCTTCTAACTGTTCTAACTGTCTAACCTTTTGTATTTCCCATTTTTCTAATTCTTGGCTAGCACTCAAAAAACGATAGTCGTTATTGCTCAAGCTTTTATTTTTAGACCATGCTAAAGCATCATTGAGCGCTTCTCCTCGTAGTAACCGGGATTCGTCTAGACAACCCGAATCAATCCAGGTTTGTAATGCTTCTGCATAGGGTCTTAATTTTGCTAGTTCGTTTTTGACCCAATTCAAATTGAAAACGGATTGATAAATAGAATTATAAACTTTTAATTGTCCTTGTTGCTCAATTACCAATCCTGAAAGTTTCATAGTTGCTTGCTCATGACTATCATCTGCTGTTATTGAACCTTTGAGCAAAATTTGTTGATAAATTCCTAGCAAACGACCCGTATACCGTTCGTTGCAGATGATTCGGTCGCGAATTGTCCGTAGATGTTCTGGTTCATCTTGATATTGCCAGTTTTTAATCAGATAATTTTGAACAATTTGCTCGACACTCAGCAGCTTATTTTCCGCGTTGTCAACTACTAACTGGCATAATTTTTGAGTAAGAAAGGGTTGTCCTTGAGTCCATTGCAACACCTCCTTTAACACAGTTTCAGGATTCTCGACTCGATTTACTAATCCCCCAATTAAAGATGTCTTTGCTTCTTGAAATGTAAATCCAGTTAGCTCTATAGCTTTACCGATATTAAATGGTGTACGGGTTTTATCAGCAATTAAACTCGATGGTGTTGCTACTCCCAACAGACAAAAGGTGAGTCGATTGTACTGGGGAGAATCAGCTCGTCGATTGTAACAAGCACGTATAAAAGCAAAAAAGTCATCGCTGGGAAAGCTTAAACTGAGAATGCTGTCAATTTCATCAATAAAGATAACAATATTTTCAGTTACTTGTTCTAATAAAACTGATTCAATAAATTCTCTAAATTGGTCTAGAGGAGACAGCCAAGTTCGCTCCTTAATCCAGCTTCTCAAATTTACATCTAAGTCAAAATCTTTGGTAATATCATTTAGAATGCCAGCGTACCACTGTTGTAAAGTTGTTTGCTGGGTATTTTTGCCAGAAATATCAACAATACTACAGGCAACCCCTGATGCTTGCAGACTGCTCATAACTCGGACTCGCAAGCTAGATTTACCCGTTTTTCGTGCGTTAAAAACATAACAGAAATTTCCAGCTTTTAATTCAGAATAAAGTTTATTGTCAGCCCCGCGTTTAACATAGGTAGGTGATGCTTCACTTAAGGTGGCATTCATTTCATATTTATAATTCATGATTTTTCTAATTATTCCGTAGTGATGATAATAAACAGTTTTAATTAAGTATATGTGAGGAGGTAATTGCTAGTAATGTTAATCATTATATATGGCAATACTTCGATATCTTTTGAATATCTTTGTAAGTAGTCGTGCAAAATTAATTTAACATTATAAAAAGTTCAAGTCCCTGGAATTGCTTCGTTTATCGCAATGACAGTACACAATTAATTTAGCTTAGGTACTTATTTATATACTATAACCCCAATCAATAAATAATTATCTATTTATAAATGATTCCTATTTTCTCCTACTTCTCTAAGATTAATCGTTTTGAATCACTTTATCCGAATAAATTAACATCCTATTTTCCCCTACAGACAGCCAATATTTTATCTTGTATCGTAAAAACATGAACTGAAATGAGAACAGCAGTTCGACAAAACAAGAATATCTGTTATTAGTAGATAGTTTAATAATGCATCTACAAACTAACACAAACTCAAACGACTAAACAAATATTGGAGTCAGACATGCGAAATAAATTTACAGCGTTAGTTGCTGGTGTAATGCTTACTGTAACTGGTGCTAGCTTACCAGCATCAGCAATTGAAGCAGGTGCATTTAATCAGCAAACAATCAACGAACAATCAGCAACAACAGCACTAGACAATAATTCTTTGGGTGAAAAGATTACCGGACAATCGGAAACAATGCTGCTAGCAAGGAAAAAAAGAAAATCCAGACCAAAAGTAAACCGACCAGGAAGAGCAGAACGGAATCAAATCCGAAATCATTCGGGTGACATACGGTCGGGAAAAAGCGGTAAAACATATGAAAACCGCAGAGGTCGAGGTCAACGCTTACCAAAAGCAAAAAGAGGGGAGCATTATCAAGAACACGATTTAGGACAAGACAAAAACGGTGGTCGTGGAACACATCGGACAGTTACAAAAGTACGTGAGAGAAAAAGAAAAGACGGTAGTCGTAAGCAGGTAATCGATGGTCGATATTCTACCAACGACCATTATAGAAACTTCCGCAACATCTCACCCGGAGCTAGAAATAAGCCTGGTAAAAATCAGAGAAAAGCTCCAAACAAATATAAATTGCGCTAGTTTTCCATCATCGAGAAGTTGACAGCGTAGGATTTAATAACTTGACATTTTCTAAAATGCTTTTGCATTGCAATCCAAAATGGTTTTGCATTGCAAAAACACTCTAGAGAATAGTCAAGTTTTTTTTGTTCGTATTTAGATTTTTATTAAAAGATTTGTACTATAGCGATTACCTCACACTGATAAAACTTTGCTTCATTCCCCCTCTCCTTAATAAGGGGTTAGGGGTGAGGTTTTTAGATGTACTTCAATAGACCGAGAAACGCTATAACTATTTTTTCCTATTTTTGATTGATTGTACATTTTAAAATAGATACTTATAACCTATAAACGTCCTATTTTATCCTACAGACAATTGAATTTTTATCTAATACTATAAAAACATGAAAGGAAATTGATTAGGAAACACCAAGTCAATTTTATTCTACAAAATCAATCCAAATGAGTAGCTGAAAAAAATATAGTTTATTTACAGTTACTTCTTCAAACCAAACAATTACTAAAAAGGTAGAAAAATGAAAAGTAAGAAAGTTCTTTTGGGTCTATTCAGTTCAGTATTATTATTGTCTCCTTTTGCATCTGTCCCAAGTGTAAATGCCAACTCGATATCTGGTCAACAAAAAGCTAGCGGACAATCAGAAACAACATTGCTAGCAAGAGGAAGAGGAAGAGCTTCTATGAGTGGTGCTTCATCTGCTGCTGGTGTTGGTATTGATGCTGCTAACCTAGGATTAGAAATCAATAAGCTAGTTAAAACAAGTCGAAATCGTGAGGGATTCGTTCGACAGGCGTTGGATGTTGCTTATTGGGCATATAAAGGACGATATAATGTAGTAATTTTCAATAATGCACAAACAAAAGTAGACAATTTCAAGGGTGTTAAAAAAGTAATACCTCTTGATCCTTATGATGGTGTTTATTATACAGTCTATATCTTTGATAGAGGTACCCTTATCAACAGAGGTGATGGTGGATACATTAACTGGGCTTTCAAAGGTAAATTTAAGAGACGGGGTGCAAAAAAAGTAGTTTTCTATTCAAAGAAAAGACCCTCCAAAAGACGCAGCACAAGACGCAACAGCAAACCAGCTTACAAATTAAGAAGTTCAATCAGTCATTCAGTAAACGCTTAAACTTAGCTAAATCACATCTTGGCTGGTAGGTTAAACCATCTACATAACAGCCAAGATTTTTTTAACTTAATAGTTATTTGGGAGAAAAAATCATGTATCATCATAAGTTTCATGTTGGATTAATTGGATTAGTCTTACTTGCAGGTACATTTAGCGCTCCAGCGTTTGCAACTAAATCAAGTCCCCGTATACTAACTTTTAATACTATTAGCAATCAAACAATTAGATGGAAATTAGATAAGAGCGAAGTAAAAATAGGCAAGCTCACACCCTTAGAAAAAATAAAATTACATAGATTCCAAAATGTGATTGAAAAGCAAGGAATTTCTCCGAAAGATGCAGCCTTAAAAATAGGTGATACCAGCTTCAAATTAATGAAAAGTCATGCAGGTACCTATCAACTCAGTTTAAGTCAGTACAATAGAGTTTTCTTCACCATTGATTACGATAATCACACGGTAAAAATTCTGCAAGTGGGTGGTAATGTGTATAATAATTCTCTTTCATATTTAGCATAATCATCAAAAACACCTTAAGTCTTGCTTTGCATTAACTCTATCTCTGTTTAACAATAGATATCTCCGGAAATTTAAACTTTAATCCAGTCACAACAAGGATTTAAAGCTAATTATCGGAGAGGTGTAATGAGTCTATGAAAAGTCTATGCAATAAGAATCCCCTAGTTTATATTTTAAAGAACAGAGGCAAATTATATTTCTTCTAGTTGTGACAAAAAATATTGACGATACAAATTACAACTCGGACTCCACTCATCGCTTTGTGTTTTGATTAAACCCATGCTTTGTAACTTGAATGCTTCTTGGGATTTTAATTTTACAGGTGCATTTGCGGTAACTACTTGACGAAAAGTAGCTGTTAACTCTGGGTGTTGCTGCAAATTCCACAAGTGCTGTCGCAAATGTTCGCGGAATGGACTCACTTCGGTGGATGCTATCTCTAAAAGCTTATCTAAGGAAACGTCTTTATGCTTAAGATAGTGAAAAGCCAAACGCATTAAATGCGGATGTCCACCAATTAAATTGATTAACTCTTCAATCTCGGTGGCTGCTAAATTTAATTGGTAACGTCTTGCTAGTTCATTTACCTGCTCAGAGTTGAACTCTTCCAAAGCAATAACCTGTCCTACCCCCTGTAGTGGGGAATAATTAATATCTAGAGAGCTATAAACTTCTGTGGAATGTACTACTACCAATCGAAGTTTCTTCCAGATATTACCACGATTACCACTCCGCATTGCTAAGTCATGCCAAGCTCTGATTAAGCGACAAAAATCAGTAGCTATTTCAGATTGTTCAAAAACGAAATCGACTTTATCTAAAGCTAGCACCAACGGATTATTCAGTTCTGCAAGTAAATACTCTTCAAAATAATTGGTCATATTATCATTACAACCATAAATAGTATCCCAATAATCATCTAGTTTATTAGGTACTCCTAAGCGCTTACTAACACAAGCACAAAAATATCGTGAGAATATCTGGATATCAGATAAAACTCGACGGTCGGTTTCAAAACTTAAATTTACAGTTTGATAGTTCTGTTGCTCTGAAAAAGCAAAAATCCTTTCTAACAAAGAAGTTTTACCCGTTTCTTGAGGTGCTTTAATCCGAATTAACGCTCCCGGATGTGTTATTGTCTCGTAACATAAAGATTCAACATTGTTACGCTCAATATAAAAACGTGAATCTAATGCGACTCTCCCTCCAGGTAATTCTAAATTATTACTGTTTAGGTTAATTGTATTTTCTGGTTTATTTTGCTTATTTTTATAACGCTTCAAAGCTTGTTTAAAGTTTTTTTTAGATACTTCTTCTCCTAATCCATCTGAAAGCTTCTTCCACAATGGATTGCCAACATCTTTATTAATATAAATACTTGAAAGGTGAAGCTTCTCACCAATTTGCTCGTAAGTCTTTCCCTCTGCTGCTCCCTGTAATACTTCTGTTTCTTTGTCACTCAGATGATTATTAGTAATATTAAATATCACTTCGTCTGTCAGTTGATGAATTTCTTCCCAGCACAGTTCTGATTTAGTATTCATATATTTGTTCTCCTGAAACTTGCAATCTATCCTAAAAAAATAATTGGCAATAAGATTTGTACCCGATAGTCAAGGTTTTTGCTTGTTAGACCTGTGAAGCAAAATATAGCAAATGAATTATATATTGATTAATTGGTTGGATTGATAAAAGCTTATTCAAAAGATATTCGCGTACTACACTAATTTTTTATATATTTTGCAATTAAACCAGTGCTATTTAAGATAATACATTTACTATATCAGTCATCTCTTTTCATACTCTTTATTATCGAAGGTATTGATGTTTATCAAACATTCTATATACTCAACCAAATCATAATTATAATGATTAATAACTTTCATATGCTTTAACTATCGAAGCTTTTTATAATCATTAAACTATAAACTATTCAAATAATTTGAATAAAGCTATATTTAAAGCTAAAATTATAGGATTATAAGCTAATTTTATCTGCCAATAAAACTTAAAAAAAATACTGACCTTCCTTGATTACGAAGGTCAGAAACACTTGCCAGAATATTTATAACTTATCTCAACTCTGAATATGTTAAAAAAGCTGTGTCCATATTATATCAATCTAAGGCGTTGCTGAATCCAGCTATGAATTTTAAGCTTTGAAAAGTTCAAGCACCCTGGATTCATCCGTTTTCAATCAAGCAATTATTGCTTAAAAGATGCATCCTGCAAAGTGCAGGTAATGATTAGAATTTCTAGAATTTCTAGATTTGTTAGCTCATAACCAAATTATTTGCTGTTAATAAGCAGGAAGTTTCATTTGCGATGAAATATCTCTGAGAGTGTAACTTTTGCCGAATAATTATCAAGGTCTGAAGTTAATTCTCAGAGATATCTTTTAAGAACGCTGCTTTACAAAACCTAAGCAAGGATTATCTGACAACTATAATTAGCGACATCTTCCTCCTGTACATCTGCGAACCCATCTTACGCGACGAGGACAGCAACCACCTCCTGCTACAGTTTCTAATTCCTCTTCTGGAATCTCTTCATTTGGTAAAACGATGTAAGAACGATTCGCTGTTTCTTCCAATACTTTGATTTGCAAGTCTTGAGGAATTTTTCCGTCGATTTCTTGCTCTATTGCTGTTCTGGTTGCATC
>JBCBHT010000015.1:0-53754 GCA_038525335.1 Cyanobacteria bacterium J06621_15 | reverse complement strand
TTATTTTAAGTATTTTATTTTAATAATAGTAGATACTCATCTAATGCAAAAAAATGTAGAGACGCTAGAGACGTTACTCCTTCAACGTCTCTACATATTAATTTATGAAAAATGAATATTTATTGACCGGAATTGCTGCTATTGCTGTCACTAGAATTAGTGGAATTGTCGGTAGAAGATGCTGAACTAGTTTCCTGTTGTGATTCTGAAGAGGAATTGTTGCTGCTACCGTTTGAACTTTGCGGTTGATTGGGAGTAGCTTGTTGTTGTGCAGAAGGTTCTGATTGACTAGAACTCTCTTCGCGTTGGACATTGATATTAATGTCACGTTGCTGAGGTTGTCGTGCTGGTTCTTGTTGTTGAGGAACTGGAACTGGAACTTCAACGGGAACTACTTCTTTAGTCCTTTCGATGATTGTAGTTGTATTGTTTTCTTCAGGTTCGGAAATATCCTCGTCTGTTGTTACCGGAGTTTCAACTGATGTGGGATTTGTATTTTCTGCTTCTCGAAATTGGCTCAAATACCACATTGAACCACCCACTAAAGTTGCAAGTGCAATAAGCACTATACCCATTAATAAACTACCAGCACTATTACTACTATTTCGTGCTAAGTTTCTTCTTTGGTAATCTCGTTCTTGAATTCTACCTTTGGCATAACCTTCTTGATAAGAACTAGAGTCGTTTTCCACTGTTTCGCTGGTTCGTGTAATATTAGTGTGAGTATTACCGTCAGCGTTAATATATGAATCCTGTTTAACTTCTCGGTTGTAACTTCTGCTCTCGTTGTTGTCCATAGGAATTTAACAGGTGTTGAAGGTTCGTTTACTTGATACAAAAAGTACGAAACGTAGAGCATTTATAGATTAAAAACTTGGCTCACCAAAGTAAGATTTAATCTATATTCCTGGTTACTTTTTAGACTGAAATTATGCTTGCCTTTATAATAAATTTTTTGAGTGATGATGCGATTCTATCTAAAGACAGGCATAGCTCATAGCCATGAGGATAATTATTTTAGATATAAGTAAAATTATTTTTTCTGCTTATTTTATACTATATGTAATTCTGTTAATTAGTTTATAATTATCTATAGAATAGAAATATTTCATAGATAAATTCACTGTCAATATAAGTTAGTGTTAACTTTTAATTAACCGTAAATAATCGCTCTTGCTAGACAACATCTAACAGTTAATTTTTTATGCTGCATCTTCCTGAAAATTTCCTTTCCTTTACCCAAACTCCTCATAGTGGCTACCACTGGGATAGTGGAGAGCGTCGTTTTTTTGAAGGTTGGTATTTTCGAGTTACCTTACCCCAGGAAAAGCAAACTTTTGCTTTCATGTATTCAATTGAAGACCCTATAGGTGGAAAACCCCATAGCGGTGGTGCAGCACAAATTCTTGGTCCAGATGATGAATATTTATGGCGAACTTTTCCTGATGTAAATAAATTTTGGGCTAAATCGGATGTATTAGCTTTAGGTCATTGGGGCAAAACTAGTATAGAAAGTCAACCTCTTTACCTGCTTCCCGTAGAGTTTGAAAGTTACATTCAAGAAGGTTATCAAGCAACAACAACATTAAATCAAGGGATAATTCGCGACCCAAGCAGTGGCAATTACTGTCGCTGGAAATATGAAATTGAACCAGTATATTACTGGGGAAATAAAGGTAGCATTCAGCAGTCAACAGCAGGATGGATATCTTTTTTACAGATTTTTGAGCCGGGATGGCAAATTTTGATGGCTCACGGTTTAGCTAGCGGTTGGATAGATTGGAATGGTAAACGTTACGAATTTACCAAAGCACCCGCTTACAGTGAAAAAAATTGGGGAGGTGCTTTCCCAGAAAAATGGTTTTGGCTCAACTGTAATAGTTTTGATTTCCAGCCAGATTTGGCTTTAACCGCAGGGGGAGGTAGACGTGGTGTCTTATGGTGGATGGAATCTGTTGCTATGATTGGCTTGCATTATCAAGGTAAATTTTACGAATTTGTACCTTGGAATTCGCAAGTTAATTGGAGTATCGAACCTTGGGGAAAATGGGAAATGTATGCAAGGAATTCGCAATATGAAGTTAGTTTAACCGGAACTACTGATTTACCAGGAACAGAATTGCGTGCCCCCACGGAATATGGTTTAACATTTGCTTGTCGCGATACTATGCAAGGCAAATTAACATTAGAATTGCGCGAATTAAATAGTAGTGGTTCCAGAATTATCCTGAAAGCAACCAGCAACCTATGTGGATTAGAAACAGGGGGTGGTCCCTGGGAAGATTCCTGGCATAGCGACTAGAAATGTTATTATGAATTTATTATTTACTAGATAATTATTTAGCAGATAATTTGGGGCTGTAGCTCAGTTGGATAGAGCGAGCGCCTCCTAAGCGCTAGGTCGTAGGTTCGAGTCTTACCAGTCCCGTTTTACAAAATGAAAATTAATAGACCTAGTAATAAGCAGAAGAAAGTGTCTTAGTATACTTTCCATTTGCTGTATAAAACAGATACAATTTTTATTTAAGTCTTATTTAGGTCTGGTATTCCTCGTTGCTGCAATGCGATAGAGAATGAATATAAACTAGTAGATGATTGTTTGCGAACATTAACGGCATATATTCGTCAGCACAGTTTAGTCGTGGTGCAATACAACACGTTTTTGCAATTTAAACAATAGCCAAAAGCGCTTTTTAAAATAGCTAGAAATATACTTTTGGTCAAAAAACATTCTTATTGTGGGGTATAACCCCCTATGGTTTTTCCCACAAAGTAATTATATTTTGTTGGGACATATTAATTTTTAACAGCATGTACTTTGCTGGGTTATTTTTATTTTTATAAAAAAAATTAGTGTCTAGATATTTTAAGCGGTAAATCCTTAAACAAAATGTTCTCCAAAGGAATTTCTTCTCGGTTAATGCTTGTCATTCTACCCCTAACCTTATTATGGGGTTACAAAAAAGTTCAAACTGTGTTTGTAGAACCACAAGCAATTTTGGTTTTAGGGGGTTCAACAGAGAGATTAGAGCGAGAAAAGTTCACAGCTGACTTTGCCAAAAAACATCCTAACCTACCCATTTGGATTTCTGGAGGTAGTCCAGAGGGTGCAACAAAAAAAGTATTTATTAAAGCTGGAGTTAATCAAAAACGTTTGTACTTAGATTATCGAGCCAGTAATACAGTAGAAAATTTTACAACTTTAGTAGACGACTTGAAAAAAAGAGGAATCAAAAAATTATATTTAGTAACTTCTGATTATCACATGCGTCGTGCTAGCGTCATAGGTGAGATTGTTTTAGGTAGTCGAGGGATTGACTTCAAAACAGTATCTGTTCCTTCACAAAACAATTCCGAACCAGTAGGAAAATCTATCCGTGATGGTGTTCGCTCGATTGTATGGGTTGCAACTGGTTTAGGTGGTGGAAAGAAATAGAAACGTAGGAAGTAACACGAAGCAAAGAGAGAAAAATTAGTTAATGCTTTATTTTCTTACTACTCCCTACCCCATCATCCTTTCCTCAACAACAAAAAATTATTGTAGATTTACGCTGCAACTTTTTCCTGTACTAATACAAAAGGTTGCACTATCAAAGTACTAAACCGTTTTTGTCTGTGCATATTCCATTCCCCCATTTGTACTTCAGAGGGTTTAGAAATCAATGCTTCATCAATCCAATTTTGGACTGTGGAAGCTTTGTCGCTAGCTATCGCTTCACCTACATCTAATAAATCTAATTCTGCTGCTACTACAATTACAGAATCTCTTTGTACGTGAGGAATTAACCATTCCCATTCTGCTTCATCAAGGTTTTCATCTAATTGCGCTCTTAAATCTTGATTTGTCATAGCTGATTAATTATTCTCCAATAATTAATATATAGCAGTTATAAAGTTTTAGTTCAAACCATACTTTTAATTATATTTTTTGGAATAGAAGTAATGCAAAACAATTATATAAATTTAATCATCCTCTATCTCGATGATTTAGATTTTTCAATGCATAGGCAAGATTTTATATACTTATTGCTCATAACCTGAAATTATTACTAAGCAAAACAAACTAACTTGTATAAATTAGCGGCGATAGTAAATACTATTTTTATTTCCTATTCTATGCTCCCTGTTCCCTATTCTCTTTTTCTAACGATTAAACCTCAGCTTTCATTTCGTCGATTTCAAACATAGAAACTATTACACCCGTAATCGGAATAGATATAAAAATCCCTAATAATCCTGCAATTCTTGCTCCTACAATTAGAGCGAAAAATATCACCACCGGATTCAAATTTAGTGCGTCCTGCATTACTCTTGGTGCAATTAGATTATCTTGTATTTGCTGAAGTACAACGCAAGCTCCTAGTACTTTAAGTGCCAACCATACACCTTGAGATAACACAATTAGCGTGATTATACTAATTCCCAACGTCGCACCGATACCTGGAATAACATCAATAAAGCCAACGATTACAGATAAGACTAAAGGAAACGGTACACCTAAAACTACAAAAACAAGAAAAGTAGTGACTGTAAGAAACAAAGTCAATAATAATTGACCTCGAAAAAAACCGAGAAATGCGCGTTTAGTAATTTTTTCAAACCTTTTGCGTCGAGGCTTAGGTATTATTTTTAAAATGAAAAGCCAAAGTTGTTCTCCTTCGAGGAGCATAAAAAAAGATACAACAGCAATAAAAATAAAAGTTGCAAAGTTAGTAATAAAACCTTGGAATAAAAATAAAATATTACTCAGTCTAGCAATAGCTTGTTCTCTTAAAGCCTGTTCAAAATAACTTAAATCAATTTGAAGATTTCGGTTTTGAAGTGTATTTTCCAATTGGTCAACTAAAGGTTTCAAATCATTTAGAAAAGTTGCGACACTATTAATTAATTGTTGACCCTGAGCTAAAAGCCCTAAACCTGCTGCTATAGCTAAACTCCCAAGAAGAACTATACTGATTAAGAAAATAAAAATAACTGCTACAGTGTGGGGTACAAAACGTTTTAGCCACTGAACTGGATAGCTGAGTAAAAAAGCTAAAATAGCAGCAAAAGTAAAAATAACTATAACCGATTGAAAATAAGCTATTAATTCTACAATTGTCCAACCGCAAGCAGCAAATAGCAAAAATCTGACTAGAACAGAATTGTTTAACCGAGTTAAAAAATTTTCCCCGTCTGAATGGTTCATATGATTTGAAGGAAATATAAAGAAGAAATAACTAGGAGAAAAACTATATAGAATTCAAATAAGTAAATTTGACCCCAGCAATTCATAACCTTCAATTTAAGTAATTTTTGCTATTAACACTACTTCCTTTAAGCATAGTTTTTGATTATGGCGAACTTATCGACCTAAATCATGCATTTTATTGATTTCGACACCACATGTTTGGGTAACAGTTTCTAAATCTTCCTTAGCTGTAGAAGTCGGGGGAGAAATTAATTCGCCAATTCTTACTGTAACCGGAACTGTCTGAGGAATAGTTGAACCCTTCTTTTCAATATCCTGAGTACCCCACAAGCATACTGGTATAATTGGTGCCTTAGCTTTTGCTGCGATTAAAGCCGCACCTTTCTTAGGGTCTGTAATCCGCCCATCTTTAGTGCGAGTACCTTGCAAGAAAATACCTACAGCCCAACCTTCTTTTAGATACTCCAAAGCTTTACGAATTGCATTTCTGTCACCACTTCCCCGACTTACAGGGTAAGCCCCGTATAGCTGAATAGCTTGCTTAAACACAGGAATTTTAAATAATTCTTCCTTCGCCATATAAGATACAGGACGACGCACACAACTAGAAACAATCGGCGGGTCGAAATTACTCGCATGATTGCTGACTATCACCAAAGGTCCATTCTGAGGAACCTTTTCGGCTCCATAAATATGTCCTCGGAAGTAACCGCGAAGCATAGGATTAACTACCGAGTATTTAAAAGCGCGGTAAAGTAAAAGACTAACAAATGGTTCGCGATTTCGAGACATAGTTAATGAAAGGGAATTGGTAATTGGTAATTGGGAATTGGTAATTGGGAATTGGCAATCGGTAATTGGTAACTCCTAGCTCTCAATCCAAAATCCAAAATCCAGAATCCAAAATCCAAAATAAAATAATTCTTAACTTACAACTGCTTTCGTCTCAGCAGCAGAGCGCACGTTTTCTAAATTTAATCCCGAGCAAGTACGCTTGATTAAACCTGTTAATACATTTCCAGGTCCAATTTCTACTACTCGCTCAATTCCTTGTTCTGGTAAAGCTAGCGATATTTCTCTCCAGCGCACGCTTCCAGTCATTTGCTGTACCAAGCGTTGCTTTAAAATATTGGCTTCCACGGCTGGTACTGGTTCTACATTTGACAAAACCGGTACGTTAGCTTGCTGAAATTCCACGCTCGCTAATACATCTTTGAATTCCGCAGATGCATCTGCCATCATCGGTGAATGGAAAGCTCCCGATACATTTAAAGGTACTTTGCGTTTTGCTTTTACTTGATTGAGAACGCTTTCTATAGCTTCAGGAGTACCGGAAATTACTACTTGTGCTGAACTGTTATCATTTGCCAATACCGCATCATCGGTTTGTGCAAGAATTTTATCCAATTGCTCTCTATCAAAACCAATCAAAGCTGCCATTTTACCACCAGCAGCATTTTCCATTAGTTCAGCACGACGTTTTACCAAACGTAAACCAGCAGACCATTCAAATACACCCGCTACATATAAAGCAATATATTCTCCCAAACTATGACCCGTAACCAAATCAGGTTTCTCGTTTTTCCGAATAATATCGGCAAGAATAGTTTCTACCACATACAAGCAAGGTTGAGTGTAAAGAGTACGAGCTAACTTGTCTTCGTGATTCTGGCAAATGTCGCTGACACTCCAACCAAGAATCTCTTCTGCTTGAGCAAACTTTTCTTTCGCTTCTGAAAATTCAAGTAAATCGAGACCCATTCCCAACGCTTGGGAACCTTGTCCCGGAAACACCCATGCGGTTTTAGCCATTAGTTATTAGTTGTTAATTGTTAGTTGTTAGTTGTTAGTTGTTAGTTGTGAGGAATTAGGAACGAGCGATTGACAGTTAGAATTAAAGAAATTTGTCTTCCAAACTCAACTGAATTCAACTTCGTAACTGATAACTGATAACTCATAACTCATAACTCATAACTCCTAACTAATTACGAATTACGAATTACGAATTACGAATTATACTCACCTTCCCCATTGAAAAATTGCTGCACCCCAGGTTAATCCAGCCCCAAAACCTGATGCAGCAATAGTATCTGACGTTTTTATTTTGCCTTCTCGGACTGCTTCATCTAGTGCAATAGGTATAGAAGCAGCAGAAGTATTGCCATAATTAGCTACATTACTTATTACTTTTTCTGATGGAATAGAAAGGCGTTCAGCAACTGCATCAAGAATTCGTTGGTTAGCTTGATGCAATAACAGCCAATCCACTTGTTCGACAGTCAAATTAGCACGAAACAAAGCTTTATCGATAACTTCAGGTACTCGCTTCACGGCAAAACGATAAACTTCTTTGCCGTTCATAGAAACATTAGCAAAATTACCTTTCGAGATATTTATACCTTCTCTCAGTTCTTTTGGCTGAGGTGTATAAGCAAGATTAAGACAGCTATTAAGGGTTCCATCACTTTTAATCTCAAACCCCAATAAACGGTCATCTTTATTAGCCTGTAATACCGCAGCCCCAGCACCATCGCCAAATAAAATGCAGGTGCGTCTGTCTTCCCAATCCACCCAGCGAGAGAGGATATCTGCTCCAATTAACAATACATTTTGAAACACACCCGTTCTAATGTATTGAGCAGCAGTTACCAATCCAAACACAAAACCAGAACAGGCTGCGGTCAAATCAAATGCAACTGCTCTACTTGCTCCTAACTCAGCTTGAATTTGACTTGCACTACCAAACAAATCATCAGGAGTAGAAGTTGCGAGCAAAATCAAATCTACATCTTTTGCTTCAATTTGCGCCATTTCCAATGCTTTAAGACTAGCAGCAGTACCAATAGTAGTAATAGATTCAGTCGCAGTTGCTAATCTTCTTTGACGAATTCCTGTTCTCGTAGTTATCCACTCGTCAGACGTTTCAACAAGTTCGCTCAGCCCCTGGTTATCCAGAAAGGTTCCTGGCACAGCCGAGCCACTTCCTGTAATTGCTATTCCTAAATTTTGCACTCATTTTCTCCCCAGCTATGCGCTAGAAGGACTGTTAAAAACCATTAGATAAAAATAATCTATAGGCAGTTTCAAATCACTGACCAACTAATTGTCAATAAGACAAAGCAAAAGTGGATGAACGCAATTCGTAAAAAAAGGAAAATTGATCTATCTATCTTTTCTCCTATGTGGCATCAATCAGAGGCAAGACCGGATAATCATAGTTCCCAGGTTCAACCTGGGAAGCAACTCAAGAGTAAGACGGCTCTTGTTCAAAATTTTGCAAGAAGAATATAAACCATAATTCCTTAATTGACGACTCCAACAACAATATGTTTGGAGTAGTAATTGCGCTCATCACATGTGCCTCTGGGCATGAAGTTCGTAATTGTAAATAATTAAATCCAACCAAGAGCGGTCGTTATAAAACGCTGTTCTCAGTTAGATTCTGTGAATGAATCCGTTGCAGTACTTGATTGTCCACAGCTTCTTTTGCCAAACGAATTGCACCGAAAATCGAAGGAGCTTGGGAGCTACCGTGACCGATTACACATATGCCGTTCACGCCTAAAAGTAAAGCGCCACCATGTTCTGCATGGTCTATTCGTTGCTTAATTCGTTTTAGGTTTGGCTTTAAAATAGAACAGCCAAGCTGACCGCGTAATCCTTGGGGCAATTCTTCGCGAATAATTTGCAACATAATTTCCCCGACTGCTTCGGCAAATTTTAATAAAACATTGCCGACAAAGCCATCGCATACAATTACATCGAAATCACCCGAAAGCACATCGCGACCTTCGGCATTACCTATGAAAGTAATGTACGGATTTTCACTAATCATTTGGTGAGCGCGTATGCTAGCATCATTACCTTTACACTCTTCCTCACCAATATTTAATAAGCCTACCTTGGGTTGTGTAACACCTAAAACATATTGAGAGTAAGCCGACCCTAAAATAGCAAATTGCTCCAAAAATTTAGGACGGCAGTCTACGTTCGCTCCAACATCAAGTACAAGCACTTGTTTGCTAGCGACCATCGTAGGAAATACTGCACCAATTGCCGGACGGTCAATACCCGGCAACCTTCCCAAACGAAGTAAAGCTGCTGCCATCGCTGCACCAGAATGACCGGCACTTATTACAGCATCAGCACGTCCCTTCTTCACCATGCTCATCGCTACATTAATGGAAGCCTTCGGTTTGCGTCTTATGCCGCTTAAAGGTTCCTCATCCATTGCGATCGCACCTTCGGCAGGGACAATTTCTACTTGTTCGGAATTTGTTGATGAAGGCAGTACAGGTTCAATATCTTCGGGGGAGCCTACCAAAAGAACTTTTACACCCAATTCTTCGACAGCTCGCAGTGCGCCAGCTACGATTTCACCGGGTGCATTATCTCCTCCCATTGCATCAATAGCGATTCTTACGCCAGTCGATCCCATTGCTCAGAGCTTCCAGAAACCTTACAAATTTTACCAGATGCCCCTGAAGAAGGCAGTAGATTTTTAACTACCAAATCTCACTTTTTTAAGTAAGGCATCAACTTCTACTTTTGCTCAAGATAACATGAATTAACCTCTATCACTCCACTGTCATGTCTTTACAGGTGATTGTTTTGAGCAATACAAGTGGATGTGAGACGATTGAAATAACATTGTTATTGAGACTCAAGCATACAAAAAAACATCTAGCTATACAAAAAAATACTACACGAATCACGCTTTTGCAGTGGTTATATTTGACATTAGCAAAGCCGATGTTTTTTTACGGAAAATATAATATCTTATTCCATCTGTTGGCAAATACATTTGAATACAAAATTCCATGAGAAAATAAATCTTCTCCGTTTCAAGTCTCGATTTCTAAAGAAATTACACAGCGATTTAGGTGAGATAGATGAGAATTGACTTTAGGGACATCCAAAAATTAAATTAATCAATTCCTGCATCTAATACACCTATCAGATTTATTCTCCCCCTGCTCCCCCTGCTCCCCCTGCTCACCAAAGCGATTGATTATTGTTTTAATTGGAAGTCCCTTAATCTCAAGCCCATCAAAACCAAAATTTTGAAAAAATAGTTCAATAATTTGGAATTTGGAGTTTTTACCTGTTAGTTTCAACTCACATTCTATAAATTAAGAAGATTGAGAAAATTTGCCTGATTTAGCGTCAGATATCCAGAAGAGATTCACAGCAAAGTAATACATATCGTTGTTTTCTAGTAAACCGTAACCTTGATGGAGTAGATTTTTGTCTTTTGTCTTACAGTTTCGAGATGCTGTAGTTTGTCCCCTTCAAATATTTGCTGCATTAATAAAGTCATCTTCCTTACAATCAATGCATCAAAGAAAATAAAACAATTGCTCCAAGTATTTTTATGAACTCTACGAAAGTCATCTAGCACAATTGATATAAAAAGCTAAAAAATGGACTTATATCTAGAATTAGGCTTGAAAAAGCCTAAAAGTAAACCTTAAATTTTTTCGCCAATTAATTTGGTCTAATTGCAACAAGAAGTGTGATAATAAAATCCATTGCTTGAAAATTGAAGCATAATGGGCGATATAGATTGAGAGACGAATGTTATATAACTCTCTTCCGGAAGCAATAATCAACGGTTATGATTACTCAATGCTAATAGGTTGATTTAGTGCGTAATATTACAGCAGAATGCGTAGTAGTTACTTATATAGGAGTCAAGAATGCTTGAATTGTTTGGTTCGGGTTTAATTTCGTTATGGTTAGACATGTCAGGAGTACAGCTTAAGCCGATGCAGGCAGTTGATACTTTAGCTTGGCAAGCTGGTACTGGCTTAGTTCTGTCCCCCGACCCAAACCCAGCCAGAGGTCAAACAATAAAAGAATACCTCAAAGAATTACAGGCACTAAAATTAATCAAACCCGAGCAGACACAAGTCCAAGGTATTTGGATGCAGTCAGGCCCGATATTAATGGCTAACCACCAAGGGACAAAGCCTTTACCTGCTGCGTCACTAACTAAAATTGCTACTTCACTTGTTGCGCTTAAACGTTGGGGTCACAACCACAGATTTGAAACTTTGATAAATGCAACCGGACCCGTCAAGAATGGTGTCCTGGAAGGAAATTTAGTAGTTAACGCTAGCGGTGACCCTTTATTTGTTTGGGAAGAAGCCATAACTATTGGCAACATGCTTAACAAAATGGGTATAAAGCGTGTTAATGGAGACTTAATTATTATTGGTGAATTTGCGATGAATTTTCAACGCAATCCCCAATTAGCTGGACAAGCATTAAAAAGAGCGCTTAATTTTTCTTCTTGGTCTAGACGTATAGCTTTTGCCCATGGACGTATGTCTAAAGGTACACCAAAACCTCAAGTTGCTATTAGCGGAAAAGTTAGGGTTGAAGAGGAAATTGAAACTTCTCAAACTCAGTTAATACGTCATCGTTCATTACCGATGGTACAGCTAATCAACGAAATGAACGTTTTCAGCAACAACGAAATGGCGGAAATGCTTGCTGAATCGGTAGGAGGGGCAAGTGTAGTTCAATCAACTGCTGCTAAACTTGCTAGAGTACCTTCAAAGGAAATTCAATTAATCAATGGTTCCGGACTCGGACAAGAAAATCGTGTTTCTCCGAGAGCTGCAACTGCTATGTTGATGGCAATTCAACGTCTAGCAACCCCACATAATCTTACAGTAGCTGACTTTTTCCCGACTGCTGGTCTAGACCATCGTGGCACAACCTATGCCAGACGCATTCCTAAGAATACTGCTTTCAAAACTGGAACCTTGAGAGATGTTAGCGCTTTAGCAGGAGTAATGCCAACTAAAAATCGTGGATTGGTTTGGTTTGCTGTTATCAACAAAGGTGTTTTTGTTCCAGGTTTCCGTTCCGAACAAGACAAGTTACTTCAAAAAATGCTAGCAGAATTACAAGCCCCAGCAGATGCTTTAACCGGTGTTAGTCCTACCGAAGGGAAGAAAGCTATACCTGAATTAGGTAAAGCTAACCGCAATGAGATTTTATATAATAAAAGCTAAATTTAGGGAGTAGGTAATTGGTAATTGGTAATTGGTAATTGGTAACTCCTAACTAATTATTAATTGTTAAAGTTCGGAATAATTTCTGTAATTACCCTATCTCCAGAATTCCCTCCTTTAACAACTACGTCTTCTGTTTTGAAATTACCAGTTGCGCTATCCCCTTTAAAAGTTAATTGAGGGTCTGTTTGACCATATGTCACGTTTCCAGAAGCTTCGACTGATTGCTTATCTAAATACCATGTTAAATTATCAGATTGAATTGACTGACCTTTTTGTCCAACACCTCTAACATCTCCTCGAACATAAACCGTATTTTGAGGTATTTTTAATTCACCTCGATTCCCGCTCACAGTTATATTCTCAGCACGATGCACCACTTTCAATGGTGCATTTGTTTTTACATTTTCTGTATTTAAATTCCAAGTCATGGAATTGCTTGCTATTTGCACCAAAGGGTCTAGCAATTCAATAAAAGCATTTTTTGTAATATTGACTATTTTGGTTTTCAAGAAAACCTCAGCAGCATCTCCCCGACCACGGTCAGTGACTTTATTATTCTTGAAACGAGCAATTTGCATAGTAGTGTTACCGATTAACTTTTCCTGTTTAATCATCCAGGTTAAGCGTTCGGTTTTCATTTGCAGTTGGGGTTCCGCTGATTTAGCTACCACTCCCCCAGAGAAATCAATCCGTTGTTCGCGGGTTTTAACTTTTGCTTCTTGGGCTACTGCTTGTAGCTGTTTATGAGTACCGTTTAGTTGATTGCGAACAATCATTAAGTCTTCTGTTGGTCGCCATTCTAATTCATTACCCCGCAATACGACACCATTTTCTGGGTCGGTTGCAACAATTTTACCTTTAAGAAATAATTGCTTTCCGTCTTGTCTAATATCAGCTTTATCTGCTGTAATTTTATAAACTATTTTACCGTCTTGATATAGCTCACCGTAGGGATTTTCTGCATTGCCAATTTGTTTTTCTTTGGTATATTTAGCTTGTTTAGCATTTACTTTCCAAATTGGTTGACCTTTTTCATCAAATTGTTCTAAAGCTACACCTTGAAAAGTAAAATTACTTTCGTCTTCTTCAACAGATTCGTCTTCAACTGGTTCGTCAATATCAGCAGCATTCTCACTTCCACAACCAACTAATGTGAGAAGCAAGAAGGCGCACGGTAGAATAGAGAGGCTAAAAGCCTTTTTGATTAAGCTTTTCATCCTAGATACTTTAGAATTTTTTTTGCGCCATACTGCATAAACAGACGTGTAAAAAATCAATATTATCCATAGTTTCTGATTTATTTTCTGCTTCTTTTGTTTGTAAAAAATGTGAGTTCGGTTATCGTACTTAGACTTTGCACTAATGTATTCTCTAAAGCTTGAATTATTTACTATACAAACGGAACAAACTATACAATTTGAGATTAATAATCAATACTATTCCCTCTCAAGGATTATTCCTTAGTCCGAATGAGCCAAAACAATTAAGATGCGTCAGTACTAAAAATTCCTCAGTGTTGGAAGAATTTCACTAACGCATCTGTATCAAGATAAAATTTGGATAACTCAGCTTTTGGTGTCCAATAATTTATCCTCCTTTTACAAATTCACGACAAGCAATTCTTATTTTTAACTTTTTTCGCAATATTCTGGCTTTATTCCTGAATTTCCAGACGAGGATCTACCATTCCTGATGAAGGTGACTGTTCTAGAAAACTCATTTCTGGCAATGGTCGGTAGGGATATCCTTGACGAGGTGTCTTTTGAATATCTTCCTTAATGGCTTCTAAATCAATATAGCGGTCGGATACATTAATCAAACTATCGCTAGTCATCGAACGTAAACTAACTACTTCTACCCTAACCCCGCGATAGCTAACCGAATTAACCGCATAGGCTAAATCCCCATCACCACTAACTAAAACTGCGGTGTCGTAAGAATCTACCAAAGCCATCATATCTACAGCTATTTCCACATCCAAATTAGCTTTCTTAGACCCATCTGGTAGCTGCACCAAATCCTTAGCTATGACTCTATAACCATTACGGCGCATCCACAACAAAAATCCTTGCTGTTTCTCATTAGTCCGGTCAACACCCGTGTAGAAAAACGAACGCAGTAATCTCGAACCACCTGTCAATCTAGAAAGCAATTTGGTATAGTCGATTTCAATTCCTAATTGCAACGCCGCATAAAACAAGTTTGAGCCATCAATAAATATAGCTACACGACCCCGATTCTCTAAAACTTGTTCTGGCGTAAATATCGACTCTTCTTGTAAATTATTCAACATTTTTCTGATACCTCATTTTTTTATTTTTACAGTTCTTTTGCTATGTTTGTAATAATTTAAACCTATGTCTTACATATATACGTAAGTTTCGGTTATTTTTGATAATCATTCAAGGCTAATGCCAATACCTTAATAAATCAACCTTGATAAATAAAAAGAGCCTTCATTTTAGGAAAGCTACTAAAAACACAATCCAAAATTAGTTCTTCAGTTCAATACTTTGAAAGATTGGCTTTGCTTTACCTAATTTTTGTTCGCTACTAAGTAAACCCCACTTTCCATGTACTGCAAAGGGTACAGAATTTGCAATATCAATTTGATTATTGAAATCAATTCTAAAACCTAGCTGCTGATATATATCACTACTGATATTTGGAATTACGGGGGAAAGTAGATAAGCTGCCAACCTTACAGATTCTAAAATGACGTAAAGAACTTGTTCTACTTCTTGCTGTTGTCCTTGTTTGTATAAAGTCCAGGGAGCTTTTTCGTCAACATACTTATTACAAGCTTGAGACAATCGCATAACTGCTTCACAGCTTTGATTGAAAGCTAAAGCTTCGTAATTAGCTTTTACTTGTTCTCCTAATTGCAAACCAATTACTTTTAAAGGATTATCATCGGGGATATCTTGACTTGTAATTGACGGCACAGTTCCACCACAGTACTTTTTAACCATGTTTAGATTGCGATTTAGCAAATTACCTAAATTCTTTGCCAAATCTGCATTTACAACCTCAATGAATCTACCTTCATTAAAATCGCCATCTTTACCAAATCCGATTTCCTTAATAAAGTAATAACGAACTGCATCCGAACCATATTCCTCTATCAAGGCTACGGGGTCGATGGTATTACCCATGCTTTTACCCATCTTCTGACCATCTTTGGTTAAAAAACCGTGTCCAAATACTCTTTCGGGTAAAGGTAAATTGGCACTCATCAACAATGCAGGCCAAGAAACCGCATGAAAGCGTAGAATATCTTTACCAATTAAATGCAAATTGATTGGCCACCATTTAGCCAAAGCATTTTCTAATGTCAGTTCGTCTTCTGGTTCGAGCAACGCGGTTACATATCCAAGCAAAGCGTCAAACCAAACATATAAAGTATGCTTGGGGTCATTCGGAACTGGGAAACCCCACTCTAAATTCACCCGCGAAATTGAAAAATCTTGCAATCCTCCTTTGATAAAATTGAGAATTTCGTTTCGCCGACTTTCTGGTTGAAGAAAATCCGGTTTAGACTGATAAAGTTCTTCAAGTTGACTTTGATATTTTGATAATTTAAAGAAATAATTTTCTTCGTCTCGCCATTCCACTTTTTTATTCGTGTGGATAGGACAATAATTTCCTTCTAGTAATTCTCTTTCTTCCTTAAATTCTTCACAAGAAACGCAATACCAACCTTTCTGCTGACCGAGATAAATATCACCACTTTCCCAGAGTCTAGCAAAGAATTCTTTTACTATCTTTTCATGATTTGGGTTAGTAGTGCGGATAAAGCGGTCGTATTTAACATTGAGCAGTTCCCATAAAGACACAAATCCTGCGGACATTTGATTTGTAAATTCTTGAGGCTGCATACCTTTGCTTTCTGCAGTACGCTGAATTTTTTGCCCATGTTCGTCAGTACCCGTAATTAAAAGTACTTGACGACCTAAAATCCTTTGAAAACGCGCCATTACGTCTGCTGCCATTGTTGTGTAGGCGCTACCGATGTGAGGCAAATCGTTTACATAATATAGCGGTGTAGTAAGTGCAAATGTATTTTTCGTTTTATCCACTAGACTCATGCACAAATAAAATTACTTCTAAAAAAAACAGTTTTCTATCTGAAATATTCAGGCAAAACCACGTTATTGTACAATATTGCCCAACCTTTTTCAACCTGCATTTTAATGTTAACAAATTTATTTGCTTTAAGTTTATTTAAAAATAAGTATAAGTAGAATTAATTACTGTCTTAATTACAGATTTACAATCAAATTATTAATGAGAAAGATTTTTGTGATTACTGTTGCTACAAATACAAATTATGCTTATAAGACTTTGTTGTAGAGCATATAACTATATTTTTTCAGCTTCAACCAAATCACCTTTATCTAAAACAAATGTAAAAATTCACTCAAGTCAAATCCAAGTGTTCTGATAAAATTTATGTAGAAATATCAAAAAGTTATTAGTTTTAGTAATTAGCAATTAACTTCTTGGTTATAACTAAACGCTCTTCACCGCATAACAAGCAAATATCAGAGATTTTGCAATGAAATGACAATTGCCATTATCCCTAAAATGTCTCCTGCTTATTTGACTCACCATAACCTATGATTCAATCAATTGAGTTGCTATCGCTCAACTAATTTATAGTTGTCTGCAATCTATACCAAAAACAAGGTAGCTATACTAAAGTCACTTAAAGTCGCTTTTTCCAAATTTTTCAAAAAACCACGAAAATAAACTGATTATTAGCACAACTATTAAATGATGGATAGGTCAAAAGTTCTACTAAAACCGTGTTTTCTTACTCCAAAAGCAATACATCCCGATTATCCGCTATTTATATATTTGCCAGGAATGGATGGTAGCGGTCAATTATTGCGAACCCAAACTGACGGTTTAGAAGCCGGTTTTGACGTGCGTTGCTTAGCGATACCAAGAGATGACCTTACTAGCTGGGACGAACTTACATCAAGTGTATTAAAGTTAATTTACACAGAAACAGCAAGTACACCTCAAAGACCAATTTATCTTTGTGGAGAATCATTCGGAGGTTGTCTAGCACAAAAGGTAGCAATTGCAGCACCAAATCTGTTTAAGCGCATAATTCTTTTAAACCCAGCTTCCAGCTTTCGCAATCGTTTCCTTTTTGACTGGGGTTCCCAATTTACTAACTTTGTACCTAGCTTTTTGTATGATGTTGGTGCTTTTGGATTGCTACCGTTTTTGGCTTCATTACAGAGAATGTCTTCTAGCGACCGTCAAGAACTTTTGAAAGCGATGCGGTCAGTTCCTGCAGAAACAATACGTTGGCGAATATCCTTATTAAGAGAGTTTTATATCGATGAATACAAATTAAAGCAATTGAATCAACCAATTTTAATAATTGCTGGTGCCAACGATAGACTTCTACCTTCTACTACAGAAGCCTTAAGGCTAGGAAATATTTTTCCTAATGCTAAAATTTTAGTACTTCCAGAAAGCGGACATGCCTGCTTGCTAGAGAAAGAAATCAATCTTTACGAAATTATGCGTCGGAATAGTTTTCTTGAATCCGATAGCGAAACAGTCAAGTACACAGCTTGAACCACGAAGCACGCAATCAATTATTAAATAATACTTAAAAATTAGTATTATTGACATCTTATTCCAGGGTCAGAAACTCGGTTTCTTCATCAGTCCATAATCAGAGAATAATATTTTCATGATAAGAAACCGGGTTTCTTCAAGTCTCCTGATAATGGTGCAAGATTCAATGTATGAGAAAACATATAGCAATCCTAGATGAGTAGTGAGAAAGATAGACACCAGAAACCCAGTTTTTTCAAAAAACCGGGTTTCTAAGATTTCATAAATGATTTAGGAGCATAGCTCTTTCCTATAGTAAATACAGATTAAGTTGAATAAGAAATATTGTCATAAAATATACTAGATTTCTGGTAATTTCCTAGATAAACTTACCTCTACGGGTAATTGTGTTTACAAGCACAGGTACTCTATTTGCGTTGCAAATAATATGCAAATAAATATTGGAGGATTGGGTTTTGATGAAAACAATAGCGATTGTATTTCTATCTTTAGGGGTATTACTTATTCTATTTGGAATATCAATTTTTACTCCATTTTTATCTTGGGCAGGGAAAAGATTTAACAGTTCAAACTCTAGTTTTGTTAACTATAAACAACCATCATCAATACGCATAACAAGTATGTTTATGGGTATTTGTTTCTTCCTTTTTGGAATATTTATCACACTTGGAAGCGCAGCACTTTTATATACTTGGAATCCACCTCAACCCAATCCATCACCAGCAAAATTGCGGCCGAACTCCCTTCAAGAAACACCTCAAACATTCCCTAGTCCTATGATTCCTGAAAGAAAAACCTCTACTCCAGAATTTAAGAAGAACTCATTTTTACCTAAATTTAAATTAGATTGTCCGGAGAATGCAGATGGTTTAAACATGCGTAAACAAGCAAGTTTAAATTCAGAAATTATTACTTTGATTCCCTGTGATGCAATAGCTATCAAAGATAGGAAACAAAGATATTATCAAGATGCAGTCGATTGGTATCTTGTAGAATACCAAGGAAATATTGGGTGGGTAGCTGGAAAATATCTCAAACAGCAAGTTAGTGAGCCATCGAAAACTACGGCATTTTCAATTTCTAAGTTATTTATAAAAAAAAGACCCTGACACTGAGTCAGAGTCCTATCATGGTGCATCTACAGTTTTTATATTCATTAAATAAATTTAATTGTCCGTATACTCACCCAGCAAAATTTTATCTTTTCAATAAAAATTTATATAAAACCCTAGCTTTTTAAAGATGATAAAAATTCAAGTATATGCGGCTACATATCAGAAAATAACTTATCTGAAATTCATACATTAAACATAAAATTAATATCAGAGTACAAAATTAGAAGATAACTAGCTTTTTTATTGTCTTAGACGTTTGATTTTATTTTAATAACGCTTATGCTTACAATCTAAGATTAAAAAACAAAATTGCAAAAGATAATTATTATCTCGTCTTTCTTCCTCTGCTGTCTACTGCCTGAGGCATTTTTACCACAGTTTAAAAGCATCGTAAGTGCGGAGTAGCCATAGTTTTTATATATTTAGTCGTAGTTCAATTGAGCTTTTAGATGGATGTTAATTTCACTATTGCTCGGTTATATCTTAGATAATTAATGATTTTATGGTTACCGCGAGCGGTATATAAAAATGTCAGATAAAGCCGAAAAAAAAATACTTCAATCGAATAGTTCAAATCCTTCCGTTTCTGAAACAGAAGTTCATATTCAACCTCAGACTCCAGAAAAGAAAATAGCAATACCCAAGCAAGAAGATTCAAAAATGTCTCCCTTAGAATCCTTGGTTAAAACTGTAGGTCAAGTAGGAGGAACAATTGCTGATACTGCATTAGGAGTAGGAACTGCTGTTGGTGGAAGTGCAATAGATGCAGGTTCGGCTGTTGTTTCTACAGTAGCCTCAGTAGGAGAAGTTGCAGCAAAACAAACTCATAAAGTTATCGAACAAGCCACTGAAACCGCAGGACATGTAGTTAATCACCTAGCTGATAACTGGTTAATCCATAGATTAGCTGGAGTCGTAAATTTAAATTGGCTTGTAGGTGCTAGCGACAGCGTTGATTTAGTTAAAGCAGAAGCAGCAGTCAAACATTTAAAACAAAAGCATCCTCAAGATTCACCTACACAACTCGCTCATCGGATCATGATAGACAAAGCAGTAAAAGCCGGTGGAATCGGTTTAACCACAAGTGTTGTACCGGGCGCTGCTGCGGCATTATTAGCAGTTGATTTAGCCGCAACCACAGAATTACAATCAGAAATGGTTTATCAGATTGCATCTATCTATGGGTTAGATTTGCAAGACCCAGCCCGTAAAGGTGAAGTTTTAGCCATTTTTGGCTTGGGATTGGGAGGAGGTCGTTTATTAAAAACTGCCGGATTGCGGTTATTAAGAAATATACCTTTCGCTGGTGCGGTAATCGGTGCAAGCGCTAATGCAACAATGATTTTTTCTTTAGGATATGCTGCTTGTCGATTTTACGAAACAAAGTTAGACACATCAGAATCTTTAAACAGTGAACAGACAATAGCAAAGCTACAGGAACAAAGCGAAAACTATTTAGAAAAAGCTATTGCTCAAGAAGCGGTAATGGACCAAATTTTAGTACATATGATTTTGGCAAGTCATCCAGAGCAAAGTTGGTCGGAAATACAACCCGAGCTAGAAGCATTAAATCTCAGTTCCACATCCTTAGAAGCAATCGAGCAAAATATAAAATCTCCCCAACCTTTAGATAAATTGCTCAACCAGTTAAATCGCGATTTTGCAGCACCATTATTAGCTCAATGTTATCGAATTGCAAAATTAGACAAAAGAACTACAACCGTTGAAGAAAAAATAATTAATGCGATTAAGAATAAATTTGATATTGATGCAAATTCTATTGAGTCAATTGTCAGTGAACAGTGAGCAGTAAACAACTATAGATTAGTAATCGGGAGAAGATAAGAATATTAATTCACTACTCACTACTTTCTACTCTTAACTCCTAACTCTTAATTAGTCAGTACAAAGCGCGAATTTTGAGCAATACTGGTACAAGTAAAGTCACTTGTTGAACGCGAAATGGAAATTCGAGCGAGTAATACACCGCTTATAGATTGGTCTGGCGATGGTTTGGCTATAGGATTATTTGAAGAAGGATTAGATTTAAGTGGTAATTTGGCTGATTTAAATAAGAAATTAGCCGGTGTCATTAAGGAATTAATAGAAGACGAAGATTTTAAAGGAAAGTCTAATAGTACCGCTTTCACTCGCTTGAGTAGCGGTGATTCTATTCGTAAAGTTATTTTAGTTGGCTTGGGTAAAGCTGATTCTTTCGATGCTGAAAGTTTGAGACGAGCGGCAGCTTCTGCTGGTAAGTTAGCTAAAAAGCAAAAGTGCAAGACTTTAGGTATTAGCTTACCAGTTTTGAATGACGATACCGCACAAACTGCACAGGCAATTGCTGAAGGCTTACAATTAGCACTTTATCAAGATAACCGCTTCAAATCAGAACCTGAAGAAAAAGAAACACAGGTAGAAACTGTTGATTTAATCGGATTTACTGGAGAAGAAGCAGCTTTAACCCGTGCTAATCAAATTACCTCTGGGGTTATGCTCGCAAGAGAACTGGTTGCAGCACCAGCTAATGAATTAACTCCGGTCACAATGGCAGAAATCGCTCAATCTATTGCTTCCGAACATGGTTTAGAAATAGAAATTCTGGAAAGAGAAGACTGTGAAAAATTAGGTATGGGTGCTTTTCTGGGAGTTGCTCAAGCTTCCGATTTACCTCCAAAATTTATTCATCTTACCTACAAACCTCAAGGTACTCCTAAACGTAAATTGGCAATTGTTGGTAAAGGTTTGACTTTTGATTCTGGTGGTTTAAATATCAAAGGTGCTGGTAGCGGAATAGAAACCATGAAAATGGATATGGGTGGTGCTGCTGCTACTTTGGGTGCTGCAAAAGCAATTGCTCAACTCAAACCAGATGCAGAAGTTCATTTTATCTCTGCTGCTACTGAAAACATGATTAGCGGGCACGCTATGCATCCTGGAGATGTTCTCAAAGCTTCTAACGGTAAAACTATCGAGGTTAATAACACCGACGCTGAAGGACGTTTGACGTTGGCTGATGCGTTAGTTTTTGCTGACAAGTTGGGATTAGATGCCATTGTAGATTTAGCAACTTTGACGGGAGCCTGTATTGTTGCTTTAGGAAATGATATTGCTGGATTGTTTACTCCCAGCGACGAATTAGCATCCGAATTACAAAAAGCTTCCGAAAGCGCTGGAGAAAAATTCTGGCGAATGCCAATGGAAGATAAGTATTTTGAAGGGTTAAAATCTGGTATTGCTGATATGAAGAATACCGGACCCCGTGCTGGTGGTTCGATTACTGCATCTTTGTTTTTGAAGCAGTTTGTCAAAGATACCCCTGCTTGGGCGCATTTAGACGTTGCTGGTCCAGTTTGGACGGATAAAGAAAACGGTTATAATCCTTCTGGAGCAACTGGTTTCGGGGTTCGTACTTTAGTTAATTGGGTTCTTAGCTGATAGTTGAATTAGTATTTGAGGTGGGCATTTATTTGTCCACCATAAGTTTGGTATAAGAATTGCTTGAGTAAGAAAATATTACAAAATAGCTTATTTTGTGAAACCGCAGAGAAAATAATCAGAAATCACTTTTTTTTCGACCGATTTTTTCTACGAGATTCTTGCTGTATTTTTTTCTTCTTTTTTACTTTACTTTTAAATTTTTTTGTTAAATTAAAAAATCCTTGTATTTCAGTTAAATTATTACGAGTTTGTTGAAGTGGAAACGTAAAAAAACAATCAGATTTTATCTCAAATATAGCATCTTCAATCAAAGAATAAAAAATATCATCACGAAGTGCGTTCAAAGTTGCTTCCGAACCTATTTCTAATAGTTCGTCAAACTCTTGCCGCTCGAAATCAATCGGTCGAATTAAATTTTCATTAAAAGTTTGTTCAATATACTCCTGAAGTTCTACCGGAGCAAGCATAGAACTGTTCATTACTAAGTTACCCAATATATCCCTCTTCTGTTCTTTTTTAGCTTGAAGTACATCATATTTATTTGTATGAAAATTTGAAAAAAGTTCTTTATAATACTCGATAATTTCTTCTCTAGGAATAATTCCTTGAACAACCAAAATAATCAAGGAATCAAGAGCTGAATATCTTACATGCTCATTAAGTTCTTGATTTTCTATCAGTCGTTTTATGGGTTCAATATTTCCATGACAGACAGAAGCAAGTATTCTAGCCAAGCCTCCCCCTAGTAAATCTCCCGTTGCATCAACTGGTTTAAGTAGTTAAACATAATTCATTACACATTGTCATTGCGAGTGGAACGGAGTGAAACGAAGCAATCACAGGGACTGCGACTACTTCGCTTCGCTCGTAGTGACGGTAAATATTTTTGTTGACTTACTTATCTCCCGGAATTGAGAAAAAATCGATGATAAGCGGATAAGCTGATAGTTCTCTAAATTGCGCTAGTAAGTAAAACGCACAAATATGTAGAATATAGTCAGGTTTATTTGATAGCTCCTCAAGGTTATTCTTACAATTCGATAAAATATCTAATAACAAAGGAGTAATAGCTTCTCTTTCTTCGATGGCTTTTTCTAGAGCTAGTTGAGGTAATTTGCCATTATTATTTTCTAATTTCGATATAATTTCTTGCAATTGCATATTCAAAAATTCCCCTTTTCTGAAAATACTTTTGCTATTTCTGCTATTGTTTAAATTCTTCCATAGAAACGGTTCTACCAGCTTCTACATCTTTTAGACCCTGCTTAATACCAGCTATTGCTTCTAACCTTTCTAAAGCATCAAGTAATTTTTGGTACGACTCAGCATCTTGAACAACTAGTTAAGCTTTACCATTAACGGTTAATACTATGGGTCCACCTGGGAG
The DNA here is from genome assembly GCA_038525335.1 of Cyanobacteria bacterium J06621_15. Lineage (GTDB taxonomy): Bacteria > Cyanobacteriota > Cyanobacteriia > Cyanobacteriales > Nostocaceae > Rivularia. The sequence goes on along the minus strand of JBCBHT010000015.1, from coordinate 29,991 downwards.
CATCCCAATTTTGCAAATTTATTAAGATTTTGGTTGTCATTGCGAACGAAGTGAAGCAATCTCAAAGTTTTGCGATGATCCACAGCTTCGCTGAATGCGTCGTTCCACTTCGTTTCACTCGCAATGACAAATGATAAATATTTTTACACATTTGGGATGCTCCCGTTCACCTGTATGCTTCATTTGTTCAACAAACTCTGAAGTATTGCGCTTAAAGCTGGAAAGAGGATGAATATCCCGACTAATATTTAACATACAATTAATTATGCATCAAATTTGCACTAAATTTAATGTTAGTAAATTTGAAAAAAAATCCCAGTATTCAAACTGGGAATTCTTTAATGAGTACATTAATTATTACAAGAATTACTGTATTTGATAGAGCATTTAAGAATTATAGAATAATTGTTATATTCCCATGCCCAGTTTCCAATCCCCAATTCCCAAATCTACTTCCTTTCCGGATGTTTTGCATCCTCAACCGAAGGATGTCCCATTTGGTTAATTTCTGCAATCATCTGATACAAACGTCCTAAATCCTTTTGATTGAAATACAGCAGCAAACGAGGTAATCCAACTGCTTCGTCGGTTCCTTCTTGCGGTAAAGCTTCGCTTTTCTCAATCTTTCCTTTCACCAAAATCTTGCCAAATTGAGCATTTAATTTTTCCACCTCAGCATCAGATAGCTCAGATTTTAAGCGAATTACCAAACGGTCTTTGACATAGCGACTAGAATGATAAACTTTGTAAAAATGAGTTATAGCATTACAAGCAACCTGTAGATTATCCGTAACGGTATACAAACTCGGGTCTTCAGGGCTTACCAAACCTTTTTCAACCAATTGCTTATCAATATACTCACTCCAAGATTTCCAGTAATCACCACCAGGATGGTCTATCAAAATTAATGGAACTGGACCGAATTTACCAGTTTGGCTTAAAGTCATGCACTCAAATGCTTCATCTTGAGTACCAAAACCACCGGGGAATAAAGCAACTGCATCACTTTCTTTAAGCAAAAATAGCTTGCGAGTAAAGAAATATTTAAAATTAATTAGTTTATCGTCACCTTGAATAACTGGGTTAGCTTCTTGTTCAAACGGCAATTCTATATTCAAACCAAAGGAATTTTTTCGTCCTGCACCCTCGTGTCCGGCTTGCATGATTCCACCACCACCACCGGTAATCACTTTAAACCCTAATTCAGATACACAGCGACCGAAATCTCTCGCCATTCTATAGTCAGGCGTATCAGGAGATAAACGTGCTGAACCAAATATAGTAACTTTCCGAACGTGTCGGTAAGCATGGAACAACTGAAAACCCCGTTCCATATCTGCTAAAGAAGAGGATAATATTTTCCAATCTAATCGGTCGATTTCTTCTTCCTGAGAAAGTCTTAAAACAGTATTTAAAGCCTGTTCGATGTATTTCCCATTCTTTAACCTGGGTATTCTTTCTATTAACTCAACGATATCCGCTTGAAGATGCTCTGATGTATAAAAATCATTGGAGGTCATGACAGGTGATGCCAAAATAAGATTATTTTTTACTAAAATTGGGTTTAGAATACGTTCGCTACTCTAAAGAAGCGTAATACTCCACAATCTATTATTTTCAACTCAATTAGCGCTTTTAGGGGATGGTATTTCTACTTATTATTCCATCATCACTCGAACTGTAAGTGTTAGGTAAAAATTAATAGAATAGCTTGTGCTGAAAAAGCAGAATGTCTTTTTCACACCAAAAAGCACCTGTGGTCAATAAAACCAAGGCGCTGATGACTTTTGCTATCGCCAACTTTTGCCAGTGGAGTAATCATTTACTGATACAGATTGCTATTTTTTATCGACGTATATTGGTACGTCTGTGTCTATACCAATATTTTATTGCTCCAAAAGTCGCATTTTAAACTTAACCCACTTTGTATCACCCATGCAAGCAAAAAGATAGTTTGACTAACCAACAATTTAAGCTGCATTTAAGCTATATGATTGGAACTACAATTTAGTGCATGGCATAAAACTGCTTCATACACTGATTGTTGATGTCATCAAGAAAAATACAACAGCGATTAATAGCAGAACCAAACAAAGCTAAAAGCTAGTTGCTTGCTTCACAATCTAAAATTACTTATATAATTTTTTGTCGCTCTGTTAAACCTGTCCAAAACTGCCTAAATCTAGACATGGCTGGACATAGTTATCAGAATATAAGTTCCTCTTCAATCTGGGGTTTGGTTAATCGTATAGCGGTAGAAGCAATTTAATCCGTTTCAGGAAAAGTTTGTACCTGACCGTTCGGTTTAAACACTGCACGTATTTTGACATTTTGTCCGTTACGACTCGGAGAAACAAAAGGTTGACCAATTTGTGGAATTCCAGCCCTATCGACATAATCTCTTGCGGCTTTCCCTAGAGGAAGAATTTGTTCAAGTGCACCATCCACCCCTACTGTCAAACTATATTGTAAAGGCTGTTGTAAACCGCTAGGTGGTCTCCAGCGTTGTTTAAAATATTTTCTCACTTCTGCAACTTGATTGGTGTCAAATAATGTTTCCCTACTAACAGCAGCTGTTGTTGCGGTAGATTTTTCACCATTATTATTCGCTGCAGAATCGGCACGACTTGTTCTAAGTTGTGACAGTAGCTCGCTATTATTTTTAGAAGAATTGGCTAGAGAATTTGCTGGATTTTTATTAGTTCGAGGGGATGCAGAACCTTGGGTTGGAAGTACCGGAAGTTTAGGTGTAGCTGGGTTTCTTAGGGACGGTAAACTTGCTGATGGCAAAGTAGAAGGCAAACTTGTAGAAGGTAAATTAGTTTTAGTAGAAAGTGATGTAGAACTATTTCCTTTTAAATTTGGTTTGGTTGCCACTTCCCCATTAGTTTTAACAGATGAAGAATTTGGGATAATCGGGTTTTGTCCTCCAATTTGCGGTTTTTTCGCCGTATTGTTACCGAAACTATTGCTACCTAATGGTGGTAGCGGAATATTAGACAAACCATTTGACGATGGATTTGTAGATGCTGAAGGCTGATTAGTCCCAGGATTTTGAGTGGCTCCTACAGTTGGAACAGCAGATGCTCCTGGAGTTGGTAAAGAAGCATTGGGAGGAACATTTAAACCAGTACCTAGAGTTGGTAAAGGTGATAGATTAGGTGAAGGGGTAAGTAAAGATGTTGAAGTTGGTAGAGGCTCTAATGAAGGTACAGAGACAGTGTTATCACTAATTCCTTTGTCTGCTGCCGCAATTTTTTCAGCAGTTTTATTCTGCTCCCGAAGACGGTTAGCATATTGATAAGTAAGCGGCATTAAACCCAAGCCCAATACCAGTACTGCTGCAACGGGTGCCCAAACAGGTACTGCAAATCGGTTTCTACGCGGTTGTTGAGTTTCTGTAGGCAAAGCAACAACATCAGCCATGTACTCATCTAAAGCTGTTGCTAAATCAAATAATTGCAACAAACTTAGTTGAATCGAAGAACCACTAACTGGAGATGCTAATGAGCCAAGAAACAATTGATGAGTCAAATTGCTGCTTGCTTGTAAATAAATATTTTCTCGCTTAATATCACCTTCAAGGTTAAGAGCATCTTCGACCGCTGTCAGTTGTGATACATTATCATTTTTAGGCGTTTCTACTCTCGAAGCCCAGAAGTTTTCTGGTGACTGTTGCAAAATTTCTTGCACGTAACCCGAGACTGCTGTATGCAGAATTTCCAACTGGTCTCGGTCACCTTGAACTACAACAAGTTCCTCCTCTGGTTTTCGGGGGTCATCAAAGCGAAGGTTAAACCTGACCTGCTTGAGAACAGATTTACCCATCCAACGTGACAAAGGAGAACTTTGCGCCAAAACTTCTAACGTGCAGGTAGGCGGAGTATACCGACGAATCACTGGATTGGATAGAGGCATGGCAGTAAATGCGTCTTGGACATTTCAAAATTTTGTTGAACGGTCTATAAGTGCTAGCCACAGACGGCGATGTCCACCGGGACCGCTGTAAAAGACTAAATCAATTAACAATTTGAGTGACAGATTGGTAAGTACATCTGTGGAGATTTTCTCCGAATCTTCCATCCGCTCTTGATAAGTATTGCAGAAAGCATCGATGTAATCTCCTAGTAAAGCAGAATAATGAGGTTCGCGGTTATTTTGAGCATTTTGTTCTAACAAGTCAACAGCACGGCGAATTAACTCTTGGTGTTGTTTGGCGAGATAACAAGTAATCAAAACTAACGAACGAGCTTCCTCTACATCTAATTTTTTTCTGCCTCCTTGACCTTTACGTATGGGGTTAGATTGGCGCAATCGCCACAGTGCTACGCGGTCTGGCACTCTTGATTCTAAATTCAGATTAATTGCCGCAGAGAGCATTGCCTCGGAACCGATTCCTGTCAAAGCTTCTAGCGCCAACAACACCAAATCTATTTGAGCTTTGATATCATCCCATTGAATGGATGTTGGGGCGGCAATATTAGTTAAATCCTCCCACTGGGAACTAATAGTGGGTGAATCGCCAGCAGAGTGCATAACTTTAAGCATAGGTGATCGGGCTGGTATGGACTGTTGCTGTTACCCATTTTGAAACCAGATTCTCAATATTTTATATTGGTTTCCACAAGCCGTAGCAAAAAATCGCAATAATATTAAGCTCTTTACCTGCTAAGCGGCTCAACAGCAATTTGTCTTTTACCTACTTTAGAATCAAAATCTAATTTGTCAAAGGGAAATTTAAAATCGGGAATTGGGAATTGGTAATTGGTAATTGGGGATTGAGAATTGGGAATTAGGGATTGGGCAATTGGTAATGGGTAATTTGTAGAAAAACAACTCACTTGCTACTTATTACTCACTGTTCACTGATAACTGTTCACTGATAACTGTCTTGGAAATTTGCTCTTGGGGGAAACCCCCAAGACCGCAATTTCCGCTGTTCACTGTTTCATGTAAGCAATTGTAACTCCAGTACCACCATCATTTTGCGGTGCTGCTTCGTAATTGCCAACCCTAGGATGCTGTTTTAAAAAAGCATGAACTCCTTGACGCAATTTTCCGGTTCCATGTCCGTGAATTATCCATATTGCTCTATCAGCTTCTGAAATAGCTTTATCTAAAATTAATTCACTATCAGCTACTCGTCTTCCTCTTAAATCCACAGTATTTCTAGAAGTCCGAATCAAAGGAGTATTTTCGACGGGTTTTGGTGGTGCTGCTGCTGCGGGTTTTGCTGCGGGTTTTACTGTCTTTTGCGACTGTGCTTTTTCTCCGCTTAAAGATTCTACATCCTCTAGCTTGACTGTCATTTTCATGATGCCAAAACGAACGTTAAATTCCCCATCTTCGTCAGGGGCTGTTAACACTTCTGCTGTTTGTCCTAATCTGGGAATACGAATTCTTTCTCCAACTTTTGGCATAAACCCAGCTTTTTGTTTGGGCGCTGTTTTAGGTATGAATTTATCTGCTAATTTATTGATATTGTCTGTAGCTTTTTTAGCGTCCTGAGCCGTCGGTTTACCTTGTTGCAAACGTTTAATTACCGCAGCAATTTCACCTTTAGCTGAAGCAATGGCTTGCTGTACCGCTATTTCTTGAGAAGCACGTAAAGATTTTTCTCTCTGTTCTAAGTCTCTGGCTTTGGCTGATACTTCTTTATAAAAACGCTCTGCTTGCTGCAATAAATCCTGTGCTTGTGTGGCTTTCTCTTCTTGACGACGACGTTGTGCTTCCAATCCAGCTATAACTTGATTAACTTCATCGGTTGCACCACCCATTTCATCTTTTGCCTTTTCTACTACTTCCCCTTTTAATCCCAAGCGAGAAGCTATCGCTAAAGCATTAGAACGTCCGGGAATTCCCCAGAGCAAACGGTAAGTTGGTGATAAAGTTGCTTCGTCAAATTCTACCGATGCATTTTCAAACCGTTCGTCTTCATACTTAAGCGCTTTCAATTCACCAAAGTGAGTAGTAGCGATTGTCAGCATTGAATGGTCTGCAAGATAACGCAATAATGCAATTGCCAAAGCACTTCCTTCTACCGGGTCGGTACCAGCTCCAACTTCGTCGAGAAGAACTAAGGAAGAGGGAGTGGGGGAGGGGGAGAGGGGGAGAGGGGGGGAAGTATTTTTGCCTCCTTCTATTTGTTCCTCTTCCTCTTCTTTGTCTTCTTCGTATTTATCTTCCTTATTAGAAATAGAATCCAAAATTCGACTAATCCGACGGATATGTCCGGAAAAGGTTGATAAACTTTGCTCTAAGGATTGTTCGTCACCAATGTCTGCTAATATCTGGTCAAACCAAGGTAGTTCTACTGGTTCGCGAGCCGGTACAAATAAACCTATCTTTGCCATTAATGTGGCGAAACCTAAAGTTTTAAGAGTTACTGTTTTACCACCAGTGTTTGGTCCGGTAATAGTAACAACTCGAATATAAGGATTTATAACTAGGTCAACAGGAATTACTTCATGTCCTTCTTCATGCTGATACTGCCATACTAGTAAAGGATGTCGTAATTCTCTTAGGGTAATATTTTCTTCTTTGGGATTGATAAAACGAGGTGGATTGGCTTTTAACCAGAAACTGTATCTTGCTTTGGCTGTTGCTAAATCTAATGTAGTTGCGACTGCTAATAATTTTTCTAAATCTAGTTTTATTTCAGCTACTTGCTCCGATAATTTACGGCGAATTGCTTCTTCTTCTACTTGTTCTCTTCGCAGCAATTGACGTAGCTGATTTCCCATTGGTACAACGGAATTAGGTTCTACATATAAGGTCGCTCCGCTGGTAGATGTGTCATGTACAATACCAGGGATTGCGTCTTTCTGCGGTGCCTTGACCGGAATTACAAATCTATCGCCGCGTTGAGTTATTATCGTTTCTTGGAGAGCATTACCTTTAACCTGTATGATATTTTGCAGTTTTCGGGTAATTTGACTGCGACTTTGACGCAATGAATTACGAATATCACCTAGTTTCTCACTAGCGCGGTCTGTTACCTCTCCCCGCTCATCAATACAGCGATGGATCTCTTTTTCTAATTCTGGATAAGTCCGTAAATCACTGACTAATTCGTTTAATATTTCTAAGTCCGGATGATTATCAATTAAGCGACGTAAATTTCTGACTCCAGCTAAAGTGGTAGCTATAGCTAAGAGTTCTTCTCCAGCCAAAATACCTTTGAGTTCAGCTCTTTCTAAAGAATCACCGAAATCTTGAATCCCCTCGAATGTTATTCCATTGTCTAAGCGATTTTCTAATTCGTATACTTCTTTCGTTTGCGCTAATAAATTTTCGCTCTCTGGTTGAAAGGAGGGAATCACGATACTACGTGCAGCTATAGCCCCCAGCTTCGTTGCCGCGAAAGTAGACAAATGCTGGCATAGGCGCGACCATTCTAATAATTCTAATGTTTCTAATTGAATCAAAGCGATTTAAATATCTATTTTGAAGTTATGTTAACAATATTAGCGACTCTACAGGTTTGTGACACCATGTCACTATTTTTAATGTGAAATTAGTAATTTATACTTAGATATCTTCGTATCATCTATTTAAATTCAAGTTAAATTCAAGACTAATTTTTACCTTACACATAGTTAGGGATTGTATGCATTACTACTCCATAAATACGTTTATTTATCACCAACAAAAGCGAGCTGATTTCATTCTAGTTGAGAGATTTATCGTGTAGTCTTTATTTCAGGTTTCAACATGCAGAAGACTAAATATTTATTAAAGGTATTACGTGTTTCAATTTGTAAACAATTATAATATATTTTCGGTTTTGTTCTGAATCTTATAGTTGAAGGCTAACAAGTATTTTCTAAACGAACGAGCAAATAGTGAGTAAATAATTACATAAATTTTTCAGTACATTTTTATGATGTATGTTTTTTAACGATTAAAGACAATATTTTAAGAATAAATACTATGCATTTGTTTATCTGAAAACAAAGCCAGAGTCATTTTATAAAAAGAACAATAACGAAACAATATAAATTTACTTATATAAAAGCTGATATTAAATTATACTGCCGTAAATTAGTTAGTGTAGAAATATTCAGTTCAAGTGCGTCAACTTAATAACAACTTTCTAATGTATAAAACTGATGAAAGCTTTGACTGAATTGGCATACCGGATAAAAGTATTTTACGTAAAATTGATTAATAACAGGACAATAGGTGCATTTATCAATGATTTTTCAATATGACTTTTTATCTGTTTTACTTGAAACAATGAGTTTCCAAAAAAATAGCTCAAAATATTCCCACAATTTGATACCCTAGCTTAAATACATCTCTTGGAAAGTAAAAGCGCGTGGATATCCAAATTGGGCGGGGAAAAACAGCCCGCAGGGCTTACGGAATAGATGAAATTGCTTTAGTACCAGGTACAAGAACATTAGATCCAACATTAGCAGATACAACATGGCGTATTGGTAATATTGAGCGAAAAATACCAATTATTGCTAGTGCAATGGATGGTGTGGTTGATGTTCAAATGGCTGTACGTTTATCAGAGATAGGAGCATTGGGAGTACTTAATTTAGAAGGAATCCAAACAAGATATGACAATCCAGAGCCAATTTTAGACCGCATTGCTGGGGTAAACAAAGATGAATTTGTAACCTTGATGCAGGAACTTTACGCAGAACCAGTAAAGTTGGATTTAGTTAAAAAACGAATTAAAGAAATAAAATCGAGCGGTGGTATCGCTGCGGTTAGTGCTACTCCCGCAGGGGCTGTTAAGTATGGCTCGGTAGTAGCAGAAGCAGGAGCAGATTTATTTTTTGTCCAAGCTACGGTGGTTTCTACCGCTCATTTATCACCAGAGTCGATAACTCCTCTGGATTTAGCTGAGTTCTGTCGAGAAATGCCAATGCCAGTAGCTCTAGGCAATTGTGTAAGCTATGAAGTAACCCTTAACTTGATGAAAGCTGGTGCTGCTGCAGTAATGGTAGGAATTGGTCCTGGTGCAGCTTGTACTTCCCGTGGAGTCTTGGGTGTAGGAGTACCCCAAGCAAGTGCGATCGCCGATTGTGCTGCAGCCCGAGATGAGTATTATCAGGAAACTGGAAATTACGTACCAGTCATTGCTGATGGTGGCTTAATCACTGGGGGTGACATCTGTAAATGTATTGCTTGTGGTGCTGATGGTGTAATGATTGGTTCTCCTTTTGCCAGGTGTGCTGAAGCTCCTGGAAGAGGTTATCACTGGGGTATGGCAACACCATCTCCCGTACTACCTCGCGGTACTCGTATCAGCGTAGGTACTACCGGTACTTTAGAACAAATACTAACTGGACCAGCCCAACTTGATGACGGTACTCACAATCTTTTAGGTGCTTTAAAAACTAGTATGGGTACTCTTGGAGCCAAAAATCTTAAAGAGATGCAGCAAGTGGAAGTTGTTATTGCTCCATCATTATTAACTGAAGGGAAGGTATATCAGAAAGCTCAACATTTAGGCATGGGCAAATAAATAAAGCTGAGTGAATAATTTTAATAGTTTGATAGTTTGAAGCGAATAGTTTGAAGCATTTGTCTCTTTCCTGTAACAATCTGTTAGGAAAGCTTGTTTCACAGGATATAGACTCCCTCGTTTCGAGCTAAGCATTACTTTTCTTATGAGAAATACGCAATAGTTAATGATTGGCAGGATATCGCTATTATTGCCAAAAGCATCAATCATTAACTATTTTTAGTTGCGAATGCTATATTTTGGACACTTTCTTAAAGAAATTTTTCCTTACTTTTAAACTATGGCTGGAAAAATCGCATATGTCGCCTACAATAGAAATAGCGGAGACGCATGTTTCCGTTCACTCCTCACACCACACTCCGCCCGGACTACTGTTCGGGCGGTTCCTTATGTCTTGAAATAATTTTTTCGCACTACTGTGTAAATGTATATTCCAAATCTCAAGGCAGTGGTTTTTGCTGTGGTAAAATTTTCACAAAATTCAAAAACATCTGAATTATAAGGTTTTAAGGCATGTCATCAGCCACACAAGTTACAGACTCCAGTTTTAAGCAGGAAGTACTCGATAGCGAAGTTCCTGTATTAGTTGACTTTTGGGCACCCTGGTGTGGCCCGTGTCGTATGGTAGCCCCTGTTGTAGATGAAATTTCTTCGCAATATGAAGGTCAAATCAAGGTTGTAAAAGTCAACACAGATGAGAATCCTAATGTTGCTTCTCAGTATGGTATCCGCAGTATACCCACATTAATGATTTTTAAAGGCGGGCAAAAAGTTGATATGGTCGTTGGTGCGGTTCCCAAAACTACGTTAGCAAATACTTTGGAGAAGTATCTTTAATAACTGAGCTAGCAGAGTCTAAGCTGTTGCGTATTTACTTTGTATACCAGAAGCGGACAAGATATCCGCACCACAATAATCCCAAAATTTTGTTTTATACAATCTAACTACCCATCAGCTTATTAATTAAGTCAGAGTAATGATTAAAGAAACTAGGTTTATTCTTGTTCAAGCATAATTTATTGCTGCTTAACTAGGAATAAACCTACTTTTTATAATGAAAATTTTTGATTTTGATAAAATTTAGGACTATTACCTACAGTTTATAAATTATTTATAAGCAATAGACGAGTTTGCGTAAGTCTAGCTAATCCGTATAAGATAATGCTATAAAACAGTGAAAAAAAGGTTAAAAAAACAAAAAATAAGTATTTAACATAATTAATTACATAATGTCTTAAGCCGAGTGAAACATTCACCGTCAGGGTAAGGACATAAGTGTTTCCGGAGGGTCGCAATCATAAGGGTTAGGGTTAATTTTATTAGCTTTTAATAATTATTAGCTTTTAATAAGAGTAAATAATTTCGTTCATTTATTTACTATGGCTTTGCTTAGAAAAAATAATATATAAGAACAAAAAATTAAAGGGCTGCAAATGCAACCCTTAGTAATCATATAAAAATCTTCAATTTTAACGTTGAGATTTTTTCTTTTTCGATTTTTGTTTTTTCCGGCGAGTTTGAGTAACGACAATTGCACGGTCTAGCGGATAACCGACTACAGGAATTACCTGATATTTACGTTCTTCTTCTAATTTTCTCAGTTCGGTATAATCAAGCCAGTGAATACAGTCTACAGGACAAGTATCAATAGCTTCCTGAATTACTTCTTCCGAGTCGCCATCCTGACGCACAACACGCGCACGACCATAGTCGGGTTCTATATAAAAAGTATTACGAGCAACATGGGCACAGTGCTTACAGCCAATACAGGTAATTTCATCAACATACACACCCTTTTGACGCAGCACACCGCCTAATTCTGGTTCCAAGCCAGAACGCTGAGAGTCCGAACGTAAAGAACCTCCCAATTCCGGCTCAAAACCAGAACGACTATCTTGTTCATCGGTTGGCGGCGTAAAATCAGACATTACGCACTCCAGCGCTGTACTACCAAACGAATTGAACCATCTTGATTCTGCTTTTGCTCGCTAACTTGAAAACCAGCTTTTGCAGTTTCTTCAACAACTGTGCGGTAAGCGTAACGCTGTGTAACTTGCTTTAAAAACCCTTCTACAGAAAGATTTTGCGCCCAATATTGTAAATCGGCAACTAGCTCGTACTCTTTTCCATTCCACTTGAAGCCAATGTCATAGCCGTTTTCTTGCTCGATAGCAATTTCAGCACTATGAGTTATACCTTGATAGCCGCGCAAAGAATGCGAACCACCTTTCCAAGACATCCCTAAATCGGTAAGGGCATTTTTCAAAGATTCAAGATTACGAATTTGGGTCTTAATCTGGCTAAAATGTGACATAATATCTCGTCTTTCGTGAGACTAAATGATTAAGTTGAGTCAATAATTACCAATCGCTGAATGTTGATTGAGCATTCGCAACAGCATTCTGAGAAAGCACCTTGGCATTAAAATATTCTGAGGTTGGCTCATGAGCGAGTACAATACCTAATTGCGCTTCGATTGCCGCAGTAACTTCAGCGCAAGAAGCCCCTGTTATTCCAGTGACCTTTTCTTGTACTCTACCGTCTGGATAAATTATAAATTCTAATGTTTCCATGCTTTAGACCAACCATGTCGATTGAGATTTTTACATGCGTTTGTGAAACGGAATACAATTAATTCATATATTCAGCTTCGACTTGATTTGTTCTTAATGATAAAATTAGTCATTAATTAACTAATTTCGTCTACCCCCATAAACTTATATTAAAAAAATTTACAGAATTTATTATTTTTAACAGTGTTTACTTCAATTATATGTAAGTTTCTCTTAACCAAGCACATAAGTCAAGTCTTGATATTTAACTGCTTGGAATAATTATCTCTCAAGATACAGGGTTGGGGTATGCCTTAAGGTGTAGAGTCAAAATCTAGAAAAAATATGTGTAAAACCAATGGTTATGGTTAATTTCTGCCTATAAAGGTCATAACAAGTCTAATTATGGGTAATAGAATTGAGCTAAAAGTTTAAAAATATCTCTCTAAAACTAAATCTTTAGAACTAAAGTTCAAGTATAGTGATGGTGCATTATAAAGCCTGAAATCGCGTTAGTAAGCCCTGCTTGACTATCGATTAGCTCTATAAAAATTGTAGGTTATAAGACAATTTAACTTCAAAATTCTAAATAATATTTCTTGCAAAAATTTATAGTTAAAAAATATTACTAATCGTAATTAAAAATTGTAAATTATTTTATAGCAATGTAAAAAAGATATCTATCTTGTAAACTAATCTATTTTTTATTATTTTAAAGATGTTTATGTTAATTCGTTGCTAGTATCCCAATTGTTCTTCTTCTTTTCTTTCCTCATCAAAAACTAATTCTGAATTTTGAATAATGAAGGGGCTTTCTGAACCTAATAAACCACGTTTAATTCGTTCTGGTGTTTCAGGGAAAACTACGAATAAAGGATATATCGAATTTTTTCCTTCATTCAGAATATGACTATAACGAGGAGGCATGAACCATTCGTAGTCTTTATCTAACCAAACTTGAGTTTTTCGCCATCTTCCTAATAAGTCAGAAAAATCCTCATCGGGACGATGAATAAATACAAGAATTTCAACCCCTGTTTTAATCTTCCATTCGGGGTCGCACATTAAAATCGCTAAATCGCAGGGAAGACAAGTAGACATCGGTAAATCTGTTTCTGTTTTACGAATGCGGATTATTGGTAGAGGAATAGTAATAAGACTTTCATCCGGACGACGCAAACTAGGAATCATTTCTAAGTAAGGACGATGTTGCTTTAAAAGAGCAACTGCTGCTGAATGATTACTGTATTCAGCAAGGCTGATTTCGTATTGAGATTTTTGTACAGGCATAAATAATTTTGGATTTTAACAACGGATGCGTTTATTTTGGATTTTGGGTTAGGAGTTAGGAGTTAGGAGTTAGGAGTTAGAAATTAAGAATTAAGAGATAAATATTTTCAACCTTTAACCTTTAACCTCTTAATGAAAAGTTATCAATTAACTGTTGATTGTCAACTGATAACTGATAACTGTTCACTGTTGACTGTTCTTAGCCTAATTCTTCAAAGACCTTAAACATTGGTAGGTACATAGACAGCAAAATTACGGCTACCATTCCACCGATAACCACAATCATTACTGGTTCCAATACACTGGTAAGAGCTTTTACTGCTTGTTCGACTTCATCCTCATAGAAGTCAGCAACTTTCATCAACATTCCATCTAATTCTCCTGTTTCTTCTCCAATGCTCATCATTTGAATTGCCATAGGAGGAAAAACGTTTTCTTTCTGCAAAGCAATACTAATCATTCCACCTTGCTGAACTTCATTTTTTGCAGCATCAATAGCATTAGCAATTACCTGATTACCTGATGTATCTCGAACAATTTCTAAGGAGGTCAATATTGGTACTCCGGAACGAGTTAAAGAGCCAAAAGTACGACTAAATCTAGCGATAGAAGACTTTTGAATTAAGTCACCGAATAAAGGTAATTTTAAAGAAAGAGCATCAATATTTAATGTGCCTACAGGAGTCTTGTAGTACATATCAAAAGCAACTTTCGCTCCAACAACAATACCAATTAGAACGAAAAGTCTCCAACTTGTAAGGACACCACTTATCCAGAGCATAAACTGTGTTAAGGCTGGTAATTCTGTTCCCAAATCTTTGAATATATTCGCAAAAATTGGAATCAGAAAAATTGTCATTGCAAGAAAGATGATTACAGCCAAAGCACCCACAACAGTGGGATAAGACATAGCCGATTTAATTTGGTTTTGTAGTCGAGCGGTATCTTCTAATAGCTTTGCCAAACGATTAAGAACTTCATCCAAAACACCCCCAACTTCACCAGCTTGAATCATACTCACATACAAGCCATCAAAACATTCAGGATGTTTCCGCATTGCATCGGAAAGATTAACACCATTTTGTACTTCACTACTAATATCTAATAGTGCATCTTTTAACTTTGGATTTCCGCATTGTTCGGAAAGTACTCCTAAGCTTCTAACAATTGCAACACCTGCATTTGTCAAAGCAGCAAACTGACGAGAAAATATCGCTTTATCTTTAACAGCAACTGTAGCAAGTTTATTTTGCAGCTTTGTTAAATCGAAGGCTTCACCAATATCAAAACCTTTGAATTCCTGTAAATCTTGAATTACAAAACCTTTTTGTCTTAACTCAGTACGAGCATCTGCTAAAGAGTTTGCACTAATCTTTTCCTGTTTGGATTTTCCTTGCGAATCACGAACGCGAGCGACGAAAGTTGGCATGATTTATATAGTTTGAATTCAAAAAAATAAAAAAATCAAATCTGTAATTTTTGAAATGAAAAATACTTAGTAGTTAGCTATTTAAAGCAACTAATTAATAATTTTAATAACTAACTACAAGTAGTTGTTTTGGCATTAACGTCTTACACCAGCTTTAGCTTTACCGTTTGTTGGTGCAGCACCGATTAAACGTTGAACTTCGTCTGGCTTAGAAGTTTTTGCCATTGCGGATTCAAAAGAAATAGTTCCTGCTTTGACATAATCAGCAAGAACTTTTTCTAAAGTTTGCATTCCTAATTTTGCACCGGTTTGAATCGATGAATAAATTTGAGATGTTTTACCTTCGCGAATCATGTTGGAAATAGCTGGAGTAATCACCATAATTTCTTGAGCCATTACTCGCCCAAATTCATCAGGTTTGGGATTTTTCTTGGGTACTAAAGTTTGACTAAATACTGCTACTAAAGAGTTTGATAGCTGTACTCGCACCTGAGTTTGCCTATCTGCGGGGAAAACGTCGATGATTCTATCAACAGTTTGGGCTGCTGAGGAGGTGTGTAAAGTCCCAAATACTAAGTGACCGGTTTCTGCTGCGGAAATAGCCAATGATATTGTTTCTAAATCACGCATTTCTCCAATTAAAATAATATCTGGGTCTTCACGCAAAGAACCTTTTAAAGCATTAGCAAAACTTTTTGTATCTTCACCAAGTTGACGTTGATGAACGAGACTTTTAATTGGTTCGTAAACAAATTCAATTGGGTCTTCAATTGTTAAAATATGCTCTGATTTGGTGCGGTTGATTAAATCAATCATTGCCGCCAAAGTTGTTGTTTTTCCAGAACCAGTAGGACCTGTTACCAATATCATTCCCTTGGGTTTGTCACACATTTCTCGGACAACATCTGGTAAACCCAATTTATCAAAGTTAGGAATTTTGGAACTTAATGCTCTTAAACAAGCAGCATAAGTACCGCGTTCTTTGTAAACATTGACCCGGAAACGTGCCAATCCTTTCACACCGTAAGAACAATCTAACTCCCAATTTTGTTCGAGAATTTTACGCTGGGAATTATTCAACATACTAAAAATTAGCCGTTGACATTGGTCAGCGCTTAAAGTTTCTTCTCCAATAGGTGTTAATTTTCCACTGATACGAAAATAAGGAGGTAAACCAGCGGATAAATGCATATCCGAACCTCCCATTTCAATCATTTGTTCCATCAAATCTTCAATCATCATTTCCATTTTTATTGCACCTTTTTATTGATAGTTGATAGTTGATAGTTGTTAGTTGTTAGTAATTGATTATTAGTTATTAATCTTTAAAAATAGTTAATTCCTAACTCTTAACTCCTAACTCCTAACTTTTATTAATCATGAAATCTTGATGTCATACAGTAAGGACAATCCAACCATTCTGGTTGCAATTCTGCTTCGCAATTCCGACAAGTTAAACCGCTCTTACGTTTAGCTTTTAACTCGGCTTCCAAACCTGTATCGGTAAACGTTACCCGCTCTACTTCTTCAAGAGTGGTAGCTCCTTGACGCACCAAATCCAAACTGTAAGCAAGTAAGGTTTTCATCCCTTCTTCTACTGCTGCTTCTTTAATTAGTTCTGTCGGTGCTTCTTCGTTAATTAAAGTTTGGATGCGCTCGGTGATTCTCATAACTTCGTAAACACCAGAACGACCTTTGTAACCAATACCGTGACATTTTTCACAAAGGGTACCGTTACTTCTGGCTTCTTGAACTTGCTCTATGCTCAGGGTATTGGCTTTATAAAAGGTGACATCTGCTTCTTGAGATGCTGATAAACCGTAGCGAGCTAGTTCTTGCGCCGACGGAGTGTATTCAATACGACATTCGTCACAAACTCGACGCATCAAACGCTGAGCCAGTACCCCAATTAAGGAACTGGAAATCATGAAAGATTCGATACCCATTTCTCCTAAACGCGCGATAGCACCAGGAGCGTCATTGGTATGCAAAGTAGTTAATACTAAGTGACCCGTTAAAGCTGCTTCGATAGCTGTTTTCGCAGTTTCTTTATCTCGGGTTTCACCCACGAGTAATACGTCAGGGTCTTGTCGCAAAAATGCCCGCAATGCTGTACCGAAATCCAGACCTTTTTCACGAATTACCTGTACTTGAGTAATTCCCGGTAAACTATATTCCACCGGGTCTTCTACAGTACTGATATTAATATCGGGGGAATTTCTTTCGGCAAGGGCAGAATACAGAGATGTTGTTTTACCAGAACCTGTAGGACCAGTCACCAAAATTAATCCAAAAGGACGACTTACCATCTCTTGAACAATTTCCAGTGTTTCCGGGTCGGTAATTAATTTATCTAGTCCCAATTGAGTTGAGGAGTTATCAAGAATCCGGAGTACTACTTTTTCTCCGTAACGACTTGGTAACGTATTTACCCGGAAGTCTACTTTGCGTCCTTCAAATAAACGCCGAATTCTTCCATCCTGGGGAAGACGACGTTCAGCGATATCTAAGTTGGCAATAATTTTAAAACGGGCTGTAATTGCTGGAATAATTTTTTTAGGTAACGCGTCAAAAGCTTCCCGCAATACACCATCCTTACGAAAGCGTATGCGTAAATTTTCTTCCTGAGGTTCGATATGAATATCAGAAACCCCTTCGTGCAATGCTTTGGCGAGGATTCTATTTACCAAGTTGATAATTGGCGCACCCTCAGCACCTTTCATTGCAGAACCTAAGTCAGCTTCTGCTTCTTCAGGAGCATCTTCTAAATCAAGATTATCTAGATTTTCTAAATCTTGATTGATGTCAGTAAATTGTTCTTTTTCAATATGCTTCTGTTTAACAGCCATTTCATCCAAAAATTGGTTGATTAGCTGTTGGTAATCCTCAGCAGTGATTACCATTCTTTGCAAACTGAAGCCTTGCGGGCGTAGAATCCGGTTGAGGTCATCAGAAGCTTCGAGATTATCCGGGTCTACCATTGCAACCAAAACATAAGGAGGATTTTCTTCCTCATGTTTTGATAGTGGGATTAAGCGGTGACGACGACAAATATCCACTGGGATAAGAGTTTCAATCAAGCCTCCTACAGAAGTTGTACCGACTTCGTTAATTTCCGGGTCTAATGATTCAACACCGTAAAGAATTTTAAGCTCAAATAGCTGTTGCTTTTTATATTCGCGAAGTAGCTCTGGTGATAGTTGTCTTCCTGCAATCGATTCGATGACCTCAATTAAGGGTCTACCCGATTTGCGACTTTCTATAAGTGCTTGCTTCATCTGGCTGTTATCTACAAAACCAGATTGAACAAGTTTGTTACCGAAAGGCGAAAACTCCGATTTGACGCTCAGAGCAGTGCTACGCCTTTGTTGTGACGAGTAAGTCATATATTGAGATGATGGATGCTGCACAAACCGTACTATTTGAGTATTCCCAAGCTGAGGGAATAAATTTTCATCTCAACCAAATATTAAGTAAGTCAACAAAAATATTTACCGTCACTACGAGCGAAGCGAAGTAGTCGCAGTCCCTGTGATTGCTTCGTTTCACTCCGTTCCACTCGCAATGACAATGTGTAATTAATTATGTTTAACTACTTAGTTAATTTTTTTTTACGGATTATTCATATCTCTTTGGAGAACTATCTAGTTAAGGAAAAAAAGTTTTTCAAATTAGAGTTTGTGTAGTGTTTTTGGTCAGTGAGGCAAACCGCACCGATAAAAGGTAAGAAATTTCTACACTTAAGCTGACAAACAAAAGTGATAAAGACCTTCACCATTTGTCATAATCATGACGGAGATACCACTTGTGTGGAATATTTCGGCGGTAAAAATAGCTGATACTTCCTCTTATAGTGATTTAATTTATAAGCTGTTGTTGACAAGGTAGTGAAAACTCACCTGTAAAGTATTCCTAATTGGCTGGAAAATAATGGCTAAATAATAACAATTACAAGGTTAGGACACAGCAGTGCTCCATCAGCGAACAAACAGAGGTTAATTAAGAATGAACAGCGACTCCCCACAAACCAACAGTAACGGCGATGTTAACGAGCAGGTCACAATTGAAGCAAATGCAGCAGATTCAGCTACAGCTAATGCAGAAGATGGTAAAAGTAACACTCAAGTAGATACTGCTTCATCAGGAGCTGAGATAGAGTCTTTGAAAGCCCAGCTTGATGAGCGTAGCAGTCAATATATGCGAATTGCGGCAGATTTTGAGAATTACCGCAAACGCACTCTGAAGGAAAAAGATGATTTAGAGCTACAGGTGAAGCGCAACACGATTACAGAATTATTACCAATAATTGATAATTTTGAACGAGCGCGGGCGCAAATTAAACCTCAAAATGATGGGGAAATGGCGATTCATAAAAGTTATCAAGGCGTTTATAAGCAGCTTGTAGACTGTCTCAAACGCTTAGGTGTGTCGCCAATGCGTCCCGAAGGTCAAGAGTTTGACCCCAACGAACATGAAGCAGTAATGCGCGAACCTACGGATGAATATCCGGAAGGAACAGTGTTAGAAGAGTTAGTACGCGGATACTTTCTTGGCGAACGCGTGCTACGTCATGCAATGGTGAAGGTGGCTGCTCCAAAGGAAGATGATTCTCCGGTTGAGAACTCAGAGGCTGAGGAAGCCGATACTTAATCGCAGTAACCATTAACACCTTTGTCAAAACTGCTTTCGGTTAATAACAATCGGGCGAGCATCGCATCCCAATTTATCGGCTGAGTGCCATCCGCGCTTTTATTACCAACGATTGTGAAGAAAAATTTCTCTTTAGATGGGGAAATTATTCTATCAGTGGTATGAACAGTTTCCTCGAAGCAGACGTTGTTTTATTCAAGGAAGCTGTTCAATCATTACTATCATTACCGTTGTTAATATTGCAGCTTTATAGAATTAATCAGTAAATATACCGATAGTTATGGGAAAAGTTATTGGGATTGACTTGGGCACTACCAATAGTTGTGTCGCAGTTTTGGAAGGTGGCAAACCCCTCGTAATAGCTAATTCAGAAGGTGGACGTACAACTCCATCTATCGTTGGATTTGGCAAGGGAGGCGAACGCTTAGTCGGTCCTCTGGCAAAGCGCCAAGCTGTAACTAATGCGGAAAACACTATATACAGTATTAAGCGATTTATTGGTCGTCGTTGGGATGATACTCAAACCGAACGCGCTCGCGTACCATACAGTTGTGACAAAGGTAGAGACGATACTGTTGATGTCCAAATTAGAGGACGTAACTATACTCCTCAAGAAATCTCCGCCATGATTTTACAGAAGTTGAAGCAGGATGCGGAAAATTTCTTGGGTGAAGAAGTGACTCAAGCAGTAATTACAGTTCCAGCATATTTTACTGATGCTCAAAGACAAGCTACCAAGGATGCGGGAACAATTGCTGGATTAGAAGTACTGCGGATTATTAACGAGCCTACTGCTGCGGCTTTAGCATTTGGCTTGGATAAGCAAGATGAAGAACAGTTAATTCTAGTATTTGACTTGGGAGGCGGTACTTTTGATGTTTCTATCCTACAGCTTGGGGATGGAGTATTTGAAGTAAAGGCAACTTGCGGTAATAACCATCTTGGTGGAGACGATTTTGATAACTGTATCGTTCAATGGATGATGGAGGTTTTTTACAAGCAAGAAAAAATAGATCTTTCTGGAGATAAAATGGCGCTGCAACGCTTGCGGGAAGCTGCCGAAAAGGCAAAGATTGAGCTTTCTACTATGCCTACCACTTCAATTAATTTACCGTTTATTACTGCGAATGAAACCGGACCAAAACATTTAGAGATGGAACTTAGCCGTTCCAAATTTGAAGAACTTAGTAGTGATTTAATTAAAGCTATTGTTGAACCGATGGCTCAGTCGCTCAAAGATGCAGACCTGAAGCCGGATATGATGGAAAAGATTATTTTGGTGGGTGGTTCTACTCGTATTCCAGCAGTTCAGAATGCTTTAATGAACTTTTTTGGAGGTAAAGCTCCCGACCGTTCGATTAATCCCGATGAAGCTGTGGCTTTAGGTGCAGCAATTCAAGCTGGGGTATTGGGTGGAGAAGTTGATGATTTACTACTTTTGGATGTCACTCCTTTGTCTTTGGGACTTGAGACCTTAGGAGAAGTATTTACCAAAATTATGGAGCGTAATACTACAATTCCTACTAGCAAATCTCAGGTATTCTCTACAGCAGTTGACGGACAAAACTCGGTGGAAATTCACGTTCTTCAAGGTGAAAGAGCGATGGCGCGAGATAATAAAAGTCTGGGTAAATTCCTGCTAAGCGGAATCCCTCCGGCTCCTAGGGGTGTTCCACAAATTGAAGTCTCTTTTGAAATTGATGTTAATGGTATTTTAAAAGTAGGTGCTGAAGATAAAGGTACTGGTAGAGAGCAAAGTATTCGGATTACCAATACAGGTGGTTTAAGTCAGAATGAAGTTGAAAGAATGCGTCAAGAAGCAGAAACCTTTGCTGAGGAAGACAGAAGACGCTTGGAATTAATCGAACTAACAAATCAAGCCAATACTCTCTTACACAGTTATGAATCGGCTTTAACAGATAACGCGGATTTAATCGACGAACAACTTAAAGCTTCTATTGACGAGAAATTAGCAACATTGCAAGCAGCAATGGCTAATGAGGAAATATCGGTTGCAGAATTCAAACAAAGTTTGGATGGGTTTCAACAAACTGTATTTGCTATTGGTGCGGAGGTATACAGTCGTGTCAATACTGGAAGTTACGAACATACAGTTGAAACACCCGATAATCCTGAAAATGAGGATAATTCCGATATTCCTTCCATTGCAGAAGATAGCGAAGCATCAAAAGAAGCCTTTGCACCACAATTCAACTTTGATTTTGAAGAAGAAAATACAGTCCAAGCTGATTACGAAGCTATAGATTAAATTATTGTTAATTAATATAGCGGTTTTCAACCAAGTGCATTGCAATTTGAAAGCCTTTCTATGCATACCTTTCCTAGCTTATTAGGGAAGGTTTGTGCTATTTATCTCATAGAATGTAATAGCAGCAAATTACAGTATTTATGCACCATATTAAAATGGTTTCAATGCCATAAATATCAAATGGGGGGTTTTCCACACTAATATGTGCGGCTAGCCCTTAAATTTATAGTCCGCTTTTCGCACATCTACGTAGCACAATTGTAAGAGAGTGGGCGAGCGAATTAATCAATAAATCTCGTTCTCACTTGAGTTACACCTGCACTTTAATATAGAAGTGGTGATTTTTATCGGTGGTAAAGGGTAGAATCAATTATTAATAATAAAACTTAACTTTTTGCCTTCTGTATGATGGGTTCCCATTAAATTTTCTTCTAAAAAATTTTTAATGTGTTCCCTGACCTGTAACTGCATATTAGTTTCCAACATTTTAACTTTTACCTTTGCTTTATGGCTCGCGACTATTATGAAATTCTGGGTGTCTCTCGTGACACCGATAAAGAAGATTTGAAAAGTGCTTACCGCCGCTTAGCCCGGAAGTATCACCCAGACGTGAACAAAGAGCCGGGAGCCGAGGAGCGGTTTAAGGAAATTAACCGCGCTTATGAAGTGCTTTCGGAACCTGAAACTCGGGCTCGTTATGACCGCTTTGGAGAACAAGGAGTTTCTGGTGCTGGTGCTGCTGGCTTCCAGGACTTCGGAGACATGGGCGGTTTTGCCGATATATTTGAAAGTATTTTCAGCGGATTTGCTGGAGGTGCGGGTCAGTCCCAAAGACGACGTAGCGGACCAGTCCGAGGTGATGACCTGCGGTTAGATTTAAAGCTAGATTTTCGTGAAGCAGTATTCGGTGGTGAAAAAGAAATTCGGATTTCCCACCTAGAAACTTGTGAGGTTTGTAACGGTTCTGGTGCTAAACCAGGTACTCGTCCTCGTGCTTGCTCTACCTGTAGCGGTTCCGGTCAGGTTCGTCGCGTAACTCGAACCCCTTTTGGTAGTTTTACGCAAGTCTCAACCTGTCCTACCTGTAACGGTACGGGAATGGTAATTGAAGATAAATGCGACGCTTGTGAAGGCAAAGGTGCAAATCAAGTTACCAAGAAACTGAAAATTACCATTCCGGCTGGGGTTGACAATGGTACCCGTTTGCGTATCTCCAATGAAGGAGATGCGGGAATGCGTGGTGGTGCGCCGGGAGATTTATACGTTTACCTGTTCGTAAACGAAGATGAAGAATTCCAGCGTGACGGTATTAATGTACTTTCTGAAATTAAGGTTAGCTATCTTCAGGCAATTTTAGGGTGCCGTTTAGAAGTAGATACTGTAGACGGTCTGGTGGAAATGATTATTCCTCCTGGAACTCAGCCCAATACAGTCATGAAATTAGAGAATCGAGGCGTTCCGCGTTTAGGAAACCCTGTGAGTAGGGGCGACCATATGATTACAATATTGATTGATATTCCAACAAAAGTGACTCCCGACGAAAGAGAATTACTCGAAAAGCTAGCTAAAATTAAGGGAGAGCGCACTGGTAAAGGCGGTTTAGAAGGTTTCTTGGGAAAACTATTTAATTAAAATAATGAGTGTATCTCCACTTTTATCTCCTGATGCTCAACTTGACTTGCGGGGTACTCCTTGTCCAATTAATTTTGTACGGACAAAGATTCGTTTGCAGCAAATGCAAGCAGGAGAATTATTAGAAGTTTGGTTAGATCCGGGGGAGCCTATTGAGCAAGTTCCCGATAGTTTGACAATGGCTGGTTATAAAGTTGAACAAGTTACTGACTGTTCCGGCTATTTTTCCTTGCTAGTAAGATGTTGTGTTACTGACTCATGAGTCACGAAGCATCAATAAAATCTGGACAGTTATTGGGTACGGTGCTTGCGGTTCAAGCTAATTTTTACAAAGTTCAGCTTGATTCAAAAGCAGAGGAAGCAGAGGGAGCGGAGGAAGCAGAGGGAGCAAGAAAAAAAAGAAGTTTGCCACCTGATAACCTCATATTTTCTTCCTTTGCTTCTTCCCCCAATCCACTAATCCTTTTATGTACTCGCAGAACCCGCTTAAAAAAAATCGGTCAACAGGTGATAGTTGGCGACCGTGTTGTTGTAGAAGAACCCGATTGGGCTGGTGGTAGGGGTGCGATAGCCGATGTCTTACCCCGCAATTCTCAACTCGACCGTCCGGCTATTGCTAATGTAAATCAAATATTGTTAGTGTTTGCTGTTACAGACCCTCCTTTGGAACCTTACCAACTCAGTCGCTTTTTAGTCAAAGGTGAGTCAACAGGTTTAAACGTAGTTTTGTGTCTGAATAAAAGTGATTTAATCACTTCTCAAGAACAAGCAGAAATTGAAGAACGTTTAAATAATTGGGGTTATCAGCCTACATTTATTAGCGTTCATAAAGGTATTAATATAAACGCTGTAGAAGATATCCTAGCCAGTAAAATTACTGTTCTAGCCGGAGCTTCTGGTGTAGGAAAATCCAGCTTAATAAATAATTTGATTCCCAACGCGAACTTGAGGGTAGCGGAAGTTTCAGGAAAGTTAGCCCGTGGAAGACATACTACTCGTCACGTAGAATTATTTGAAATTCCTGGAGGGGGTTTACTTGCTGATACTCCAGGTTTTAATCAACCAGATTTAGATTGCACTCCAGAAGAATTGGTCAGTTACTTTCCAGAAGCAAGAAAAAGATTAGAAACAGGTCGCTGTAGGTTTAGTAATTGCTTGCATAAAGACGAACCCGATTGTATCGTGCGTGGAGATTGGGAACGTTACGAAGATTATTTAGATTTTTTAGAAGAAGCAATAGAACGTCAAACTTGGCTTAAACAGCAAGCAGATCCAGAATCTAATCTTAAGTTAAAGACAAAAGGAAAAGGTCGGCAACAATACGAACCAAGATTAGAAAGCAAGAAATATCGCCGCATTTCTCGGAAAAAGCAGCAGCAGAAATTACAGCAACTGTATCAAGAAGAAGAATAAGTGGGTGTGCAAAATTATTTGTGTCATTGCGAGCCACAGCGAAGCAATCGCAACACCTTGAGATTGCTTCGTTTCACTTCGTTCCACTCGCAATGACAAATGCACAATTAAATTTGCTTAAGTACTTAAAGGATTGGGTATTGGGCATGGGGCATAGGGCATAGGGCATTGGTAATTGATAATTGGTAATTGGTACTTAATAGTGCAACTGCTGTCATTCATGCAGCAGATACCCGAAGATAACTAATTTCCCAATCTCCTATGCCCAATCCCCCATTCCCCATGCTCCTATTCCCAATTCCCCATCTCCTATACTTAATAATTAGCAACGATAGTCTACTCATTCCCATAAAGTCTTAAAATATTGTTAACTTCTAACCAGAAGTATTTTGGAGGCTGACAAAAGCGGTCATAAGCTTTGTTAATTTAGCCCTACTCTGTAACGATGTAGGACAAATATCTTGTGTCTACCAAAAGAATGTTGTGCCCTCGCATAACTATCAATATATAGGAACCAGTTCGGAATTAATATTATGGCTATTGGCTACGTTGCTCTCGTACTTCACGCACATCTGCCCTTCGTTCGTCACCCAGAAAGTGACTATGTGCTGGAGGAAGAATGGCTTTATGAAGCAATCACGGAAACCTACATTCCTTTACTACGTGTATTTGAAGGCTTGAAGCGGGATGGTGTTGATTTCAAAATCACCATGAGTATGACACCACCTCTAGTTTCAATGCTGCGAGATCCGCTTCTGCAAGAACGGTATGACGAACATTTGGCAAAACTACAGGAACTTGTAGAATTAGAAAGCGAACATAATGCTGAGAATGGTCATCTTAAGTATTTAGCTGAGCATTATATAGATGAATTTGATGCTACTAGAGAAATTTGGGAACGATATAAAGGTGATTTGGTAACTGCTTTTAAGCAATTCCAAGATTCTAACAATATTGATATCATTACTTGTGGTGCAACTCACGGTTACTTACCGTTAATGAAGATGTATCCCCAAGCGGTTTGGGCACAGCTTCAGGTCGCAGTAGAACATTACGAAGAAAATTTTGGTCGTCCACCCAGAGGGATTTGGCTGCCCGAATGCGCTTATTACGAGGGTTTAGAGCGTATGGTAGCAGATGCCGGATTACGTTATTTCCTCACCGACGGACATGGTATTTTATACGCTCGTCCTCGTCCCCGATTTGGTACTTATGCACCAATTTTTACCGAAAGTGGTGTTGCAGCTTTTGGAAGAGATCATGAATCCTCTCAACAAGTATGGTCTTCCGAAGTTGGTTATCCTGGTGCTGCTGAATATCGGGAATTTTATAAAGATTTAGGCTGGGAAGCTGAATATGAGTATATTAAGCCCTATATTATGCCTAATGGTCAGCGGAAAAATACAGGTATTAAATATCATAAAATTACTGGTCGCGGTTTAGGACTTGGTGATAAGCAACTTTACGACCCTTATTGGGCACGAGAAAAAACCGCAGAACACGCTTCTAACTTTATGTTTAACCGGGAGCGTCAAGTTGAACATCTCCACGGTATGATGCACCGTCCTCCGATTGTGGTTTCTCCTTATGATGCTGAATTATTCGGACATTGGTGGTACGAAGGTCCTTGGTTTATCGATTATCTGTACCGTAAATCTTGGTTTGACCAAGGTACCTTTGATATGACTCACTTGTCAGATTATTTGAAAGCTAATTCGGTGCAACAAGTTTGCCGTCCTTCTCAATCAAGCTGGGGATACAAAGGTTTTCACGAGTATTGGTTAAATGAAACTAATACGTGGATTTACCCACATTTACATAAAGCTGCTGAACGGATGATAGAATTAGCGAGTCGGGAAGCAGAAGATGAGTTGGAATGGAAAGCACTCAATCAAGCTGCACGAGAGTTACTTCTAGCACAGAGTTCCGACTGGGCATTTATTATGCGAACCGGGACAATGGTTCCTTATGCTGTAAGAAGAACTCGTTCTCATTTAATGCGATTTAACAAGCTTTACGAAGATATCAATATTGGAAAAGTTGATAGTGGATGGTTGGAGAAAGTTGAATATATAGATAATATTTTCCCAAGTATCAACTATCGAGCATATCGGACTTTGTAATTAAAAGTTTTAATTATTATAGGGAGCATCCCAATTTTGCAAGAAGCCCGCAGACTATAAGTCTGGGGCTTTGCTTGTATAGCCGCACCCTTACAGGGTGTCGGGTAGATATTTTTTCAAAATTGGGATGCTCCCGAGGGGTGTACTTTATCCAACTGAAAACTGCTATATTCACATGACATATTAGGAAGAACCATGATTCCGATTTCTGACAGTTTGATGGTAATTACGTGCAAATACTGAAGTGTATAGACATTTATTTTATTTAAACTGATAGCGAATATTTTTGTGTATCTATGTAGTTTTTATTGCTCATTCATAAATTGGATTGAGTTTTTCATACATTAAAAAAGTGCGTGTCAGAACCCCAACAATATTACAAATGGAAGCTGTGGAATGCGGTGCAGTTTCTTTAGCAATTATTCTCGCTTACTATAAACGAATTGTTCCTTTAGCCGAACTCCGAATTGAATGTGGGGTTTCTCGTGATGGTAGTAAAGCTTCTAATTTGATTCTTGCTGCTAGAAATTATGGAATGCTAGCGGATGGATTTAAAGCCGAACAGCTCGAACAACTGCAAAAAGTATCTCCTCCCTATATTGTTTTTTGGGAGTTTAATCATTTTTTGGTTGTGGAAGGATTAAGTAAAAGGTGGGTATTTATCAATGACCCAGCTACTGGTCCCCGGAAGATTACCAGAAAGGAATTTGATGAGGGATTTACCGGGGTTGTTCTAATATTTCAACCGGAACCCGATTTTCAAAAAGGAGGTTGTAATAAGGGCATTATATTAGCTTTAGTTGAACGTTTGAGGAGTTCAGTTGGAGCAATTTTGTACTGCATTTTGGCAGGTTTATTACTAGTCATACCGGGTTTAGCTATACCAATATTCAGTCAGATATTTGTAGATGAAATTTTGGTGGAAGGTCGTACTGACTGGTTACGTCCGCTGATTTTGGGAATGATTCTCACTACGGTTTTTCAAGGTATTCTTGCACTGTTGCGATTGCGCTATTTGAGAAAGCTGAAGATTAAGCTAGCTGTGGGAATGTCGGCTCGTTTTATGTGGCATATTTTGAGATTACCCGTGATGTTTTATGCTCAGAGATATGCTGGAGAAATTAGTAATCGTACAAGTCTCAATGATGATGTAGCTGAGGTACTTTCAGGAAAATTGGCTACTACGGTGATTGATGCTGTCATGGTTGTCTTTTACGTTGCGATCGCGTTTTTATATGACGGGTTATTAACTTCAATTGGTATAGGCTTTTCAGCTATCAATGCTCTAGCTTTGCAGTGGGTAGCTAGAAAGCGGGTTGATGTTAATATGCGTCAAAAACAAGATTGGGGTAAGGTTGCTGGGGTTAGTATTGCTGGACTTCAAAGTATAGAAACCTTGAAAGCATCGGCTTTGGAATCGGATTTCTTTTCCCGTTGGTCTGGTCATTATGCTAAAGCAGTTAGCGCACAGCAGGAGTTGGAAATTACGAATCAGATGTTGGGAATTTTACCCATATTGCTGAGTTCTTTAACTTCGATGCTGATTATAGTGGTTGGAGGTTTCCGGGTGATGGATGGGAATCTCAGTGTCGGAATGTTGGTTGCATTTCAAAGTTTAATCGGAAGTTTTCAGCAACCTTTTAATACTTTAGTGAATTTTGGTAGTACTCTCCAAGAATTACAGGGAGGTTTAAATCGTTTGGATGATGTGTTGGATAATTCTCTCGATATGGAATTAGAGAAGCAAGAAGATAGAGAAAAGTCGATGAAACCACTTGCGATAAATCGAAAAACTCTAGCGCTAGAGTGGATTGGTCAGCAGGATGATGCAAAGGTGGTTGAAAATTCTGGGATGGAAGGTTTACAGGGTTATGTAGAGCTAAAAAATATCACTTTTGGTTATTCTCCTGTAGAAGCACCGTTAATTGAAAATTTCAATTTATCAATGCAACCAGGACAACGAATAGCTTTAGTTGGTGCTAGTGGTTCCGGAAAATCCACCGTAGCTAAACTTATCTGCGGACTTTATCAACCTTGGAAAGGAGAAATTCTTTTGGATGGGATTCCCAGAAGAGAAATTTCCCGAGAGCTATTAGCAAGTTATTTATCAATGGTGGAACAGGATATCTTTCTATTTGGTGGAAAAGTTCGGGATAATTTGACTTTGTGGAATGGTACGGTACCGGAGGAACAAATTATCAAAGCTTGTCGGGATGCTGCTATTCATCAAACAGTAATGTCTATTTCTGGAGGATATGACGGTGAATTATTGGAGGGAGGTGTTAATTTAAGTGGTGGACAGCGACAAAGGCTGGAAATTGCTCGTGCTTTGGTGAAAAATCCGACAATTTTAGTTATGGATGAAGCAACTTCTGCTCTGGATGCTCGGACGGAACAAGTTATTGTAGATAATCTAAGAAAGCGTAACTGTAGCTGTATTTTTGTAGCTCATCGCTTAAGTACGATTCGCGATTGCGATGAAATTATTGTTATGGAAAAGGGTAAAGTTGTGCAGCGAGGAACCCATA
Source organism: Cyanobacteria bacterium J06621_15 (assembly GCA_038525335.1). GTDB lineage: Bacteria > Cyanobacteriota > Cyanobacteriia > Cyanobacteriales > Nostocaceae > Rivularia. The sequence goes on along the minus strand of JBCBHT010000015.1, from coordinate 621 downwards.
AACAATTGTGGGAAGAAGAGGGAATTTATCAGGGTTTGATTCGTTCTGAAGGATAATAATTAGTACTCAACCGCGTTAATTTTTTGAGGTTCGTAGTTGCGCTTTAGCGCACTGAACATACATTTAAATAGGTCTAAAGCCCAACTACTTAACCATTGTCAATTATTTATTACTATCATCTGTAATATTCAACCCCAAGCTACTCGACTTGCACTACCTGCAATATGATTAAGTTGTTCTGGTTTTAGTGGTTCAAGCTGTAGATGTTTTATTTGTTGATTGTTTGCTTGCTTTTTTTGTTTTTGATTTTTTGGATTCATATTGTTAAACAGAATTTATCAAAAATTAGGTTTTTATAAAATTAATTTTGGCTTTGACTACTATGAAATGTCGATACTTTTATTAAAAATAAATTTGAGCTTTTTGAAAATTTTATAATTCAGAAAATAAATTATGCTTAAAACTAAATCTTTTGATTAACTAAAATGGGGAGCATCCCAAATGTGTAAAAATATTATTTGTCATTGCGAGTGGAACGAAGTGAAACGACGCATTCAGCGAAGCTGCGGATCATCGCAAGACTTTGAGATTGCTTCACTTCGTATGTCCTAATGTCCTAGC
>JBCBHT010000014.1:0-55023 GCA_038525335.1 Cyanobacteria bacterium J06621_15 | reverse complement strand
ATGTCCTGTCGGACACGCTCCGCTAACAATATTCAAAACGGATTCCTATATAAATGCAAGGAAGTAGCGAGTAGGGAATAGAGAAAATGTACGACATTTACTTGCAAAGCACTGTATAGCTGTGCTTTTACCCGCTACTCACTACTTGCTACTTGCTACTCACTACTTCCTACTCAACTGACCTAAATCAACCGGGAACTACAAACTCCTCTTCTCCTCCTAATTCAAATGCTGCATGAATTGCTTTTAAAGCTTTGACTCCTTCGTTTTCTGCAACTACACAGCTAATTTTTATTTCTGAAGTGGTAATCATTTGGATGTTGATACTCTCTTCGGATAAAGATTCAAACATTTTCGCTGCTACTCCTGGTTGTCCGACCATTCCTGCACCAACGATGCTGACTTTGGCGATTTCCATGTCAAGTACTACTTCACCCCAACCGCATTCTGCTTTGGCTTTTTGCAATAATTCTTGAGCTGCTTGTGCTTCTACTCTAGCTACAGTAAAGGCTATATCTCTAGTGGGAATACCTTTGACTACATGACAGCGCTGGGACTGAATTATCATGTCTACGCTGATATTATTCTGGGCTAAGGTTCCAAAGATTTTTTCAGCCATTCCTGGTGCGTCTGGAACTCTACGAATCCCCAAACGCGCTTGTTTCATGTCTAAAGCTACTCCTCTTACTGGTGGGGAGTCAGGGGAGTGAGGAAGAGATGGGGAAGAAGATGTAGAAACAGAATCTGATTCGATTTCAAACGCTTCTCGCAATGCTGCTACTGCTTTATCGCAGTCTACGCTATCAATTACGCAACTTACTTTTACTTCACTGGTAGAAATCATTCTGATGTTTATTCCCTTTCTCGCTAGGGTGGCGAACATTTCGGCTGCAACACCGGGACGACCAATCATTCCCGCACCGACTATGCTTACTTTGGCTATGTTTTGCTGTACCATTACTTCAGCTTCTTCTGTTTCTTGGTCGGAAGTACGAAGCGCTGGAGCTATAGCTGATGCAACTGCTTCTGCTTTCTTCAATATCGGTGACATTACTGTAAAAGCGATGTCGTTGGTATTACCGTCGTGAATTGACTGAATAATCAAATCTACGTCTACATTTTGACGAGAAATTTCTCCGAATAACTGCGCTGCTACTCCCGGTTTATCCGGTACGCGCAACAGCGACACTTTGGCTTGATTGGTATCAAATTCGATATCGTCAACAGGTCGCGCTATTTCCAAATTAACCAAAGAACGTGGTTTTGGTTCTGGTGAATCAACTACGGTACCGGGGTCATCCGTCCAACTGGAGCGTACCACCAACTGCACCCCATAATTACGAGCGATTTCTACAGCGCGTGGATGCAAAACTTTTGCTCCCAAAGAAGCTAATTCTAGCATTTCATCACTAGTAACTTCTGTCATTAACTGAGCTTGGGGAACCAAACGTGGGTCTGTAGTCAATATCCCCGGTACATCTGTATAAATCTCACACTTTTCGGCACTCAATGCAGCAGCGATAGCCACTGCTGAAGTATCGGAACCGCCCCGTCCTAGGGTAGTAATCTCTAATTCTTCGCTGCTACTAATGCCCTGAAAACCAGCAATAACGACTACTCTACCTTCTTCCAAACACTTCTCTATGCGTTGGGTAGCAATGTGTAAAATACGAGCGCGGGTATGTTCCGCCTCGGTAACAATTCCTACTTGGGCACCAGTGAGAGAAATTGCTGGCTGTCCGATTTCCTGTAAAGCCATACTGACCAAAGCGATAGATACCTGTTCCCCAGTCGAAAGCAGCATATCCATTTCTCGTTTTGAAGGATGGGGAGAAATATCCGACGCTAGTTTCACTAATCCATCAGTAGTTTTTCCCATAGCAGAAACTACCACAACCACAGAATTTCCGGCTTTAGCAGTAAGCCAAACGCGCTTTGCTACTGCTTGAATGCGTTCAACCGAACCTACAGAAGAACCACCGTATTTTTGAACTATGAGCGCCATGATAATTGTATGGGAGATATATGGGGAAGTATGTTACCGTCTCAAAACCACCTACTTAAGGTAAGGCATCAACAAGTATATTAATAACAACTTATCAGACTGCATACCCCCTCAGTACAGTGTATTTTTACATTTTCTCGATTTTTAACATTAAGAAAAAGTAATAGTATTTAAAAATTGGAGTTAGGAGTTGGGAGTTAGGAGTTAAGAGTTAGGGGAGGGAGAGGAGGAGAGAAGTAGAGAGGGAGAGAAATTAATAATTTATAACTCACGTGTTATGTGAATTAACCGCTTAAACCATTATTGTTACGTTGATAAATTAAAAATATGGATTCAAGTGAGCTTCAGAACCCTTGTAGAATAAGGGACGTTTTTAATTAGCATTAGACGTAACTCATTACTCATTACTCATTACTCATTACTTACTACTCCTAACTCCTAACTCCTAACTCCTAACTCCTAACTCCTAACTCCCTACTGTACAATTCCCGAGCGTAATGCACGTACTGCTGCTTGGGTGCGGTCATCGACACAAAGTTTGCTGAGAATTCCGCGAACGTGGGTTTTTACGGTACCGATTGTCAAGTATAGTTCTTTGGCAATTGCTGCATTGTCGCAACCGGAAACTATCAGTTCTAATACTTCTAATTCCCGTTTTGTTAAGGGATAGGTTTCTATAACTTTTTCTACTTCTGGGTCTACAGCTTCAATTGCAACTGTTCTTGTATCTCCACCTGCTTTTCCTTCGGTTACTTCTTGACGTACTTGTCGCAGGACAATATCTGCAATGGCTGGGTCAATCCAAGAACCGCTCGAAGCAGTGCTTTCCACAGCTTCTAGTAATTTATCGCTTTCAATATCTTTCATGCAGTAGGAATCAGCACCAGCACCAAAAGCTGCTAGTACTGCTTCGTCGCTGTTCTGCATGGTTAAAATTAATATTTTGGTGTCTTCGTTGTTAATCTCTGCCTGATATTGCCGAAATTTTCGGGTTAATTCAATACCGTCTATATCTGGTAAACCGAGGTCAATAGTAGCAACATCCGGTTTCAAGCTTTTGAGAAGATTTAAACCATCAGTTCCATTGGAAGCTTCACCAACAATTTTGATGTCTTCGCGAGTTTCCAAAGCCGCTCTTAAACCTATCCTGGTTAAATTATGGTCTTCAATTACGACTACTTTAATCTCACTCATATCAATGAAACCTCTACCCACATCATTTAAAACCCTATTTAAGATAGCAGAACTATTCTATAAGAAAGATTATATTTATTGTAGTGATATTTATCCTTAATTTATTCAATACTTGCTGTTAATTGGGTTTACAAATCAAATCACAAGTCTTTTCTTCACAATAGTTATAAATAGTTATAAATTTCTTTCTTATATTTCATCCTTGCGATAGATACGGAGATTCTAAATAACTAAACTGTAGAAGCTGGAAAAACCGGGCTGGGAATATTACTTTTGTAGGTAAGAGGAATATATAGTAAGCAGCAAATAATAAGTAACCACTAGTACTGCACTAGGGAAAATTTTGGGAGCAGCAAACTCACAAAAAGGTGAATAAGAACAGACAATCTCAAAAATCTTTTTCACAATCTTCTAGCTACTCCTCATTCCTTACCCCAAAATTAACCATGAATCAAAGTCGCTCTCGTTCCGAACAGAATAAAATTTCCCAAGGTCAAGATGGTTTTGGGAAAGATTCAAGTGGTTTTGGAGAAGACGAAGCACAAACCGAGATTCAGAAATACTTTGAGAGGTTAACTTTGGCTTTAGATGCTGCGAAGATGGGTTCTTTCCATTGGGATTCTTTTACAAATAAGAATATATGGACTCCTTATCACGATGTAATTTTTGGTTACGAACCGGGAAACGGAGAACATATTTATGAAGATTGGTCTTCTCGGATTCATCCAGATGATTTAGAGCTAGCTGAAACTGCTTGGAAAACTGCGCTACAGGAACATGTTGATTATATTTGCGAGTATCGGATAGTTTTACCGGATAATACTTTACGCTGGGTTGAATCTTACGGTCGCTACTATTATGACGATAACGGTAAACCTTTACGAATGGCTGGGACTGTCACTGATATTACCGAACGTAAGAAAGCGGAAGAAGCTTTACAAGAAAGTCAGCGTCGTTACAGTACTTTAGCTCAAATTTCCCCGGTCGGTATTTATCGTTGCGATAAGTCGGCGAATTTACTTTACGTGAATCAACGGTGGTGTGAAATAACTGGGTATACTTTTGACCAGACGCTTAATCAAGGATGGTGGGTAATAGTATATCAAGAAGATAAAGCGCGAGTAGAAGCAGAAGTTGACCGCACTTTGGAGCAAAAAATACCTTTTGCATGCGAGTTTCGTTTTCAGCGTCCCAACAATTCTTTGGTCTGGGTGCTTGCTCAATCTGTTCCGGAATATGATGGGGACGGATTGCTGATAGGTCATGTTGGTACGGTTACTGATATTACAAGTCAAAAGAAATCGGAAAAAGCATTACGACAGAGCGAGGAACGTTTTCGTTCGACTTTTGAACAAGCAGCAGTGGGTATCTGTCATACAAATCAAAACGGTAAATTTATCCGAGTTAATCAGAAACTTTGCGATATTTTGGGTTATTCTCGCGAAGAACTTTTACAGCGCAGTTTCCAGGAAATTACCTATCCTGCTGATTTAGAAAGCGATTTAAAACAGGTTCGCGATTTATTATCGGGTAAAGTTCAAAATTTCTCGATGGATAAGCGCTATCTTTGTAAAGATGGTTCCATAACTTGGGTGGAAATTACGGTTTCTTTCGTGCGTCAAAAAAATGGTGAACCCGATTATTTTCTGGGAGTAATTAAGGATATCAATCAGCGCAAGCAAGCGCAAACTCAACTGCTGCTGAGAGCGCAAGAGCAAGAAGAATTAAATCTACTATTAACTGAAACTACAGCCCAATTAAGAAAACGTAACTCGGAATTAGACCAATTTGCCTATGTTGCATCCCATGATTTGAAAGCTCCTTTAAGAGCGATAGCAAATCTTTCCCAATGGTTGGAAGATGATTTAATAGAAAGTCTGGAACCAGATAATCTACATCACCTGGAATTACTCCGTCAGCGAGTTTATCGTATGGAAGCTTTGATTAACGGTTTACTGCAATATTCTCGCGTTGGACGTGTGAAAGATGCAGAAGAAAAGGTAGATGTGAATCAACTTTTAGCTGAAATAATTAATGACCTTGCACCACCAGCAGATTTTACCATTGAAATCAAAAATCCCATGCCCATTCTGACAACAAAGGGTATGTTATTAAGACGTGTATTTACGAATTTGATTGATAATGCAATTACCCATCATCAAGGTTTGGAAGGTAAGATAAGTATTTGTGCAAATGATAAAGGTAAATGTTATGAATTTTGCGTCTCTGACGATGGAGCAGGAATTTCTCCTCAGTATCATGAAAAAATATTTGTAATTTTCCAAACTTTACAAGCTCGCGATAAGAAAGAAAGTACTGGGGTGGGTTTATCTATTGTTAAAAAAATTCTGGAGACTCAAGGAAGCTCAATTACTGTAGATTCTGATATAGGTAAAGGAGCAACTTTCTGCTTTACTTGGCACAAGTAGTAGTAAATAATGCCACAAATTAATGTAGATTTATTCCTGAAAACACGTAGAATTTGGCGTTCTTTACCAGTACGCTATCGAGGTGCGATTATTGTTGCATTACCTTTTTCCTGTTTAATAATCACTTTACTTGCTTCTGTTTGGTCGAGACAAAATGTAATTACAACTTATCAAGAAATTGACCATACAAAAACGGTAATTCTCGATAGCAATAGGTTACTTAAAGTTTTACTGGATGCTGAAACGGGTACTCGCGGCTATATTATTACTCGCAGTTCTGGTTTTTCGGATAGGTATAATGCAGCACTAAATAAATATCCGAGTATTGTTAAGCGTTTAGAAGATAAAATACGAGACAATCCCCAGAGACAAAGATTTCAAAAAATCAAAACTTTAGGAGACAAAAATCTAAACCTTCTAAAAAAACGAGTCTTAGATGTTGAGCGTAGAAAACAAGCTCGTCTTCAGATTCCCGAAACCGACATTTTATTGTTTCAAAACAAAAATGTCATGGATGATATTCGCGATGCGATCGCAAATTTTCAGGAGGAAGAATTACGCAAATTAGACATACACCGTCAGTATCTAGAAAACATTCAAAATCAAAATAATAGAGTACTATGGGTCACATTGATTATCAGCATATCTAGCTATATCGGAGCCATATACTTATTCAGCAAGCTTGATTGGCAAATTGAAGGACAGCAGTTACAACTCAAAGAGAAGAAAAGCTTGCTTGAAGGAATAATGGGGAATGTGGTAGATGGAATTATTACTCTAGATAAACAAAATAAAATTGATAGTTTAAACCAAGCAGCAGCTACAATGTTTGGTTGTCAATCTCAAGAGGTTGTTGGTAAAAGTATAGATTTATTGATTTCGGAAACTAAAGAATGTCAAGAAGTGCAGCTAAATGCACAGTTAAATACACAGTTAAATACGCAGCTAAATACACAATTCAAGACAAATAATATATCAGCAAAGCATCAAGCTTTACCCATGTACGCATTGGGAATTCGTAAAATAGGTAGCAATTTTCCGGTAGAGATATCTATCAGCGACTTACATAATGGTAATGGAAAAATGGTCATCGTTCGCGACATTACCGAACGAATACAAGCACAAGAAAAATTAGAAGCTAACGTTCAAGAATTATCTCGCTTAAGTCTATTATTAGCTAATACTAATCAAGCTTTAACTGAAAGAAATCAAGAATTAGACAGCTTTGCTTATATTGCTTCCCACGATTTAAAAGCACCTTTAAGAGGAATAGCAAATCTTTCTCAATGGTTGGAAGAAGATATTCAAGATAATTTAGACCCAGATAATCAGCGTCAGTTTGAACTTCTCAGAAACCGAGTTTACCGAATGGAAAATTTAATTAACGGTTTACTCGAATATTCTAGAGTAGGAAGAACCCAAACTGCATCAGAGGAGGTTGATGTTAGTAAGCTTTTAGTAGAAATAATCGACTCCCTTAACCCCCCAGCAACATTTAATATCAATATTATTGGGGAAATGCCGGTATTTGTTACCAAAAGACTGCTACTCAGACAGGTATTTGCCAATTTAATCAGTAATGCTATTAAACATCATCCTCGGGATAATGGAAATATCACAATCTCTGTAGAAGAGAAAGAACAGTTATATAAGTTTGTTGTTAGTGATGATGGTCACGGTATTGACCCTAAAGATAAAGATAAAATTTTTACAATTTTTCAAACTTTACAATCCCGAGACAAAAAAGAAAATACCGGAGTAGGTTTATCTATTGTGAAAAAAATTATTGATTCAGAAGGTGGTCAAATTACCGTTGAATCTGAATTAGGAGAAGGAGCAACTTTTTATTTTACCTGGTTAAAAGCCATATAGTACATTAGCACTTCATCCAATAGGAATAGGTTATTTGATAAAAAACCCTCACCAATGGTCAAACACTAGTGTGTAACTATAGGTTTACAATTCATTAAAGTCCACTTTTATAATGCTCTATTAATGTTCAAATAGGCATTTGAAAGAATTATCTCAAATAACAATGCAGGAAAATGACAGAATCGTAAATATCTTACTTGTGGAAGATGACGAAGTAGACATAATGAACGTGGAGAGAGCTTTTAAAAAAGCTGGCATAAAAAATCCACTTTACGTAGCTAGAAATGGAGTAGAAGCATTAATCATGTTGCGTGGTGGTAATGAAGAGCTTCCACAAGTACCTCAAGAACGTCGTTTAATTTTACTAGACATTAATATGCCGAAAATGAGCGGCTTAGAATTTCTGCAAACAATACGTTCTGATAAAGATTTAAAGCTAACTCCGGTAGTGATGCTAACAACATCTAATCAAGATAAAGACATGATTGAAGCGTTTGATTTGAATGTTGCCGGCTATCTTTTAAAACCCGTAACTTTTTCCAGATTTGTTGAGTTAATGACAACACTCAATAGATACTGGTCTTCGTCTGAAATGCCTAACTAATCTACAACAAACTAACAGTAAAACGAAAGCTATATAAATTTAAGCTCAGATTAATACCTGTTAAAATCACGCTTGTGCTTAAGTATAAACTCAATTAATATAAATATTATCATCTACCTGTTTATTTAACCTGAAATTTTATTTTTTATTAATTTATTAATTAAACTATTAATTAAACCTAGTTTTATCTAACTTAAAGTTATTGCTTGCTAAAGCGTATGGAAGAAACTCTAAAAATTTTGATTATTGATGATGACGAAGTAGACCGTATGGCTGTAAATCGCGCTTTAAAAGCAGCAGCGATACGAATGGAATTATCTGAAGCTAGTGATTATTCTGAAGCAATTGAGATATTAGAAGAAAAAAAATTTGATTGCGTATTTGTAGACTATCTTTTACCGGGAAAGGATGGATTAGCTTTAGTTAAAGAAATCCGTGCTTCGGGTTCTAAAGTCCCGCTGATTGTTTTGACCGGACAAGGAGATGAACAAACAGCGGTTGATTTAATGAAAGCAGGAGCTTCTGACTATATTACCAAATCTAGAATTACTCCCGATTTATTAAGTACAACCTTAAGAAATGTAATTCGTATTTACGAAGCAGAACGACAAATTGCATTATTTAATCAGCAATTGAAAGAAAGTAATGAATTACTGAAGAAAAAGAATAAAGAATTAGAAGAAAAAAGAGAACAAATTCACCTGCAAAACTTGAAATTGTTAGAAGCATCGGAAACCAAATCCAAGTTTTTGGCAACTATGTCTCACGAACTGCGAACTCCTTTGAATGCGATTATGGCATTTTCTCAAATGCTCAAGCGTAAAAACAAAGGTAATTTTTCCAATCAGCAAGTGGACATGATAGAACGGATTCACGGAAATGGAAAAAACTTGCTCGCTTTGATTAACGACATCCTTGACTTATCAAAAATTGAAGCAGGGGGTTTAAAGTTATATCCCGAAGAATTTAATTTATCACAATTGATTAATACTACTACAGATGAATTACGTTCTTTAAGGTCGCAGAAAAAATTAGATATAGAAATCGAGATAGATTTTCAGCATCCCATAGTTTTTAACGATAGAAATAGAGTTCGTCAAATATTAGTAAACTTGATTTCCAATGCGATTAAATTCACCGATAAAGGGATGGTGCTGATAAAAGCTAACGAAACATCAGATTCATCGGATTCTAAGATTGAAATTTTCGTTAAAGACACAGGTATTGGTATTGCTGAAAATGACATAAAACATATTTTTGAACCCTTCCGTCAAATCAATCAAACAATATCACGTAAATATGCTGGAACTGGATTGGGTTTAGCGATAACTAAATCTTTAGTCAAAATGATGGATGGTACAGTTTCGGTTAAAAGCGAATTAGCTGAAGGTTCGATATTTCGGGTAGAATTACCACGCTGTATAAATATAGAATCGGAGGAAGAAAATTGATAAATTGGAATTGGTAATGGGTAATTGGTAATTGGTAATTGGATATAAATACTAAAGCATTTAAACATAATTATTAATTCCAAAATCTAAAATCCAAAATTAAAAGTTATAACTAATTTTCACACAACTCTCTAAAATAAATACCATATAAAATATTATGTATAATCAAAAAAATGAAAAAAAAGACAGAATTTTAGTAGTTGACGATATATATGACAACTTACTAGTTATTGAAACCATTTTAGAAGATGAAGGATATGAAATTGAAATTCAGCAAGATAGTCAAATAGCTTTAAAAATAGTAGAAGAGTCTCCACCAGATATAATTCTTTTAGACTTAATGATGCCAGAAATTGATGGTTATGAATTTACCCGTCGGGTTCGTCAAAATAAACAATTACCATTCATTCCCATCTTATTAATAACTGCTTATGACAACATTACCGTTGCAGATGGATTAGATGCAGGAGCAGAAGATTTTATTCGTAAACCAGTAGATGCTGACGAATTACAAGCCAGAGTACGCAGTCTTTTGCGGCTGAAACATAGTATAGATGAACGCGACCATATGGCAAGTTTGCGTCAAGATTTTGTTTCCCGATTTACCCATGATTTAAGAACACCTCTAGCCGCTTCTAATCGTATTTTAAAGTTATTACGTGAAGGTCGATTTTTTAAAATTTCTCCCGAAGTAGAACAGATATTTACCACCATGATTACCAGCAATGATGATTTATTGCACATGGTCAATAGTTTGCTCGAAGTTTATCGTTATGAAGCTGACTGTAAACAAATCAATTTTGATAAAATCGATATCTCTAATTTAGTTCGCGATGTAGTTCAAGAATTAAAACCCTTAGCAGAAGAAAAAGAATTAATATTAAAGTCTAATCTAGAAGATAATAACTCCAAAGATAGCGAACTATCCACTATTTTTGCAGACCGCATCGAAATTAAAAGAGTTTTAACTAATATTATCGGAAATGCCATTAAGTTTACAAAAACAGGTTTGATAGAAGTAAATTTGACATTAGATTCACAAACAGCAGAAATAAACATTCAGGATACGGGTTCCGGAATTACCTCAGAAGAGCAAGCAATATTATTCGAGAGATTTCGACCCGGTAAGCATAAAAATTCTGGTAGCGGTTTGGGCTTATATTTATCACGTCGTATCATTGAAGCACATAATGGTTCAATTAATGTAGAATCCAAACCGGAGAAAGGAAGTTTGTTTACAATTCATTTACCGAGAACAGGGAACAGTGAACAGTGAACAGTGAACAGGGGATAATTAGGAGTTAGGAGTTAACGCTTGAATTATTCACTTTCTCAATATTTGAGCGTATCAGACGTGCTTCTCTAAAGCTAGCGTCACCAAATTGAATTTGATATTTTTAATAGAGAATTGATTCGCGAATAAATATTTACTTTTAAATACCTTTTATACTGTTAACTGTTAACTGCTCACTGTTCACTGATTATTATGGAAATAGCAAAAGAATTACATTCGGAACTGATTGATTTCGTGCTGGATGCAGAAGGAGATTTAGCTGAATCTTTGGAAAGTTTTAGTGCAGAACAATTGGCTAATTTTTCTCAATCTCAGTATCAAGGTGCGGTTCAAAATGAAATGATACTCAATATGTTTCTGACTGAAGGTACCGTGGGAGACAAGAAACCAATTGATATCTTTTTGGAGTCTCATCCCGATTTATCTGCTGAAAAACGCGATATTGTTAATAATTTTAGACGCAGTTTTGCTGGTTTATTCGCTGTTAACCAAATTTATGATGATGGGTTTGAATTAAACAACTGGTTAACCGATAAAAAATATACTGTTAAAATCACCGAAGCAGAAAAACAACAGCTAAAACGTGCTAAAGAAGGAGAAATTTTATTAGCAAGAATCGTACCTTTAAATAATACCGATTGGATGTTTTCTTCCCCAGTCACTGTAATGGGTAGGTTGGGTAAACCTAAATTAGCAGTAGCAATTGGTAATTTCAAAAATAATTATAAAAATTATTTATATGGTGATGCTCCGGAATTACTGGAAGAAGCATGGGTGTCTGTAGAAAAATATCACCAAAGATTTATTGACTTTTTTGGTAGTGATGAAATTACTTTACCGGGATATCAATTAGAAAAAAAGCTGAGCGAGCTTCAAGAACAAGTTACACAAAGCGATATGGAAGCAGCGGGAATTGATAGCTCAAAATCTTTACAGGAAATAGTAGAGGATGCTGATATTTCTGATGAAGAAATGGCTGAAGTTGCTGAAGGAATGGGTATAGAATCAAAAGTTGTTTCTCAGGTATTAGATAGCAAAAAAAGTGTCAAAATGGTAATGCCTAAAGTTGAATTACCTCCACATCTGAAAAAGGCTGAAGAAGTTACTGTATTGAGCTTTCCTCGTTGGGGACAAATCTTTTTAACAAACTATACTCAATTCATAAGTTTACTTGCGGAAGATAGCGATAGCGAACAGCAAAAATCAGATAAGTTAGTACGTGAATATCTAGAATCACCTGACATCAAAACTTGTGTTTGGCATCGTTTATCTGAAAGATATCCCGGACAATTAGAAAAGTTATTACAGCAAGCATTGAATCGTCCTAACTTTAATTTAAAGCAAGATTATATAGATTTATTAAAAGAATTTAACAAAAGCTTAAGCGTAGAATTACCTGAAATTGCTAGCGTTCCCTTACATCTCCACAATCTTTTTCAAGAAGCATTATCAGAAGTTAAAGGAAAGAGTAATAAAAAGGCTAAAACAAAGTCCAAGGGGGGATTTGGAGGATAATTTATAATTCATAATTTAAGATGAGTTCGGGTTAAGAAATTCACCAATAATAAGTAGTAAGTAGCAAGTAGCAAGTAAAAAGCACAGCTATAAGCACTAATCATAGAGGAAACTCAATTTTCCCAGACCCAGATTATCCAATGTGCTGGTGCAATTATACTAAGGAAAAAATATCCCGAATAATGGTTAATTTATAAAACTTCATCAAACGAAATTATGAAGAAATAATAATAAATTATTGTCTTAAAAGATTTTGAATCTAATATAGATACCTATCTAAAAAGTAGGTTTATTCCCCTGATAGTCTTACTGATTAGTTAATTTTGAATTACGAACACTTTTCTATTCCTCTCGAATATCAAGATTACTTCTCATTATAGATTTGCAAGTTTTGAGAAATTGATAAGTTAGGAATAACAGAACAAACACAACTATTGTTGAGGAGATACGATATATGGGTATTATTGCATGGATAGTTTTAGGTCTTATAGCTGGTGCGCTAGCTAAATTAATCTACCCCGGTCATCAAGGTGGTGGAATCTTAGCAACAATGATTTTAGGTATTGTTGGTGCATTTATTGGTGGTTCTATATTCACACTATTAAATACGGGAAAGCTGGCATTAACTGCAAGTGCTAGTTTAAGTCTTGGTTCCATTTTGGTTGCAGTAATTGGTGCAATGGTTGCTATCTTTATCTGGGGTTTAATTACCAGACGTACTGCATAATCATTGTCGGGTAAAGATTCTCTTGGACCGCTGGAAAGTAGTTTAAGAGGATAGGGGAGGCTACATTTTATGTAGTAAAAGAAATGATTAATCGCTTCTAATTAATTATTAATTCCCTAGCCAAGAGAATCTGTTTTTTTTACTTACTTTAGATATATCAGGGAAATAAATCGAAATTCAGGATTGAAAATTATGACTAACCAAAATAACAAACAGCCTTTAACCCCCGAGCAAGTTGATTTTGAACAAAAGCGTCAACAAAAGCAAGAGTTGGATAATTCAGATAAAACCAATGTGCTAAATCCTGGGGATAAAGTTGAAGGAGAAAAATCAATTAGCGAAAAAGCTCAGCAAGTCGCAGTTGATGCACCAGATATTACCGGAGACCACGTTACTGTTCCCACCTACTTTGTAGCAGAAGACAAAGAAACTGGTGAAGAAAAAGCATTACACCATGTCAAAGATGCTGAAGAAATTTCTGATGTAATTCGTCAAGCACGAGTTGATGAAGACGGTAATAGAGAATGGCGTTAAGGCTTGATTTAGCTTTAAAAATAAATAAAATTAAACTAATCCCTTGAATTTTATTCGGGGATTTTAGTTTGTCTTTTTACTATTCCCGCTTAATTAATAAGCATGAAAAAATTACTTATATTATTTATTTCTCAAGAATGAATTTGAACTTATTCTTTAGATTGAAGAATTATACAGACATCATAAAATATCATATAAAAAATCAGAAATATAAATTTAAATCAAGTTAATAAACAAATATACAAATCAGGAGGAAAAAGCAATTATTTCAAGACATCAAAAATATACCATAGCTATAGTTTTAAATGAAGATAATATTGAACATTTAACACTGTACATGAAGGATAGCGGGTTTCCGATGGAACAAGTTTATAGGATTGTACCTCATGAAAACCAATATTTTTCATACATTTTAAAAGATTTAGAAATTCCTCATCACAGAATTAACTATTATACAAGGTCTCTTGAAAGAGGAAAGTTTCTTTTAGTAATTAATAGTACCGAATCACAAGTCAATCAAGCTAAATCTATCTTTGACTATGTAGGTATTAAAGACTGGGAAATATATTATACCTCTGTAGATTATAGCTTCAAGTCTTCAAATTTTGATAAAGTGTCAATTTATCGAAACACAGTTGATAGTTTTGTGTTAAGCTCACTGAACTAATTCTTTTTAGAGAGTTTTAGTTTTTAATGATAACTTTTTTATCGCACAAGGTAACGCTGCTTTATTAGTGCGATGTTCAATTGACTTAAGTAGTTTGCAATTAAACTTGGAGAAACAAATCATGAATTTTCGACAATTAAAACTTGCTTGCTCTATTGTCAGCGTTAGCGCTGCTATGTTTGCTTTTGAAGGAGTAAAAGCTCAAGGACAAACTCCTCAAATCCAAGGACAAACTCAAGTTTCTAACGTACAAAGCGTTGAAGAAGCACCTAATAATAAAGTTGCACAATTTAATCCAGGTACAAGCACCCGTTCGGGTTCAAGCTACATTGGAGTCGGTGGATTTATCGGATTTGATGATGATAGTTCGTTAAGTGACGGTGGTTTTTCTGTAATAAGTAAAATCGGTTTAAGTAGAAACTTTTCTATACGTCCATCTGCTGTAATTGACGATGATGCTGTATTTTTAATTCCTGTTACAGTTGACTTCCCTGTTAACAGTGTTGCAGATACAGGATTCCAAAGACTCAGTGTAGCACCTTACTTTGGTGCAGGAATTTCAGTTAACACTGAAGAGGATTCTGACGTTGGTTTCCTAGTTACCGGAGGTGTTGACGTTCCCGTTTCCAACAAATTAACAGCAACCGGAGGAGTTAATATTGGCTTTTCTGACGATAATACCGATGTAGGTTTACTCTTAGGTGTAGGCTACAATTTCTAGGTTAAAGGTTAAAGGCTAAAAGTAATAAAATTATTTTCAATTTTTATGAAACTTTTAGCTTTTAATCTGCCTATATTGCTAATTTATTTCATCTGGATAATAGCTTTGGCAAAGCATTAAAACTTTTATGCATTAAGAAACCCGGTTTAACAAAAATCGGGTTTCTTAATACTATAGAAAACTATAGAAAAAATGTTAATTGAGTTGCAGTCGAAAGATTACAAACCAGGATTGTTCGACTTTTCAATATTTGGAACAATATCAGGACGTTCTTTACCTTCCCAACCTGCGGGACGCTTAGAATTATACCAAGCAATGGAACCTATAGTAACTGCTGCAATAAAGCCTACTACAACTATTCCTGTGAGCGACATGTAGTAGTCACTTCTACCATAAGTATTGTCAATTAGCTCTGCTAAAACGTAGTTAAAAGAAATATTCATTGTCATAGCCCAAATATGAACGAAAAGTTAGTCAACTATCTAGATATATTTCAATCAGAAATTAATAAAAATTTTCACACCTTTTGTTACCACTTGTCAAATAGGTTTTGGTTTTTATTTTGAATTTTTAGCTTTTATTATTTGAAAATAACTACGGTAATACTGTTAGCTATTGATTGTTTTATTTTTTATAAAAACTTTTACAAAAATTGCGCTACGTAATTAACCATCATTCAAAATATTTTTTTCGTTCGTAAAATTTAAAAAATATTGGATAATCTGGTTGAAGAGAAAATTTAATTCTTCTCTTATTTACTATTTATAAAAATATTATTATTTGCTAAT
Organism: Cyanobacteria bacterium J06621_15; assembly: GCA_038525335.1. Classification (GTDB taxonomy): domain Bacteria; phylum Cyanobacteriota; class Cyanobacteriia; order Cyanobacteriales; family Nostocaceae; genus Rivularia. The sequence continues at coordinate 39,222 of JBCBHT010000014.1, read as the reverse complement.
TGCTACTTGTTAATTAGATTAGGTCACGGGTAAAAGACAAAATCTATGATTATTAAACCTTTAACTTTTAACCTTTACCTAGCGCTATATTTATATAGAAATAGAGGAGTAAGAATTCCATCTAACCCCCCTGTTATTAAAACCTATTTTCCCCAGTTCAAGGATAATAATCCAATCAAGAATGCTTTTACCTTAATTGAATCAAACTAATAAAAACTTAGTCAATAGCGTCTTTGATTTTATCTTTTGCATTTTCAACGGTGTGACGACCTTCAGCTTCTGCTTGCTTAGCTTGACCTTTAGCTTGGTCTTCGGTATTTCCGGTGACATTACCCAATGCTTCTTGAGCTTTACCTTCAATATTTTTAGCTGTTGCTTTTGCTCTATCTTCAGTACTCATAATTTACTCCTTAACGTATTTATATTCAGCCAAAAAGCTACTTGGCTGCTTTGTTTTCTTCGTCTTTCTTACTCAATATATTAACTATGATTTATTTTCAATCCATCTATCATCAGAAACTTTTTGAGCAAGCTATCTATATCTATTTACATATTTAATTTGGATGAGAGCAGTAATTAGTGTTAGCGTTAGCAAAGCGTCTCCGGAGGAGATAGCTTGTCCCGATAGGGACATACAGTAAACAGTCAATACCAATAATAATTAACTCCTAACTCCTAACTCTTAATTCCTAATTTTTAAGACGTAGCACTGCTAAGTCTCTAAATTATTAACTCCTAATTCCTGAATGTTATACTTTTAAAACTCCGAAGACCATTACAGCAAGATAAACTATATAGATTCCATTGAGTATCAAAACTTCTTTGAAAGAAAAGCTATAGCTTGGCTTTCCTAAATAAAGAAAAGCTGAATAAATTATTCCTAGTAAAGCTACAAATGCTAAATTAACTGAATAAAGCAGCATATTATCAACAGGTAAAGTTACTAATGCTAAAGGAAAGAAAGCAAGAGTCATGGTTGCTGTATTATCGGCTATTACGCTAGTAGTTGCGGCTGTAAACTGTCCGCTTCTAGCGACGCTCCAAGTGGCGAATACTTCCGGAACAATACTTAATGTTGCAGTTATAAATAATCCACCGATAACTTGAGAAATTCCTAAATTAGAAACTATTCTCTCAGTAGCAGTTACAGTAAAATAAGCTCCGAAAATCAATAAAATAATTCCAATTACAGCAGTAATTATTTCTTTGCGATTCCATTCTACTTTTTGACCTTGTTTGCGATGACGCAATATCGCATTTCCTAAATAAATCGCATAAGCTGCTAACATTATCCAACCGTCGATAGGTTGCAAACCTCGCCAAGGTTTCGGTAAGGTAATTAATGCGGCTATTCCTATTATTAGTAAATAAGGAATTCCCTGTACGTATAATGCTTCTGATTTTACTTCTAAAGGCTTTAGAGATATAGAATTATGGTTGGAATTATGATTACTTTTCCGTGATTTTCCACGACTGCGCCATAATGAAGCGATATAAGCAACAGTGACAATTGCAGGAACGGAAATAATATTGCTTCCTAATAAATTACCCAATCCGATATCGGAGAAACCGCGAATCGCACTCGTAGCATTAGTACCAACTTCTGGACTAGCAGTAGCAAAAGCCACAAAAGCCGCTCCCGCTGCTTCGGAAAACCCCCACTGCTCCCTTAATTTCTGCAAAGGTTCGGCAATTTTATCTGCCCCCCAATGGGCTGCATAGACGGAAGCAAGAAGCAACAAGACCCAAGGTAATATAGACATTTAATTAATCTAATTTAGAATTATTTAGAATTACAGTTGTTTAATTAATAGCTCTATATTACTGATACAAACAATAGTTAATATATACAATTAGGCTTAATTTTAAATAATGAAAATTAAACAATATAAAAGTCATAAATAACGTAATTAAAATAAGTTATTTACGATAAACAGAACTAAATAAATAATCAAGTTCGTTTGCTTGCTTTACCTGTTCTAAAGCGCGAAAACCAATAATATCTCCGATGTCAAGGATAATATTACCTTGCTTATCGCAAATAACTCGCTTTACAGGATGACCTAATACACTCTCAACCTTTTTATCTTGCCAAAAATTGTTATTTGATTTACTTTTGCTGAATTCATGCACATTACTATCACTTATCATAATTATCATTTATCCATCCTTAAATATTTGATTCATTATTCAACCTTGTTTCTGTTAATTTGCTCGGTCAACTAAAAATACTATCCGAAAACTAACCTACTTCATTTATAAATAAAAATTGCCCTACTTCCCATCACTCTTAAGCCTTAAATAGACTCTACTAAAAGAATAGTATTTCATCCTCCTGTAGATAGGTATATTAATTATTTGAATTTATCTTCAAATATCAAATTATAAGTTTACTTAAGTTAATATCTGACTCATAATTTATCTATTTTAAAAAGTTATCATATTTTCATTTACCGTAACTGCACAGGTAGTAATCGTATTTGACGACTTTGGCATATAGTTAAAAAGAGTGAAAAATGTAAATAATATACTGATTGCTTTATCAAAAATGTCTTTGTTTTTAGTTAACCTTTTAGCTTCCTCCTTAATGCCTCACGGTACCTGCTATTTGTGGAAACCTGGGCTAGTAGGACTGCATTTGGTCAGCGATACTGTTATTGCTTTATCTTATTTTTCAATTCCTATAACTCTTATATATATTCTTCGCAAACGAGTGGACGTTCCTTTCAACGGAATTTTTATCCTGTTTGCTGCTTTTATTATTTTTTGCGGTACCGGACATTTAATAGATATTTGGACTTTATGGCATCCAGATTACTGGGTATCGGGTTACATTAGAGCTATTACTGCTGTAGTGTCGTTTATAACTGCAATTGCTTTAATCAATTTAATTCCTCAAATACTGGCTTTACCAACTCCTCAGAAACTGCGAGAAGAAATTCAAAATAATAAGCGGAAAGAAGAGTTTCTCCGCAGTATTTATGAAGGAGTAACAGAAGCAATTTTTGTGATTGATACTACTAAAAAAGGCAAATTTATCTATGAAAGTATCAATCCTGTTACCGAAAAAGTAATGGGTATTACTTCAAAGCAAATTGAAGGAAAAACTCCGGAAGAAGTCCTCCCTAATAATTTCGCTTTAGCGGTTAAAGAACGTTACAATCAATGCTTGTCAACCAGAGAAAATATAACTTATGAAGAATGCTTGAGGTTTAGTGAAAATAATGATGATTCTTGGTGGTTGACAAGCTTAAAGCCTTTATTTAACGAACAAGGTGAAATTTATCGGATTATTAGTACTAGCGTTAATATAACTGAACGAAAACAAGCAGAAGCGCGATTGCGAGAAAGTGAAGAACGTTGGGAGCTAACTTTGCTGGGTACGGGGGACGGTATTTTTGATTGGAATATTATTAGTAATCAAGCCTTTTTTTCGACTCAATATAAAGAGATGCTTGGTTTTACAGATGAGGAAGTAGAAAATAGCTATGATGGATGGCGAAATCTTGTTCATCCAGAAGATATTGACTCTACTGAAGCAATTTGGCAAGCTTACTTAAATCATGAAACTCCCCAATATCGAGCCGAATTCCGCATGCTTTGTAAAGATGGTGGCTATAAGTGGATTTTAGCTCGCGGAATGGCTCAGTGGAATCAAGACGGTGAAGCAATTCGTATGGTTGGTTCTCATCAAGATATTAGTCAGCGTAAAGCAGCACAAGCAGAAATTGTTCGTCTGAACCAACAGTTAGAAGCGCGAGTGATGCGAAGAACTGCTCAGTTAGAAGAGTCAAATCGACGAAAAGACGAATTAATTGAAAGCGAGCAATCGGCAAAAGCAGAAATTAAAATTTACGAAGATATTGTCGAAAATATCCAAATAGGTTTGTGTATTTGGCAAATGGATAACATCGATGATATCACCAGTTTTCGGTTAAAAACTACTAACCCCGCAGCATCGCAAATGTTGGGTATAGATATTCAAAATTACGTAGGTAAGTCCATAGAAGAATGTTTTCCTAATGTTTTCGGTGAAGACCATGTGAACATTATAGAAGCTTATGCTGAAGTCGTTAAATCGAAACAAGCTAAAGATTTAGGAGAATTTTCTTACGGTGACGAGCGTGTTCCCACATCATGTTTTGAAGTTACAGCTTTTCCTTTACCAGATAATTTGATGGGTGTTGCTTTTAATAACCTCAGCGAGCGTAAACGTATGGAGTTAGCTTTAGCTGAAAGCGAGCGGTTATATCGTAATGTAGTTAATAGCGTTAAAGAAGTTATTTTTCAGATAAATAAGACAGGTATTTGGACATTTTTGAGTGCAGCTTGGAATGAGATTACTGGATTTAGCGTAGAAGAAAATTTATTCAAACCGTTTACAGATATCATATACGCTGATGAAGAAAAAACTAAGGCTGAAGAATTATTTGAATCAGTTATTTTAGGTGAAGCAGAATTTTTTCAATATGAGTTCCGCATTCTGACTAAAAACGGAAATTTCCGCTGGTTGGAAATATATGCTCAAATTGAACATGATTCCAGTAGTGAAAATATTGGGGTTTACGGTACCCTAAATGATGTTACCGAACGCAAACAAACGGAAGCTGTTCTAGAAGCAAGGGCTGATGAATTAGCTCAAATGAATTTAATATTATTACAAACCACGGCTGAGCTAGAAAAGCGTAATAAAGAATTAGACCAGTTTGCTTACGTTACCTCTCATGATTTGAAAGCACCTTTAAGAGCTATTGCAAATTTATCTGAGTGGATTGAGGAAGATTTACAAGCAGCGTTAACTCCCGATACGCAGAAACAAATGGATTTGCTACGCGGTCGAGTATACCGTATGGAAGCTTTAATTAATGGACTTTTACAATATTCCCGTGTCGGAAGAATCAAAACCGAACCGGAAACGGTTGTGGTTGCACAATTAATAGCAGAAATAATTGACTCGATTGCTCCTCCACAAGATTTTACCATCGAAATAATTGGAGAAATGCCTACTTTAGTTACCGAAAGAATACCTTTACAACAGGTTTTTAGTAATTTGATTAGCAACGCTATAAAACATCACAATCGCTCGGATGGTAAGGTAACTATTTCTATTCAAGAGCAAGAAAAATTTTACGAATTTACAGTAGCAGATGATGGTAAAGGTATTGCTTCACAATATCACGATAAAATTTTTGTCATATTCCAAACATTAGAGTCGAGAGATAAACGGGAGAATACTGGTATTGGTCTTGCTATAGTTAAAAGGATAATTGAAGAAAACGGAGGAATGATTACATTAGAATCTCAGCTAGGTGAAGGTACAAGTTTCCGGTTTACTTGGTTTAAGTAAGGAATATAAAGTCATAGGTAATCCAAGCTGAGTAAAACTTTTATATCTATTCCTAAAGGATAAAGTCAATTGCTGTTGAATTACTACTATTAGATGTAGAAAAGAAGAAATAAATAATGTATATTTAGTGATTATTAAATAAAAATAATCTTCCTAAGTAAAAATTAAAGTTAGTTATATGAAATTATAGTTGGTAAGCGTCATGGGGGAAAAAATTTTAAATGTGCTGTTAGTAGAAGATGATGAAGTGGACGTGATGAATGTCAAAAGGGCATTCAAAAGAAAGAATATCACAAATCCACTTTATGTTGCTTCTAACGGAATTGAAGCTTTAAAAATATTGCGAGGTGAAAGTAATAATTATCCCAAAATTCCTCAACAGCGAAGAATTATTTTGCTTGACCTGAATATGCCTAAAATGGGAGGATTAGAATTTCTTCAGGAACTGAGGGCAGATTCTGAACTGAAGCCTATACCGGTAATTATACTGACCACTTCTGATGAAGATAAAGATAGAATCGAAGCTTATAATCTAAATGTAGCAGGATATTTGCTCAAACCAGTTAAATCCTCTCAGTTTACCGAAGCGATAGCGACTCTGAACAATTATTGGACTTTATGTGAAATACCCTAAATTATTTAGTCAGAGTATTTGGTCAAAGTTTTTATTTAATTTAGTTTGAACATCTAATTATAGTATATTTGGTAACAAGCATTTAACTATAAATTCAGCTTACTACAATTATTTTTTAATTATATTTGAATTATACTTAAATTGTATTTGAATTGTATTTGAAATAAAATAGCTACGTTTGTTGTCTTTTGTTGTCTTAAAGGGTAGAATTCTGGTTATAATTTAATATAGTATTCTCATTATATCTGCTTGGATAATTTCTTTCCTTTTGAAGCAAGCAAAGAATTATTAAACTGATAGAAAGCGAGTTACGAGCCAGTTCATCCACTTAAAGCGAATTCTATCTGCTGGAGGAAGGTTTCGTCTGTGCTGAGGACAGATATATAAATCGATTATGCACGGAGCAGACTATGCAAATGGAACTTCACAAATCTGGAAAACAGCAGCGAAACTCAGAGATTCCTCTTATCTTAGCAGTTGAGGATAATGAAGATAATTTATTAATAATTAATTACGTAGTTGATTCTTTAAACTGTAGATTCATTGGCGAAGCTAATGGAAGTAAGACTTTGGAAATTGCACGAGAAACCCAGCCTGATTTAATTCTACTAGATATAATGCTTCCAGAAACCAACGGTATAGACTTGTTTCATGATTTAAAACAAGACGTTTCTACAAGCCATATACCCGTTATTGCAGTGACTGCGTTAGCTAGGGCTGAGGAAAAACAGCGTATTTTAGATGCTGGTTTTAATGCCTATATTAGCAAGCCTTACATGCTTGAGGACATAGAAGAATTAATTTGTCGTCATTTAAACTTGAAACACAATATTGAGTAAATATTGAGTAAATAATATATCAACTTCTCAAGTCTAAGTAAGCTGATAGTTCTCAGCAAATAAAGCAATAATGCTCACATAACTAGTATCAAGATGAGTAGCAAAAAGTATATTATTTACTTGAGAATTTGAAACTTCCTCAATTATCTTTTTAAATTCTGGCTGTAAAATTTGCTCTATACTACCTCGTGCTTTCTCAACTATATCTTGATAACCTGCCGCAATTAACAGCTTTTCAGGTTTGGTAATTGCATTTTCAATAACAATGGTTAGTTTGTTGTCTATAAAACGACAGTAAACATCTTCTGGTTGATGACCCAATTGGTCTATAAATAAAGACTGTATGCGTTCAGCCAGGATAGGTTCTATATTTTGAGAGCGTGAAATTCGAGAATGCATAATCAATACCTATTTCATACAGTTGGAATTTAATTTTTATAAATAAAAATTATTTTACTTTATAAACCATTGCTTACAAACCATTGGTGGAAAGCTTTAATTTGGAACAGGTTTTAAAACTATACAAGTACCTTATTCGTAATTTTATTTTCTTTCCTTTTACCAATAGCTATAGTAAAAATTATTCGCTTTGAGAATGAGTCCCATTCCTCCCATTTGATGCTTTAGGTTTTGCTTTGGGAATTGCGTCTGGATTACGAACTTCTGGGGTATTAGATAGCACAACAACAATACCGCTTCTACCAGTTTTTAAAGTAGCATCACCCATTATATCTAATACTTTTACCTCCAAAATCTCCTCAATTAAGGCTTTAAGATTTGGTTCTATTGCATCATCCAAACCAGAACGGACTTGTTCTGCTAATTCTTCTTGTCCTTGTTCAACTAACAATTGCTCTGCTGGGGTAATTGAGTTTTCCATAACTATCGCTAAGGAATCGTCGAAAAGTTGACAAATTACCTTCGTTGGTCTGTGTCCCAATTGATTGGAATACAAACCTTGAATGCGTTGTGAAAGCTCTCTTTCTCTTTGTCCCCGAGTTGGAATTGTTGTTTTCATTTATATTCTCTAACTAAATTTTGACCGCTATCGATAAGCCATGATGAAGACTTAAGCAAATAATGCATTCGCAATTAGCTGCAACATTTATCGGTATAGCAAACCGCGAAGTAAGATAAATATCTCAAGATAATTGGAGTTATCAAAAGCAGTGATATTCGATTTGCCTGTATCCCGTTTTATACTCACTTAATAGAATACAGGCTGAGAACTACGAAAACAGCATTCGAGTGACAGATGTTAAAGAAATATTAATTAACTCTTTAGATGTAAATTTTCGGTAGATAGTTTAGGATTATCTATACTTATTGAATGATTAAAATGGCGCATGGTGCATGATGCATTACGTGATTGCTCACACTACCTAATAACGCTTCTGCAATTGCGTTATGTCCTTTGCGACCCAAAATAATTAAGTCTACATTCAAATCTTGAGCGATTTGGCAAATCTGAGAACCAACGCTTCCTGTAGCTTCATACCATTTATATTCTACAGCAACACCTTTTGCAGCAGCTTGTTTCTCATAAGATGCTAAATGTTTTTCAACCTGTTGATGCTTAACTGTACTAGCCTCCTTAACTAAGTCCATATTTACCATTGCTGGAGACATAGTGCTTGCAGCAGGTATTCCCGGTGAACCGTAAGCGCTATCCAATCCTGTTTGAGACATCATTGCCATTTCTGTAAGGTCGGATAAACAATGGATTAGTATTAATTGCGCTCCTATATGTTCAGCTAAACTTAATGCTTCAGAGAAGACAGATTCGTCTCTGGGTGAAAGTTCTAATGTTACAAGGATTTTTTGAAAACTCATTGCATTTGGAATTTATTGAATTAGTATATTGTCTCTTCAATTAGAAGGTTAATCTGAACTGTTAAAATTAAGGATTTCTAATCAAAATATATTAAAAATTTGATAATAAATCCAAACTTTTCAGCTAACTTGAAAGCTAGAATATCCAATAACTTTAATTGCAGAATATATACTGCTAACTTATTTTGAGTGTAACTATATTTGGGAAATAACGATAAGAACCTAATAGTTTTTTAATTTTTAATTTATTCTAACTTCCAATATGATTTCATCAGTTAAAACAGGTTAGGTAACTTAAATCAATCCAAAAGTAATATAGGAATCCGATTTAAATATTGTTAGCGCAGCGTGTCCGATAGGACATGAAAAATTAGGTATTTGTAGGGTGCGTTACGACGCTAGTCTAACGCACCGAAACCTATATATAATGGTGCGTTGCGCTATGACTAACGTCACGCTCCGCTAACGCGACAACACACCCTACGTATGTTATGTCCTTCGGACACGCTCCGCTAACAAAAATCAAATAGTAATCCTATATTTTAATTAGGTAATGGGTAATGGGTAATAGGTAATAGGTAAGAGGTAAGAGGTTATAGGTAAACAAACGGATATATAGCGCTTTTCGGTTGAGTGAAATACACTTCGATAGACCTCACCCCCAGCCCCTCTCCTTATCAAGGAGAAGGGTGTATTCTATCCAACTGAAAACTGCTATATAAAGATATTAGGCTAGATGATAAATTGATTTTTCATTAACTTTTATCTCTTATACATCACCTACTACTTCTTACTTCCTACTTCCTACTTCCTACTTCCTACTTCTTACTTATTACGGAACCTTCATCCCTCGCTGTACTGCTGGACGATTTGACACGGTGTCGTGCCATCGTTTTAAGTTGGGATGATTATCAAGGGTCATTTCTTGGATTTCGTAGATTGTCACCCAAGGGAAGGTCGCTACATCGGCTATGGAGTAGTCACCACAAATATATTCTTTGTCTGCGAGTTGTTTATCTAGTACTCCATAGAGTCGCAAGGTTTCTTTTTTGTAGCGTTCGATAGCATAGGGAATCTTTTCAGGAGCATGCAGATTAAAGTGGTTGAATTGTCCGAACATTGGACCAATGCTACCCATTTGCAGCATTAACCACTCTATGACTTGAAAACGGGCTTTTTGCTCGGTGGGTAATAATCTACCTGTTTTATTGGCTAAGTACATTAGTATTGCACCGGATTCAAATACTGTAGTATCGGTATCTCGGTCAATTATTGCAGGAATTTTACTATTTGGGTTAATCGCTACGTATTCCGGAGTGAACTGGTCGTCTTTAGTAATATCTATTACGTGGACGTTGTAAGGAAGTTCAACTTCTTCGAGCATTACGGAAGCTTTACGTCCGTTTGGGGTGGTGAATGTATAGAGGTCAATCATGCAGATATATCCTGATATGTACCGAAAAGAAAACAATATTATTTTAAAAGTAGTATTTTTTCGGCTGTATGTACATAAAACCTTTGGTATAACACATCTAAGCCCGAAGTGTGGAGTACACTACAATTAATCTTTAAGAAAAGGATAATAAGTGTTTATATTTAGTAAAAACCACTGATAAGCTGTTGGAATCACAGAAAAGGTTGTGCCAAAATTATTAAACAGTCAAAGAAATAGTTTTAATAGCCGTTGTAAAACATATTGTGGCGCAAACACAATTCCCTTTCAGGGGTTTTCTATCAATTAATTGACTAACAGGAAAAAATTTAAATATTTAAAAGAATAAGTCAAAATTTTAAAGTTTTAAAACAGGAATTAATATGCGCTTTACTATCCCGACTTCCGTTACAAATCGTTGTTTTTGGACTCCTAACAGAATTGCATTCAGTACTGCTATTCTGGCTTTATTTATAGTATGTGGTTCTTGCACTGTAAACTCAATAGTATCTTTGTTTATAAAGCCTGCTGCAATATTCCCTACATCAATTCCTTGGATTCATAACGAATCTGAATGCAAGCATACTAATAGAACCTGGAAAAACGATAAATGTTGGGATTACGAACATGGAATGACTTTTTAGGGAGTTAGTTGTTAGTCGTTAGTCGTTAGTTGTTAGTTGTTAGTTGTTAGTGGTTAGTGGTTCGGAATGAAGAGTTATGCTTTTTAATATTATTTTGATTATTAACAATTATTACTTATTACTTCTTATGGTAAGCACAAATGGTGGCAAGCACCCTGGTAATTAAAAATAATTAAAAGTGAAATAACTTTCGAGAAAGTGGTAGATGAATGCTTTTGGTAGAAAGCGATTGATTTAATATTGACCCATAGCCATTTTTTGCAACTGGGGTTGCATGTTTTTGGCTCCTTTAAGGATTGTTCCTTCAAAATTTACGTCGTAACAGTCGGTTAAAGAGAGGTTTGCAGCAGTTAAGTTAGCACCACTAAGGTTAGTTTCATGCAAAACAGCCTTTTGAAAATCGGTTCCCATCAGGTTTGCTCCTGAAAGGTCTGCTTCTCTTAAGGAAGTTTCAGCAAAGTTAGCAAAAAAGATTTCTGCATGTTGAAGTCTGGCTGCATTAAGATTAGCTTGTCGCAAGTTGGCTCCATTTAAGTTTGCTTGCTTTAAGTTAGCTCCAATTAAACCAGTTTCATGCATCTTAGCTTTATCAAGTTTTGCTGACTGTAAATTAGCAAGAAATAGTTTTGCTCCCCCCAAGTTAGCTGCTTTAAGGTTAGCCCCCATCAAATTAGCTTTATAAAGATTAGCCCCCATCAAATTAGCTCCACGTAACGAAGCTCCATGAAGATTAGCATCTCGAAGATTCGCACCGTAGAATAAACCTTTATTAGCAATTGAAAATGCTAGATTCGCTCCCCGGAGGGTTGCTTCTTGCAGGTTCACTTGATAAAGATTGGATTGCGAGAGTAAAGCACCATCAAGGTTAGCTCTCAGAAGGTCGGTACCTTGTAAACAAGCTCCACACAAGTCAGCATTGCTTAAATCTGCTCTTTGTAGGTTCGCATTACTTAAGTCTACTCCCCTTAGTTGAGCGTTTCTCAAGTCAATTCTTTTATCTTTGGGGTCTTTACTTATGTCTCGTCTACCAATTACGGTTAGTGCTGCTTGAATATCTGTAGGAACTTTTATTGTTTGTTGAGTGCTTGCCTTTAATTTTGTAAACTTTGGATTAACGCCATTCTCTCTCACAAAAGCTGTAAGAATTTCTATAATTGTCCAGTACTCCTGTTCGGAGTCTTGAGCAACTCTTTCTAAAACATAAACAGCCCCGGTACGAGTTGCAACGCTTTCATGTCCAAGTTGACTTATTGCGCTCATTAAGCGTTCTGCTAGCAGCTTTTGTTCGTTGATTTCTATATTTTTTTGATTTATCCTATTATCTTTTTGAGCCGCTAACAAGGTTTTTTCTAATAATTCAGCACGCTTTGCTCCATAATAAGCATTGATAATAATTGCCAATCCAAGAAACAATCCGGCAGAAGTCATTAAGCCTTGACTTTTGTATTCGATTCTTTCTTCATTTGACAATCCTTCTATTTTTGAAATCGCTGTGAAAATTAGAATTGGTGAAACAGAAAAAAAGATTGTTATTCCTATTAACCAATTCGTTAATGCGTCTGTCTTTTTAGCAGACATAGAATTAGTATTCCTCACAACACAGAATTCTTACCGAAATGATTGGGATTAAAGAGTATACCATTTACTTAAAAAATGCAATATCTGTCGAAAGTTGCAGTTGCAATCTGTAAAGCTGGTAGAAGCTTGCTGATTGTTTCTAATATAATGCCCCATTTATATTCTACGGCACGGTAAAATTACGTAGATATATTTTAGATAGCGACCTAAAAGCACCGCCTTTTCATAGCAAATAGAATATTACTTTTCTAGTTTTGAACTGTTTTGAACTAATGCGGGAGCTTTATGAGTTGTCTAATTACTGCAAAAATTGACTTCTCTTAAATTAGCCCCATCTAAATTAGCACCCCACAGATTTGCTCCCTGTAAATTAGCTAAAAATAAGTTAGCACAACGCAAATCGGCATGAGTAAGATTTGCTTCACACAGATTTGCTGCATTCAATATAGCACCAGATAAGTTAACTGAAACAAGATTTGCTCCCTGTAAATTAGCTGCACTTAATACTGCACCATTTAAATTCGCACTCTCTAGTATTGCATCAGTAAAGTTTACTTGGTAAAGAATTGATTGTTGTAAATTAATTTTTCTCAAATTTGCACCATGGAGGTCTGCACCTCTAATATCGATATAGCTTAAGTCCACCTTTACTCTACGCAAGGATTCATCTATATCCGGACTACTTATGATTTTTAAAGCATTTTGAATATCAATATTAATTTCACTTATAATATTGTCTTCATATTTTTTTAATAATTTAGATGAGCGACTTTTTTTGATAAATCTACTAATTATTTGAATTACATCATCATAAAGTTCTGGATGTTCTTCAACTATTTGAGCCAATTGGTCAATAGCAATTAATCTTTTTTCTAAGTCAGGTTGATATATTTTATATGCAGCTACTTTCAGAATTCTATTAATCATTTGTTCTTTTATAAATCATTATTGCTGTGTTTTGACTCTTGAAAAAATATCGAATCGCAAAGTTTTGCTCACAAATTATGTTTTTATATTTATGTTTTCATTTTGTTTTATAAAGTACATATTTATGCCACACTATAGTTTTATATTTACTACAATAAGCATTTGAATGTTATATATATGTATTCTCTTAGCCAAAAAAATTGTATTTCATTAAATAAACATAAGAAGTGGTAGCAGCAAGTAAGAGATTGAATATTGAGCGACAAGAAGATAATTTATTTATTGTTCTCAAACTCTTAATTTCTAATTCAAAATCTAAAACACAAGTCACTTAATGCAGCAAAATATACAGGATATCAATAAAAATTTGGTGTTGCTTGGTGGAGGACATTCTCATGTCATCGTGCTGAAAACATTTGCTATGAATGCTTTACCAGGTGTTAAAATCACTTTGATTACGAATTCTAGCGATACTCCTTATTCGGGAATGCTGCCGGGACATATTGCTAGTTTTTATACTCGTAATCAGTGCCATATCGATTTGCGGAAGCTAGCAAGTTTTTCTCAAGCACAGCTGTATATAGATTCTGTGACCGGTATTGATTTAGAAAATAATCGAGTTATTTGTGCTAATCGTCCGGATGTCGGTTTTGATTTGTTGTCGATTGATATCGGTTCTACTCCAGCAACAATTTCTGTACCTGGTGCTACAAAATATGCGATTCCAGCTAAACCTGTAGGAAATTTGCTGCAAAATTGGTATGAATTGGTTGAGAAAATTAAAGAAAATCCTCGAAAAGCTGTAAATATTGGAATTGTTGGTGGTGGTGCTGGTGGTGTTGAATTAGCACTGTCGATGCAGGGAAATTTGAAGAAGTATCATCCCAATTTGGAAATTCATTTATTTGGAAGAGATAATCAATTAATGCCCAATGCTAATTCTTTGTTGGGAAATTTGTTGCATAGAATATTAATTGAGCGCGGTGTAAAGTTGCATTTGGGTGAGACAGTATGCAAAGTTGCACGACAAGAAGATATACAGGTATCGAATGTAGTATGCGAATCTGGTTTACAGGTTGAATGCAATTATATATTCTGGGTAACGCAAGCATCTGCACCAAAATGGTTGGAATCCACGGGAATTGCTACCGATGAGCGGGGATTTATTTTAGTAAACGATAATTTACAGTCATTATCGCACCCACAGGTATTTGCTGCTGGTGATATTGCGACAATGAAAAATCATCCCCGTCCTAAAGCTGGTGTATTTGCTGTTCGTCAGGGAAAACCGTTATTTGAGAATTTGAGACGCAGTTTGCTAGGAAAAAATCTCAAAAATTATGTACCACAGAAAGATTACTTAAGTTTAATCGGTACTGGAGATGGGAAAGCATTGGCTACTCGTGGGTGGTTGACTTTACCACCAAGTAAGTTGTTGTGGAAATGGAAGGATTCGATTGACCGACAGTTTATGGAACGGTTTAGTAAGCTTGGGGACAAGGAGATGGGAAGAACTTCAAAATTCCTAACTCCTAACTCTCTTCCTTGTTCCGGATGTGGTTCTAAGGTTGGTGGTAATGTTTTGGAAAAAGTTTTAACTAGGATTAAAGAATCACAAGTTAGTGAAAGCGAAGATATTGTTATCGGGTTGAATTCGACTGATGATGCTGCTGTGGTGAAGGTACCGACTGGTAAGGTGATGGTACAAACGATTGATTATTTTACCAGTTTAATTAATGACCCCTATATTTTTGCACAAATTGCTGTTAATCATTGTTTGAGCGATATTTTTGCAATGGGTGCGATTCCGACCAGCGTTTTAGCTTTAGCTACTATCCCCTATGGAAAAAGTTCCACAGTTGAGGAAACTTTATTTCAGTTATTATCTGGTGCGGTTAAGCAGTTAAATCAAGCACGAGTATCTTTGATTGGGGGACATACTATTCAAGGTGAAAAGTTGGCTTTTGGTTTATCTTGCAATGGTTTAGCTGATGAGCAGCAGCTTTTACGTAAGGGTGGAATGCAGGAAAATGACGTTTTAATTTTAACTAAAGCATTGGGTACGGGGGTTTTATTTGCTGGTGAAATGCGTTTTCAGGTTAAAGGAAGTTGGATTGATAATGCTGTAAAATCGATGTTGTTATCAAATCAAGCTGCTGCTCAATGTTTTTTGGAATTTGGAGCAACTGCTTGTACTGATATTACTGGTTTCGGTTTAATTGGGCATTTATCGGAAATGGTCAAAGCTTCTAAAATTGGAGTTGAGTTAGAGTTATCTAAAATTCCGATTTTGGATGGAGCGAGGGAAATTTCAGCAAAGGGAATTTTTAGTTCGCTTTATCCAGAAAATTTACAAGCTTCGAGTTATATTACGAATAATCAAGATTTTGAATTAAATTGCAATTATCCGCTAATATTCGACCCGCAAACTTCGGGGGGATTACTCGCTTCGGTTAGTTCGGAAAATTGCGATCGCACTTTACAAAGGTTAAAGGAGTTAGGTTATCCCGAAGCTGTAATTATCGGAGTTGTGAGAGGAGAAGCAATACAATTAATTTAATTCACACAAATAACTAATGTAGAGACGTAGCAGTGCTACGTCTCCCATATTGTAGGTTGTATTTAGCTTGTATGTAAAATTCAAAATTAGAAAATAACATCAAGACTCTAAAACCAAAATTCAAGAATCAATACAATTCCATTCAAACGTATTTAAATTTAAAATGTAATCTAAAGTATTATCAATCAAATTATTTTTATCATTAACTATTTTCCATAATTGACCACCACTAATCAAAATCTGGGATGGAGATTGAAATTTAGCTTTGTGTCCGCTTATCCATCCGGGTTTATTTCCAGTAGTTTCGATTTTTTCGATTTTAAATGTATGACAATCTAATCGATAAACTGGAGTTTCATTCTTGTATCTTTGATTTATGTAACCCAAGCTTCCGATAATATAAACGTAGTTGTCTACTAAAGTTGCTGAGTGGAAATCGGTAGGAGGAAAAACTTCTTCGGGATAACCATAGATTTGAAAATTCCCTTTACCATCAAACACAACTACATCGTTATATATACAAAAATCTGGGTCGTAGAAATCCTCGTGTTCTCCAGCAATTTCTATGATTCGACCGTCGGGTAATATTGTAGTTGTTCTTCCGAATCTTTGATAGCACCATATAGGAGCATTATCAAAAAGACTATCATCATCACTTCTAGCAGTATAAGCATTAACTTCACTACGAATCATACAGTCCCAAAATTCATTTTCGATGATTTCTGGATTTCTGATTCCAAATCGAGAAAATTTCTTTGTTTTATCTTTTGTATGCTTTATTTCTTCAATTGATTCTTCATCAGCAACACCTAACAGCAATATTCGCATCTCATTACTAATATCGCTCAAATCCTCGCTTCCAGAAAGAAGCATTTTGACAATTTCTAAATTAGCTGCTTTTTTTATTGCATTTTCATGCAAATTATCGACCTTATTTATATCAGCACCTGCTTCAAGTAAAATTCTCACACAATCTGTAGCACCATATTCAGCAGCTTCCATTAAAGGTGTATTTTCATATTCATCCGTTGCTTCAATATCAAATTCTTCTAAGATTAACCATTCCAAAATTTCAGCATAATTATATTTTATTGGGTAGAAGAGAGGAGATTTCCACCAAAATGAAGAATCATCGCGACTTGGTGTAAAAGAGAATAAAATTTTAGCCTTTTCTAAATCACCAGTTTCTAAACTTAAAAAGAAAGCATTTCTGCTAAAGCAATCAAGATGATAAATATCAGCACCTGCTTCAAGTAATATTTTTATTTCTTCTACAGTTCCAAAAGCAATCGTTTCGATTAAATATGTCCAGTGTAATTGAATTTCATCAGCACCAGCATCCAATAACAATTTAACAGCATCAAATCTGCCATGACGATAAGCTACTTTAAGAGCAGATTCTCCATAATTACTTACACCATTTACTTCCACGCCTTTTTCAACAAGTAAATTTAAAATGAATAATAGATTTTTATCTTGTTTAATATCTCTACCATACATGGCGTTGATTAAAACATCATAACCATCAGAATTTCGATAATTAATATCAACACCTGCATCTAATAAAAATCTGATTTTATCTACACTTCCTGCTTGAATTGCTAAATCTATTACCGTACTTTTATATTCTCCTCCCACAGCGTCAATATCGGCTCCATTATCAACCAGAAAACGTACCATATCTATATCAACATCCGGATTACTTACCGCTATCATCAACGGTGTTTGATACGAATTATTTTTATCTACACAATCGACATAAACACCTTGATTAATTAAATCAGAAACTGCTTTTGTATTTCCTTTTCTTGCATAGTCATGGATTTTCATAAGTTTATATAATAATCAGTTTTATAACATCCGAAATTTTCATAAAATACCCCGTATAAAACAATATCCAGTAGCTTCAATTAAAGGAATAATCGAATATTAATCAGCTTGGTTTGTAGAATATCAAATCCTTATGCAATTACCTATTACAGGGTTTCAAAGTAATTGAATCCTATGGGATAAAACAGCGGATATTCACAGCAAAATCAAGAATTGTCGCCACTTATATTATTAAATAAATTTATTAACTGCTGAATTGACTGCATTTACAGCACGAATAACATCTTGACTTGTGGTACGCCAATTTATCACGCTGATACGCATAGCACGCATTCCTTTCCATGTGGTACCGCTAAAAAATGCTTCACCCGTGCGATTGACTTCTAAAATCACATTATCAGTTAATTTATCGCAGTCTTCTTGCTTATTAGAATTCATGTCTATAAATCTTACCAATCCTTGATTTAATACTGGTTTCCACAATATTTCCGTATTCGGAAGATTACCGAGTCCATCTACAAGTTCTTTAGCATGAAAACAACAACGGTCAATTAAATTCTCCAGTCCATTTCGTCCCAGTTCCAAAAGTGCAGCATAAACGGGAAAACCCCTTCCACGTCTCGACCATTCAGGATTCCAGTCTATCTGGTCGCGACTGTTATCAGAAGCGGTAATATAATTTCCCTTACCAGTCATGCTAATTCGATGGGAATCTGAATCGCGTACAATTGCAAATCCACAATCAAAGGGGATATTTAACCATTTATGTCCGTCTGTAGCCCAACTATCGGCTAATTCCACCCCTTCCAGCAAAAAATCCATAGAGCTGCTAGCACGAGCCATTAAGCCAAATGCACCATCGATATGAACCCAAGCTCCATAACCTTTTGCAATCGGAATCAGCTTTTGAAAATCATCAAAAGCTGCAATATTGAGGTCACCTGCATTCAGAACCGCAATAGCAGGTCTGTTACAAGCGCTCAAAGCATCTTCAAAAGCTGTAGATTCAATTCGTCCATTTGCGTCTGTTTTGACATCAATCAACGAATCCGAACCTAAACCCAACAGACGAACAGCTCGGTCAATAGAACCATGACGTTGGTCGCTTGTTATCACTTTTATATTTGGACTTCCACACAAACCCTTTCTTTCAATGTCCCAATTTAAAGCTTTTAAAACTGCATGACGAGCAGCAGCTAAACAGGTTAAATGAGCCATCTGACATCCTGTAGTAAATGCAAAGGAAGCTGATTCTGGCAACCTTAGTATATCCTTAAGCCAAGCACCAGCTAATTCTTCAGCCACGGATGCAGCAGGACTGCAAGCGTATAAAGCAGCATTTTGGTCCCAGGTAGAAGTCAGCCAATCAGCCGCTAAAGCAGATTCGAGAGAACCACCAATAACCCAAGCAAAGAATCTCCCACCAGCAGAACCCACAAGACCATCTTTCGTCGCATCGGCAAGATGCTCAATAATAGTTAATGGGTCTTGTCCTATTTCAGGTAATTCTATATTTAATCGAGAGCGCAATTCATCTACACTAGCTAATGCTCCTACCGGATATTCATCTAATTTATTTAAGTAATTTTGTGCCAATTCCATAGCTTTATTAAGCGCTGGAAAATTTTTATTATTCATTTTCGCTCCTCTTTATTTATCAACTGATTCTTGATTTAATAACTTCTTTTTCCGTTCAATTCCCCAACGATAACCACCAAGACCACCATCATTTTTAACTACTCGGTGACAGGGTACAATTAAAGCAACTGGATTAGCACCACAAGCATTTCCAACAGCACGAACTGATTGCGGTTTATAAATTTGATTCGCTATATCTTTATAAGTACAGGTTTCACCATAAGGAATTTTTTTTAAAGCTTCCCAAACCTGTTTTTGAAAAGCAGTTCCTCGAATATCCAAAGGTAAATCAATATGTGGTTCATTTCCATCGATAAAATTAAGAATTGATTTAATCCAATTTTGATGAGTTTCGCTATCAAAAATTAATTCTGCTTGATAAAAATCTTGATACAAAACACTTTCTAATTCTTCTTTTGTATCTCCCAATTTAACGCTACAGATTCCTTGTTCCGTCGTCGCTACCAATAAATAACCCATCGAACAGGGAACAATCGTATAATTGATAATCATATTTTTACCCCCTTTTCTATAAGTATCGGGTGTCATTCCTAAATTTGATGTAGAAGATTGATATAAACTACTGCTGGAATTATATCCGGATTCATAAACAGCATTAACAATTTTTTCGCCCTGACGAAGTTGATTTTTAAGGTTTTCCAAACGTAATGCTTCAGCATATTGATGTGGTGTAATACCAACAATCTTTTTAAAAGTACGTTGTAAATGATATTGACTAATATAAAATTTATTTGCTAATTCTTTAAGACTATGGGGTTTATCAACTTCTTCCTTGATAAAATTACATATTTGTTGAATTAATTTTAAATGTGATTTTTCCAATTTATTTTCAGAAAAACAGCGTTTACAAGCTCGGAATCCTTGATTTTCAGCTTCGATTATTTGTGAAAAGAATACAACTTTATCCCGTCGTGGTTTCCGAGACGGACAAGATGGATGACAATATATTTTTGTTGATATAACACCATAAACAAACTTACCGTCATAGCTACGATTTCTTGTGATTACAGCTTGCCAATATTCATCTTGATGCATTTGTTAATTTCTTCGAGGTATTTATTTAATTAGATTCCTCAAAAGTAGTTGACAAGATAAATTAAAATCTATCAGATTCTTGCTTTTTAATATTTATTTTCATATTTCGAGTATTTGTAGGGTGTGTTACGACTTTAGTCTAACGCACCTAAATCTTCATAGAATGGTGCGTTACGAAGACAGCGATAACGCACCCTACAATTGAATAAATTAGAGCTATAATAAAATCCTTTATCTTTCAGGGTAATTTTATGAATCAAATCGCATCAATATTGCATCAAAATAACGATGAAATATGTTTTAAAGTTGATGATATAGAAGTTTTTAAAAACCTTTTACCCCTACAAAGTTGTTTTCAACAGTTAGAAAAAAGATTAGAATCGAGTTTAATTGCTTTTAGTCACGATGATAATTTTCAAGTTATCGCGCAAAGTTGTGAAAATTATTTTGAAGATACGTTGAATTTAAACTCTTTCGTAGCTGCTGTTCATCAAGCTTTTGCAGAGCATCGTCCTTTATTAATTACTCCCGATGCTTTCTGGATGACCATCGCTCAAGGTTTTGCTCAACATATTAATAATAATGCAGAACGGTTTCGATATCAATTCGTGAATCATTCGAGCAAGAGAGAATTAAAAGTTGTTCTGGAACGACTTTTAGATAATCAAGATTGGCAGAAAGCTGTGGAATTATGGTCGAAGCAGATTGATGAAAATGTCAAAGCTGATATTGCTGATTTGATGGTTCGTGATTTTAGTACAAC
The DNA here is from genome assembly GCA_038525335.1 of Cyanobacteria bacterium J06621_15. Classification (GTDB taxonomy): domain Bacteria; phylum Cyanobacteriota; class Cyanobacteriia; order Cyanobacteriales; family Nostocaceae; genus Rivularia. The sequence goes on along the minus strand of JBCBHT010000014.1, from coordinate 18,141 downwards.
TACTCCGATTATTCGGACAGCTAGTCAAGTTGTGATGATGGATGCTTTAAAGCAGTATTTTGATTATCGATTATATGCTATTTGCGGTATTCCCTGGATTACTGTACGAGGAACCGTTGATGATTGGAAGAAGATTCGGGAACGGGTAGAAATTATCGCTCAATATGATTTGGATTGGTGGACTAAAAGATTAATACCAATTTGTAACGGAATTGTTGAAACGGTTGCTGGTAAACCAGATTTGGAGTTTTGGAAACACATCTGTAAACCACAATCAATGTATGGGGGAGAGGTGATTACCGGGTGGTTAGCGGATTTGTTTCCCTATATAAAAGATGGGATTACCAATTCTCCTACATATAAAAATCCGATTTTGGAAACACCACGAGAAGAACTGACGATTAATCACGGAATTCCACCACGAATGTTTCCCACAGGAATTTCTCAAGCTTCGTTTATCTTAAACACTCATCAAGGTGAATCACAATTAGAATTGATAGCTGGTTTTATCGGAGTCGGTCAAAATAAAGAAAATGGTTGTCTTCATCCCGAGATTGGTTGGGGAGTTAGAGAACAAGATGATTTTGTCAGGATTTTGAATCAATTAGAAACAGAACATCAAGTTAATTCTCCTACTGATTGGCTATTTGAAGAAGGTTCTCATTGTCACGAATTACCAGCAGAATTAATTCAACTTTTAGAAAAATTCGATGGTGGAAATTTATTTACCGATACCGAACATCCTTGGAATATTAGAACTCTTCAAGAATATGATTTATGTGAAATTATTGAATTTAATCAATATTTTACTAGTTTTATCAATTTAAAAGACAATCGCTGTATTTGTTTTGGAGATGTAGATATAGATAGCGGTGATTTTGGAACTGAAAATTATCAAAGTTGGGATGAATGGTGGATTGTTGTTGGTGAACCTTTTTTAGTTGAAGATGATAGTGTGATTGATGGTAAAAGTTGGATATTAAAACCGGAATCAACCAAAGTAATAGCAAAAGGAATTCCACAACTATTTGAAAGAATCATTCAATCTCAAGGAAGATACTATTTTGATGCTGAGGATTTTGTTCCTGATGAATCGATATTTGATTTAAGGTAATAGTAATCCTATATTATCAAGACTCTACCCAAGCTACTAATATAAAATCAGTCATATTAATTTTAGATACAATCTTTTAAAGCAATCTTGACAACCCTCTAAATTGATTATCATTTCTTCTGCGGAATCCTAACTTTTTGTTTTGTGAAATAAACCTCTGCCGCATCCCCTAAACTATCTTTTTGATTGCTCGATGTATTTACCAAAATATGAGCGGGATTGATTTTGGGTAAGGGAGTAGTGTGTTCAAGATGAATTTTACCGTTGATAGATATTTTATTGTCTTCTAACTGTTTCCAATTTCTAATTGAGTAAACTGTAACGTCACCATTTTTATAGCAGAGCCTACCAAAAGCTAAACCCTTTGCATCGCTGGGAACTTCAAGTAAGTAAAAATAATCTGGACTCAACCATTCTTGTAAACTATCACTATTTCCCCCCTTACCAAGATATTGAATTGCCGATTGCGGAATCTTCGCCCATTTGTTAATATCCAACGCTTCCGGAAATATAACTACAGAAACAACGGGCTTGGATTTAAAAGACACTTGCCGGTAAAAGGTTCCTCCATCGACTTTCACTTCCGGTCCCTCGCGCTGTTTGACTCCGCTTTTATCGTAATTTTTGGCTTTTACCTTATTTAAAGGCTTGGATTTCTGGCAAAATTCAGTCCTTTTCGCCTGCTTTACTTTGTTATCATGAAATAGTTTCAAACAAATTCCGCTGACAGCGATTAATGTAGTTAATAGTAGTCCCTTAAATATTAAACCAGACTTCATTTACGGATGCAGCTATAGTATTCACCAATACGTTATAGCCTGATTTTCGAGAGTAATCCATATACTCTCGTTACAAAATATAGCTTTAAGGATTTACAGAATCAGAAATATTCAACGACATCATATTAATTTCTTCCCTTACCTTCCAACCTAACCTTTCCCAAAACTTCTTCGCTTCGATATTTTCCAAGAATACAAACAAATGACACTTCTCGATTCCTTGTTTTCTTAATTCACAAAGGCTGGTTTCCACAAGTTTTCTAGCAATTCCTTGATTTCTATAATTTATTGAAACAGCCAGATGATTGATATAACCGCGACGACCATCATGTCCGCAAAGTATTGTACCAACAAGCTTTTCACTTTTAACCGCTTTGAAACTCAGACCTCGATTTCGATTTAAATACCGTTCTATATTTTCTCTTGAATCCGCATCCCGTATAGCCATACCAGTACAACTCTTCCACAAAGCAATAGCATCGTCGTAATCGGATATCGTTAACTCTAAAATTTCAATCGTCATTTTCAAACTTTTAAATTTTATATTCGACTAACCAGCAGTAATTTTTACAAGCACAATTTATATAATCCCAGAGTTTATCTCAATATAATTACTGGTTTTTAGCCTTTAGAGTCAAATAAAATACTGGAGAAATAGCGCATCTTTAAAAATCTAAATCTAATTCCACAATCAAATCATCTGATGCAATTTTGACGAATGCAATTTTAATTTATATTCTATTTTTTTCAGTTTAAATACGGTTTCAATATTTTTGTAGTTATCTAAAATACCCTAATTACGGATAAAAAGTTACAAATCGACATTTGAACCAAGAAAAATTTCAGTATTTAGCAATAATAATTAACAAAAAAGCAGCTTATTGCAAACAAAATCATTAATAATGCGAATATTATCAATTATTCAACGCAATTACGTTGTTTTTAGGACGTAATATAAATCACTTTTTATGGAGGCGTTTTTTCTGTATATAATCATATTTGGATGTGTACTGCTTGTTTTCAATTTTAAGGATTATAAAATATCAACGTAAATTGAAATAATTAATCAAATTAGAAAAACAATTTTAAATGATATCAAGTAAGAAAGATTCACCTTGAAGAAATTTAGGAATGTGATTCTGAGCTACATATTTAACTGTGTGGGAAAGCCATTCATGTTCGTTAGGATTAGTGACATGAAACGCGAAAACCTCTATCGATGCCATGATGGAAAATCCTTCTATTATTTGTAGATAATTTTCGGGTAAATTACGAATAGTTTGATAACCTTCAAAAAATGAATTTCTGACTTCAGGAAGTAGATGGTCAAGGGATTGAGCAATATCGTAAAGATAATATCCAAAGCCACAGCGAGAAAAATCAATTGGTCGAATTTCTTTGTTGTGAAATAGATAATTGCCTTCGTGTAGGTCAGCATGAATTAACCCCCAATTTTGTCCTCTTTCCAATGTTTTCATCATATTTTCAATTTTCTGAGTTGCTGTTGTAAGTAGTTGGTAATTTTCATGGGAAATTAAACCATTGGAAACTGCTGGGTAAAGTGCTTCAAGCATTATATGGAAATGATTTTCATCAAATATCGGACGGTGGAAATTGTGTGGTAATTCCCATTGACTGCTGTGTTGATGTAGTTGAGCTATTATTGAGCCAAGTTGATAAGCTTGCTGTGATGTTCTTCGAGTTTCGGAAATATTGCCATCAATCCAATGTAGAAGCGAACAATAAAAAATATCTTGGCTATTATCTGCTGAAACTTGAGTTACCCATTCACCTTTTTGATTTTGGATTGGTTCTTGGACTACTACATCAATATCTTTAGATAAAGCAGCAAGCCATAAAAGTTCCGATTTGATAATATCTGGTTTTTGCCATATATTATCGTGTGATACGGAAACTGGTTGATGAATACGAAAGAGGAATGTTTCTGCTGGAGCTTCGATATAAAAGGTGACGTTTTCGCTATGACCTAAAAATTTAATTTTTTCATCAACTAGACCATATTGATTGAGTGCAGCTTTGGCAATTGATTCGTAAAAGTTAATTTGTGTCATTATTCATAATAGAGGTTGATATTGAATCCAATAGCTTTAAACCTTATAGTAATTCGCGTCAAAGATTTAGAAATAAGCAAGAAATTTTACGAGAGATTAGGAATCAATTTTGTCTGCGAGCAACATGGTAACGGTGAAAAACATCTTTGTGCAATGTTGTCAGGAATAGTATTTGAAATCTATCCGAGCAACAATAATAATATAGATACTTCAGCAGTTCGTTTGGGTTTCCGCGTTTCTTCCGTAGATAAGACTATAGAAGAATTACAAGCAATTGAAACAGATATAATATCACCACCGAAAAATTCTTCTTGGGGAAAACGTGCAGTAATTGTAGACCCCGATGGTCATAAAATTGAACTTATTGAATTTTAACTGTTCACTGATAACTGTTAACTGATAACTGCTTAACACAACTTTTTCCCCTCAGAGATGTAAACTACTTTAACGAAGGTCGTTTAAGGATGGGGTTTTGGAGAAACTTTTAAAAATATCGCGAATCATCGATGCTTTCAACGAAATTATCGGTAAAATTACCACTTGGCTGGTATTAGTATTGGTAGTTGTGGGTGGATGGAATGTTGTTGGTAGATATTTAGGAAGGTTAATTGGAGCTAATTTGAGTTCCAATGCTTATATTGAAGCTCAATGGTACATTTTTGATTTAATATTTTTCTTTGCTGCTGCTTATGCGCTCAAACATAACGAACACGTGCGGGTTGATGTATTTTACAGTAAATGGAATCCCCGTCGTAAAGCACTTATAGAAATTATCGGTACAGTATTGTTTTTAATTCCGTTTTGCGGTTTGATTATCTTCTTTTCCTGGGGATATGTTTTTAACTCCTGGTCAATTTTAGAAAATTCTCCCGACCCAGATGGTTTACCGAGATATCCCATCAAAACCGTAATTATCATTTCTTTCGCACTGCTGATATTGCAGGGAATTTCCAAAATCATTAAAAACATCGCAATTTATAAAGGTTATTTACAACCCCAGGAGGAAAACAGTAATGATTGATTGGTTAGGACCATTAATGTTTGCTGCTGCTTTAGCTTTGTTATCCCTGGGGTATCCGGTAGCATTTTCTCTGGGTGGAGTTTCGATTATTTTCGCTTTAATTGGAACTGCATTGGGAGTAACTGACCTGAATTTATTCGGGTTAATGCCATCGCGGATTTTCGACATCATGAAGAACTATACCCTCCTAGCAATTCCCTACTTTATCTTCATGGGTTCGATGCTGGAAAAAACCGGTATAGCCGAACGTCTTTTAGAAACAATGGGAATTCTCCTGGGAAGAATCAGGGGAGGTTTGGCTTTAGCAGTGGTGATTGTGGGTGCTTTACTCGCAGCAACTACCGGAGTTGTAGCAGCTACCGTCATCGCAATGGGTTTGATATCATTACCAATTATGTTGCGCTACGGTTACGATAAAAAATTAGCCACTGGAGTAATTGCAGCATCGGGAACCTTGGGACAGATAATTCCCCCATCGGTAGTATTGATAGTACTTGCAGACCAGTTAGGGATATCGGTCGGAGATTTATTTATTGGTTCGATAATTCCCGGTTTGATGATGGCAGGTGCTTTCGCTTTATACGTATTGATAATCGCGTTTTTGAAACCAGAAATTGCTCCACCGTTACCTCCCGAAGTCAGAAATATTGGCGTACAAGCATTAATATTAAAGATTATTCAGGTAATGCTACCGCCTTTAGCATTAATATTATTAGTATTAGGAAGCATATTTTTTGGATTCGCAACTCCTACAGAAGCCGGAGCAGTAGGTTGTGTAGCCACGATAATTCTTGCTGCTATATATCGTAAATTAACTTTAAAAACTTTGAGTCAAGTTTGTAACGCCACCATGCGAATTACTAGCATGGTAATGTTTATCTTAATTGGTTCAACTGCTTTTGCACTGGTATTTAAAGGCTTGAACGGTGGAATATTCATGCAAAATGTTTTAAGTAATATTCCCGGCGGTCAAGTAGGATTTATGATAGTCAGCATGGCAGTAGTATTGCTATTAGGCTTCTTCATAGACTTTTTTGAGATTGCTTTTATCGTCATACCGTTATTTGTTCCCGTAGCGCAACAGTTTGGCATTGATTTAGTTTGGTACGGAGTAGTGTTAGGAGCAAATTTACAAACCTCATTTTTAACACCACCCTTTGGATTTGCATTATTTTATTTACGCAGCGTTACACCAAAAGAAGTGACTACAGTAGATATTTATCGTGGTGTAATTCCATTTATTTTGATTCAGTTGTTGGTATTGGGATTGATAATTGTATTTCCTCAAATTGTGAATTTCTTGCCTTCATTAATGAAACCACCAGTTGAAGTCTTAAGTTCGTTCGTAATTCGTTCGTAGTTGCGCTTTAGCGCCAAACATTGAGCAACACCAACCTACCCCCTAACTGATTACCTCTAAAGTTAAAAGCACAAAAAGCAATTGATAATTGACCAAACCTGAAAATCCGCTTTTAACCCAACATCAACCTTTTGGTTTTAGATAACATATTTCATTTTGATAAGAAACATTTGGCGGGCAGGGATGCCCACCCCACAAGAATTGGTAATTGGTAGGTTGGGTTAAAAGCACAGAAAGAAATTGATAATTAACGAAACGTGAAAATCCGCTTTTAACCCAACATCTTAAATTATTCCTTTTACTTACGATGGTGTAGAATTGCTCTTCTTCAAATTAACCTAGTCCACCAGGGGTTGCAAACCCCTGGCTAATAGCAAAAGTCCATTGAAATGGACTGAGATAAAAATGTATAAAATTGTAGGTTGGGTTAAAGGTAAAAAAATTCATCACGATTAGCTAAAAATTGAAATACACCTTTAACCCAACATCAACGTTTTGGTTTTTTAGGAGAGGGTTATGTTGGGTTTCTCTTCGTATGGCTTCGCAACGCTTACGCTAACAACCCAACCTACGGACTACGGAATTCATATTAACTACTCACATTTTTCCAAACTTTAACCTTATTACCAGAATGACCAACTATAGTTTGACCATCTAAACTGACTAAAACTGAGGTGAACAATAATTTTTCTGGAAAAGTATAAATGTTTTTACCAGTTTTTACATTCCATACTTGAATACTATCATCACTACCACTACTCAATAGCATATTACTATCAGTGCTAAACACAGCATTACGAACATAATCAAGGTGATTATGAAATCTTACGTTTTTAAATTTATCTACCCTTTGAACTTGTTTACCGGTCTTGATTTCCCAAATTTTTATCCCATCATAACCAGCTCCTACAATCAGTAAACCATTTGGACTAATTGCAAACCTTTGTACTCGAATAGCTCCTTGGTTTTCTATTGTTTTTAACGTTTCACCCGTGTTCAAATCCCAGATTTTGATAACGATATTATTATCAATGTTATCTCCCCCAATAAAAGTTTTACTATCCGGGCTGATTACAAAAGATAGAAGAGAATAATACTCTTTAGTACGCTGATAAATTTTTTTCCCCCGATGCAAATCCCAAACAATAGTTGTAGGGGTTCTTCCACTTCCGTGAGTAATTAATTTTGTCCCATCCGGGCTGATAGTATTGCAAATAGCACCTGTAGCTCTTAAAGTACGAATTTTACGTCCCGTTGGTAAATCCCATACCTGAATCAATCTACCACCGCTAACTAAAATCCTGTTATCAGCACCTACAGCAAGAGATTCAACAGTATTTGACATTCCGTGCAGAAACTCATCAGGTGCAAACATCCAACAACGAATTAATTGACCCGTAATCAAATCCCATACGCTTATTTTTTGGTCGTCAATTCCCCCTGTAACCAAAATATTTGCATCCGAACTAAGGTGAGCTATTTGATTATCCCATCCCAAATCTCAGCAGCAGGAATCGTTTGTCCACTCATAGCTTCACTCCAAGCTTGACGAAAATCTCCTTTAATAACCTCTAACGGTGTATCGTCTTTATCGATTTCGACCTCTTCCCGAATCAAGACAATCACTTCAACCCGACTATTTTTATCCGTAGTTAAAGGTTTATCCAAAGTAAGTTGTCCGTCTTCATCAATATTTCCCATCACTTTAATTGCTTTCATCGGTTATCCCAAATATAACGAAGGAAAATACTTTTATATTATCCTTATAAAAAACCGCTATGACTTACATCCACCCCGGTGAAATCTTACAATTAGAATTTCTGCAACCAATGAACATTAGCGCTTACCGTTTGAGTAAAGACATAGATGTAACTCAAACAAGAATCAGCGAAATATTATCTGGAAAACGCAGCATTACAGCCGACACAGCTTTACGTTTATCCCGTCCTAAACGGCAATAGCGCTCAATTTTGGCTAAATTTACAAACTCAATACGATTTACGTCAAGCGATTGAGGAACACGGTCAAACTTACAACAAAATATCTTTAGTTAAATCGAATGAAATTTAAAATTAATCTCTTACTAAATCTCTTTCTCTGTTCCCTCAGCGTTCTCTGCGGTTTTCTGTATAAATAATCTTTTACTAAAAAGAAAGTTGTTAGTCCGTAGGTTGGGTTAAAAGCATAGAAAAAATTGATAATTGACGAAACGTGAAAATCCGCTTTTAACCCAACATCAACGTTTTGGTTTTAAATAAAATTTATTGAGATGATAATGTTGGGTTACTCTACGAGAAAGCTTAGCTTACACGACCTATTGCTTCGCAACGCTGACGCTAACAAGCCAACCTACAAGCTAAAATATTTCCACCCGAACTAAGTGCGATCGCCATTTTATTAATGTTGTGAAAACAAGTTCTAGTCAAGCAATCAGCCAATCAAAGCTAAATTTAGTTAACTGTATTAACTTATTTATTTTATTAAACGTAACGATGTTGGGTTTCTCTCCGTTCAACCCAACCTACAAACTAAAAATTATTATCCTCTATCTCCCGTCTTCGCTTCCGTTGAGAAAGGAACCTTGAAATCCGACGAACAAAGAAAATCATCAAGAAAATAACCAAAAACGCTGCCAAAATAGGTAAAGCTATCGCCAAAATCGACATCACAATCGAAGAAATCATTTCCATTACCGAAACAACCGGTCCTCCCATTCCAGCAGTAGCACCAGAAGCAACTAACCTCGTCAAAGATGTTGCTACTTCCACAGTTTCAGCAGCACCTCCCCCAGCCAAAATTGATAAAGTCCACATGAGAGTTGGGTCAACTTCTCCAGCCATTGATAAACTGGATGCTGTGATGAAGGTTCCTGCAATGGGAGCAAGAGCAACTTCGATAGAATCAAGAAAATTACTTACCCAAGGAATAAAATAAGCCAGCACTTCAACAATTGCAGCGATACTCAAAGTAATGATAGCCGGATAAGTTCCCAGCCATTGCCAATCAGTTGATGGTTGAACTACTCCAGCATGAGCAGCAATACTAAACGCTAAAGGTGGAATAAATACCCGAAATCCACAAGCAGCACTCAAACCAATACCCAAACACAAAGCCGCGATTAAATTCATATAATTAAACCAGTATTTTTTAGCTTATCCGTTTATCAGATAAATATAATTATCTATTCAAATTATTCAACAGCTTTTACGCTGAATAATCTAAATATAAAGTTTGTAGTTGCGCTTTAGCGCCAAAAATGTTGAGCGCTAAAGCGCAACTACGAACACATTTATTGTTACTTGAATTATTTAAACATTTATATTTAAAATTAAGCTCCTATCTTCTCGTAAAAATCATGCTGCAAATTTCTAATAACGTAATAATTCCCGACAGCGAGATTGAAATTAGTGCAATTCGTTCTCAAGGTGCTGGTGGTCAAAATGTGAATAAGGTTGCTACTGCGATTCATTTACGTTTTGATATTAATGCTTCGTCGCTACCGGATTATTATAAAAATCGGCTTTTGAAATTAAAGGATAGTAGGATTACTCAAGATGGGATTATTATCATTAAAGCTCAAGAATATAGAAGTCAGTTAAAGAATAAAGAAGATGCATTTTCTCGGTTAAAAGCACTGATTAAAAGTGCAATGGTCATAAAAAAGAAGCGTAAACCAACCAAACCTACAGCTAGTTCCCAAAAGAAGCGAGTTGATAATAAGAAAAAGCGAAGTCAGGTTAAAAACAATCGTAAGAAAGTTATTGATGAATAGTTTATCATAAACGTATGAATACAAAAGCAAAATATAATAAATTACTCATATTAGATATTGATGAAACATTAATTTATAGTTCGGAAAAACAACTTGATAGAATCCCAGATTTTAAATTAGATAAATATTTTGTCTATACTAGACCAGGATTAGAAGAATTTATTTTAAATTGTAGCAAGTTATTCAATTTAGCTATATGGACTGCATCTAGCTCGGAATATGCTCGTGAAGTGATTAAAAATATTTTTTCCGATAATTTACCATTAGACTTTGTTTTTACTGGAGAGCGTTGTGTTTTAAGAAGAAATTTAGATTTAGATGTAATTGAAATATTTAAGCCTTTAAAGAAAGTTAAAAGAAAAGGTTACTCCTTAAACCATGTCTTAATTGTCGATAATATTGCTGAAACTTTTAAATATAATTATGGAAATGGAATTTTAGTCAAAGAATATTTAGGAGAAAAAAATGATAACGAACTGTTTCTACTGCTGAAGTATTTAGAAATAATCGGTGCTGAAGAAAATATGAGAGTTATAGATAAACGTCATTGGAAATCAAAAATTTACCCAACATAATAGTGGGTTTTTTAAATAAACAGGTTCGTAGTTGCGCTTTAGTGCTTCCGAATTCGGATGCTAAGACCGAGCTACTACGAACAATGATTAGCTTTTTAATTATTTGGTTTACTCATTTTTGTCATTTAATGTCTAAAATTGAACTTAATTCTCATAGATTATTTATGAATACTATAATTGAGAATTTAACTGATAATCATATTGTACGGGTAACTGCTCCGGTTGAGATTTTTCTGGATTTCTCATCACCATTAGTATCGCAGCAATCAATGCTGCAAAGAACAAAATATTGTTCCATCCATATCTCCGAAACGAATAGTCGCTACCGCATTTTACGCATACTTGTCTGTCGGAATCGTATGGGTCTGTCATAAAAGGACAATTCCCATATTCGCATTCATGATTGCAGGAATTATTATTCATGGTAAATACCTCTGAAATTATATTGCAAAAGATGATTATGCTTTGTAGCTGAAAAACTGAAAATGTAAGGCTACTGTTGGTGCTACTGTAAGTTGAAATTCGACAAAAGTGTTGTGTATCTATTTCGTTTTAAATCAAACCTAATGATGAACCTGATTACAGCAAGTTATGAATATCCAAAAGATATTAAAATCGCTCTGTAATGAACCTCTTTAACCGTTCATAATCTGCTATTTTCTAGTCAAAAATATTAAGCAATCTCATGGCTATCTGTATCAAATTTTTTTAGCGAATGATATATTTTACGTAACGATTGCAAAGCTCTATGTTTGCGCTTGCGTAACGTGGCTTCGTTTCTAATAGGAATACCTTCTGCTTGGAGATTGTGCATGATTTCTCGCCATGATAGATTATCGATTATCTTCAGCCGTAAAATCTTTCTATCTTGTTCATTTAATCTATTAAATGCTAAATTCACCCGTTTAAACTCAAAAAGTATTTCTTCATTAGAGATATTACTTGAATGAACTTCATCTTCCACCCAGCTTTCTTCTAGATAGGAAGATTTTTTGCGCTCTCGACTAAGTTCTCTGATAATGTTGTACGATGTAACTCTAATCCAAGCTAAAGGGTTTTCAATCGTTTGTCCCGTTGATATCAATTTGGTTCCTCGTATATATGCCTCGTTTATTACATCTATATAATCGTAACTATCACCGAGATTAAATTGTGCAAGACTGCGTTCAACAAATGGTATTATTGTGCATCCTTCGGAGTTACCAGAAGACAGCAAAAGCTCTACCTGCACATCAAACGCATTGCGAAAGTCATTTACCATTGGTTCCTCCATTCAACAAGTAAGGCATATTACAGCAACCATGTCCTTGACTGATGTGGATTCAATTAACTTAATCACTTAATTGTGAAATATTGATGATATTTGTGACTATATTCTGTGAAGTGTAATATGCGTAGGTCACAAAAACTCTTTGTCAATCACTATAAGTGGATGGTAAAAAAAATATGTTCTATATCTTTCCAGGAAAAATGTGATACTGCGCGTTTGTTGTCGTGGTGGATGCGTAAGTCTTGTAAAAAAAGCATTCTGTAAGGAGTTGAAATAATGTTCAGATGCCGTGCAATATTTGATTTGAATGGTGATAACATTTTGCCATTGAGTGCCGAACTTCAGAAAGTTATTATGGAATACTATCAGCTTGCTTCTGTAAAATATTTATCAGATACTCAGGCTAATCGTTTGGCAGAAATACTTAATATCGCTCAAAAAAATCCTATTGTAAATTTTTGGATTATCCAAGCAGACTATTTTATCAATGAGAATCTTAACTTGATTGATAAAGACGAATTAAAAAATAAGCAGGCTAAATTGAGAGAATATTTAGGAATTGAGCCTAATATTAAACATCAAATTAGCATTGTAAATTAAGGATTTTTTCGAGAAGTTTGTAGAAGTATTCAAAGTAAAATCTGAAGGAGCGTAATGACTATTATAATTGCGCTCCTTGTTGATTTTATGACAAGTCTTCAACCGTTCGTTTTTGCTTGCGTTTAGCATTCAATTTCCTGATACGACGAATACCATCAATTACCAGAAAAATCACGAGCAATATTGCTATGTTAGGAGCATTTATTGCCAAAATTGACATCGTAATTGATGAACTAACTTCAATAAATGAAACAATTGGTGCTCCCACACCAGCAGTAGAACCAGATGTAACTAATCTAGTTAAAGAAGTTCCTAATTCTACAGTTTCAGCAGTAGCTCCCCCAGCAATAACCGTGACAATCCATAAAAAAGTTGGGTCAAAATCTCCAGCGATTGATAAAGTTGATGCAGTCACAAACATTCCCGCTAGGGGAGCAAGACCTATTTCAATCGAATCAAGAAAGTTACTCACCCAAGGAATAAAATAAGCAATAATTTCAACAGTTGCAGCGATTCCCAAAGTAATAATTGCATTTTGAGTCCCCAACCATTGCCAATCCGGGGAAAGTTGAATAACTCCACTGTGGAAAGCAATGCTAAGAGCTAATGGGGGAATAAACACTCGAAACCCACAAGCAGCGCTCAAGCTAATACCCAAGCATAATGCCATTATTATATTCATTTAGTTGTTAGTGGTTAGTGGTTAGTGATTAGTTGTTAGTAGTTAGTTATTACCTTTGAAAAAAAGTTAATTCAGCATAGCAACTACTTTGAGCAATGACCACTTTAGTGCAAATATTATTTTTATATATTTACCTTGCTCAGAAACCGGGTTTATAAACGAAAAATTAGAGTTTTCACGCTAATATTCTCAATAAACCCGGTTTCTCTATGCTTATTAATAATGGTGCAAGATATGAATTAAGGTTCAATTCCCGCATCCCGCAACTTTTGCTCTAATTCTTCCAACCGTTGCAAAGCAGTTTCCTTTTGCTCTCGTTCTCTTTCTTTAGCTTCTCGTTCTTGTTGAACTAACTCAGTTCCCCACAACAGCAAATTACCTGCTTCATTCCACTATCTCAACCAGTAACCTTCGCGATTTTCTCTTCTCCCTTCCCAAACCCCGATAAATAAATTCATTTCATCCAACCAATAACGGTTGTTTTCATCAGGATTACATAAATCATATCCCGATTTATCCAAACGATGCACTTCTAAAGTACCGCTTTCTGGTTCAAAGATAATATAGTTAGGAACTCTCAAAATTTGTTCGTAATAAAACCATTTTCCAGGAGGATAAGTGCGTTTACTGGAATATTCTGTCCCTTCTGCATCCGAAAGAAATTCCATTACCACTACCGGAATATCACCTTGTAAATTAGGGGTATAGCTGCGTTTAACTTCTTCCCTAGCTACATTGATTTTGGGTACATAAGCCCAATCGGGAGCTTTTACGACAACTTTGTCATTTACAGTCGCACAGATACCGTAATTAGTCGTAGCCAAAGCAGTAGACGGCAATCTTCCAGCTAATTCTAAACTTTCAGTAAGCACCGCAGCAATGTACGGACTATAAAGATTATCTACTATTTCATCATCTAAAAAGAAATCTTCGGGCAATAATTCCCAAGTAATATTATAGGGACGAACGGTAGCAATCATAGTAATGGTTATTTATAACTATAGATGGTTGGTGCAAAGTTGTTCTTTCACCAGCTTAATAATTAGCCACCCGTACCGTTTCTTTTAAGCTAATTCAATACCTTACGAAATCAATCTTGTATGTTATGAAGTATGTATTATAGTTTACATTTTTTCTAAAACCAATAAATGCGTACTTTAACTCGTATAAACATAATTGCACTTCTTATATTAACTATCAGCGGTTGCAAGGTTACAGCGACAAAGGTAGATCCGCTGAGTGAAATAACAAAAATAACAAGTTTTACAGAATGGTGTCAGCAGAAATCAAGGTTACCAGAGGAAACTAAACGTACTGTAGAAGTGTTACTAAAAAAAGCTGGTACTAGAAATTGTCAGCGAGCTAATCGGAAACTTATGAGTTTAACCGAGCTTAATCTTAGTGTTAGAGCAAATAGAGAAGATATAATCAGCGATGTTAAACCACTTGCTAGTTTAACTAATTTAACTAAGCTTGCTATTGCTGGAAACGAAGTAAAAGACGTAAAACCACTGTCTAGTTTAACTAATTTGAAAGAGCTTTATCTTTGGGGGAATAAAATAAATGATATAACACCTATTTCTGGTTTAACTAATTTAACTAAACTCGATATAGGTCAAAACAAAATAAGGGATATAATACCGCTTTCTGGTTTAACTAATTTAACTGAACTAGCAATTATTAAGAGTTCAATCAATGATTTAAAGCCTATTGCTAATTTAACTAATTTGAGAGAACTTACTTTATATGACAATAAGATTAGTGATTTAGAACCGCTTTCTAGTTTAGCTAGTTTAACCAAGCTAGACCTATGGAATAATCAAATCAAAGATTTAAAACCACTTTCTAACTTAACTAATTTAGCTGACCTGGATATTCGTAAAAATCAAATAAGTGATATAACACCGCTTTCTAGTCTGAACAATCTAACTGACCTCAGTATTGGTGGAAACCAAATAAGTGATGTAACACCGCTTTCTAATTTAACTAATTTAAGTCGGCTTTATCTTTGGGATAATAAAATCAAAGATGTAGAACCCCTTTCTGCTTTAACTAATTTAACTCATCTTGATATTAGCAACAACCAAATCAAAGATGTAAAACCCCTTTCTGATTTAAAAAATTTAACTGACTTTGGTATTAGTAGTGATAAAAATTGTCCCCTACAACAAAAGTCTGTATGTCGTTTTCAATAACTAGTTGAGCAAATCGAATATAGCAATTTCGTTTGATTACTAAAAGAATTTTCAGAGATGAATCTTAATTAAAACAGATAATTCTAAATAATTCTTTTAGCTGTTTTGCATCTCTCAAGAAAGCGCTTGAGGTTTACTATATTCACTATCCTCATCCGCAGGTAAGGGAATAAATTCGTCTTCATCGGGTACTTGACTAAATTTACCTTCTTTCCAATCTTGCTTTGCTTGTTCAATCCGTTCGGGACGACTTGATACTAAATTCCACCATTTATAACGACTTCCAACTGGCTCACCGCCGAAAACTATACAGCGAGCTTCTGTATTTGCACTTATTTTAATATCACCATTTGAATTCAATACTGCTAGCTGATGTTGTTCTAAAGTTTCTCCATCAACTGATAAACCCGGAGTGATACTATAAATTGCTCTTTCGCTGTAGAGTTCGGGTAAGGTAAACTGTGTATTCGGCTGTAGCTGTACGTCTAAGTAGAACATTGGCGAAACGGTTTCGACTTTGGAAGCACGATTAAAAGCATTTCCCACTACCAAGGTTATAGTGACACCGTTTTCATTCCACACGGGTAAATTGTCTTTTGGGTAATGACGAAACCAAGGTTCGGTTTCTTCTTGTTCGTCAGGTAAAGCAACCCAAATTTGAATAGCATGTAAAGTTGCTTCTCGATTTCTCGATTCATCAGGAGAACGTTCTGAATGTACGATACCAGTCCCAGCACTCATCCAATTAACAGCACCGGGTTTAATTTCTTGAACGGTACCCAAACTATCACGATGTAGTAATTCCCCTTCCAATAAATAAGTTACTGTTGCGAGGTTGATATGGGGATGAGGTCTGACATCCACACCTTTTCCAGCAGGAAAAACAGCGGGTCCAAGATGGTCAAAGAAAATAAATGGACCAACCATTTGACGTTCTTGTTGAGGAAGACAGCGACGAGCTGCAAAACCACCTAAATCCTTGAGATGGGGTTTGACAATTTGATTAATGCTGGACATAAATTTGCATGATTTAAAGGTTAAAGGTTAAAGATTTTAATAACTACAGGTTTAACTTTAATAAATTTTCTAACACAATTACGTAGCATTATAGTTGTAGTAGAAATCAGGTTTATTTAAGTTTTTTGAAAATGCTACAAGATATTAGTTTATTGATTTATTAGTTTATTTTATAAATCGCTTTTTAATAATCCCCAAACCAGGGTATCAAATAAACCATTGCGAGTTTTTGTATATTGTCTCAAGCGTCCTTCTAGTTTAAATCTGTTCTTTTCCAAAATTCTTGCTGAAGCTGTATTGAAATCAAGAGTATGAGCGCTAAGACGAGTCACTTCGAGATGATTAAATGCATACTCAACAAAAACACCGAGCGTATCACTGATTAAACCTTGTCCCCTGTAGGCTGATGCTAACCAGTAACCAACTTCTGCTCGATGGGTTTCTCCTATGCTCAAATCATCTACACCCATTGAACCTATTAAGTAACCTTTAGAGTTACGAAGCGCAAAAGATATTTCCTTTTGATTGCGATTCAAAAAATTAATGCGTCGCTGTATCCACCAATCAGCCATAGATTCTGTATAAGGATACGGCATAAGTGGAATGGTATCTGAAATATTTTTATCATTAAGATGTTCTAGATAAGCAGCTTTATCGTTTTTACAAATACTGCTTAAATAGAAACCATCGCGAATATCAAGCTTCATATTCAAAACTTAATTTTCTTTAATATACAATTTTAGAACCTTGTCCCCAAAAGCCATCATACTTATTAACGCGGACATCTCCCAAAACTTTTACTTGACAAGCTAAACGACGGTTATTAGCAGATGAATGTGGAGGAAGTCCTAGTCTTGTTTTCTCTTTCCAATTGGATTCAGATACTTTCCCTTCAATTTCAACAGCACAAGTACCGCAAGTTCCAATACCCCTACAGTTAATAATTTTTGCGTTACCGTTATGAAGGTCGATATCGTTGTTAAGCAGGACTTTACGCAAGTTACTACCGGATTCACATTCAAAAGTTTTTCCCTGAGCGTTTACTTTAGGCATATTAGTAAATGTCCCCGACTAAAAGATTTTTGGCGTTGCTGAATTAGAATATGAATTATATTTGCATACATTTTGTGAAAAAACATAAAACCCGTGTAGAGACGTAATAATGTTACGTCTCCGACAATGTGAAAACATAGTTTCATACTTCAATTTAGCAACACCAGTTTGTTCACCTTGATGAGATTTTAAATTATTGACTGCTTCAAGCGCAAAGGTTTAAGTAGGTGGACAAATTTACAACCAGTCAGAACGCATAAATAGGACTAAGGATATGGAATTCCATCAGGATTGCAGGTCATTCCGATAACCGTATATTTCTCTTCTAAAGCTTTTAGCTCTTCCCTGTATTCCCTAACCATTTCTTCCGGTGGGTTGGGACCTCCGCAAAATTGCAAATTAAAAAAGCGAATCTCTCTCCCTTCACCATCTACAAGTAAGTCGTTATCATCGCAACGTGCTTGTAATTCTCCCAGCTTTTGAGCAATAGTCACTCTCTTTAACTTACTAGCTTCTTCTGGATTATCTGCGAAACCTTCTACTGAAACAATATCAGTTATACTCTAAACGGATTAATTATTGTAGGTTGGGTTGAGGTACGAAACCCAACAAAAACCTACTTACTGTTGGG
>JBCBHT010000013.1:0-56642 GCA_038525335.1 Cyanobacteria bacterium J06621_15 | reverse complement strand
AGCTATCCCCAGAGTATAAAGACAACAAAGCTCTTCATCCTAATGGTTATTTTTCTTATTTAAGCTGGTGGAGAGGAAAGGTTAAAAACGTAGATATTCAGCAGATAAGCATTTTGGAAGCAAATGTGAATACGGCTACAGTTGATGCTTCCTTGAACTACTTAATGAAAAATGGTCGCATTATCAATCAAACCGTGCGTTTTTCCTTGTCATGGGATGAACAAAACCGTAGGTGGGTGGTTAGGGATGCGGTTTGATATCAAGCTATATTTCTTCTTCTGCTAATTGTTCAATATATTTTTGTACGAGAGGTACTTGAAAGCAGTAACCAGCATTTTTCTGCTGTAATATTTCTTTTTGAACTAGCTTCAGTGCAACTTTACTATGGTTTTTTTGATAAATTTTATCTTGAACTATAAATATTAGGAGTCTTTTTTCTCCTTCCGTAAGATTAATCCATAGTTCTCTAAAATAGTGAATTCCTCGCTCTAAAACTTTCGGAATTACCATTTCAACATCATGAATATTAGCTTTATCAATATCTGTATCTCGTTTGTATTCTCTAAAATCACGGTTGAGTTTTTCTACAACCTCACAGCACATAAGCTGTACTAAATAAGGTTGACAGTGAGTAAGTTCAACGATTGCATCAACAGCGCTATCTTCGTAAACATCAGGAAAATCCGATACAGGTAACTTTATTAATTCCCGAGCTTCCGACTTAGTAAGATAAGTCATTTTTAGTGCATGAGCGTTAATTAAATAATCGCTCCAGTAATCAGGAAGCTCTGATAAATAGTGATTTCCACTGAAAAGTAAAATCCAAGAGGAACGATATTGTATGATATGGCGAAGAAAATTTAAAGGAGCATTAGAACCCGTCGCTTTGACAACTTCATTTAAACGCTCAAATTCATCCAAGCATAATAGAAATCGCTTGCTAGGATAATTAATTTCGATTTCTTCGAGCCAGTTTTGTAATTCAATAAAAGGGTCTTGCGCTAGCTTGCTTCTATTTGGTGATGGTAATTCTATGCGTGGACGCAATCTTCGGGTAGCTTCCTGAATTTTTTTAATAAAAAATTCTGCCAAACCAACTAATGTAGTTGCGACTGCTGCTCCCTGTATATCTACAAGTAAAGGTATCAAATCGGCTCCAACATTATCTGGCAAATAATTTAAAGCTGAAGTTTTACCAGTACGACGACCACCATAAAGTAACAACACGGGGGGTTGTTCAGAAAGCGCCATCTTTTCTATTTCTTCAAATACTTTATCCCGTCCTTTGAAGCGCTCCTTTGCTCTATTAGGTTCTAAAGCATTACCAGCAATATAAACTTGTCGAATTTCTTTAGAGTTTAATGCTTCTTGTCTCAAATTATGCTTTGCTGTCTTGAGAATATTTATCCATCTATAAGCAATACTACCAAAAGTGGCAGCTAAGTAAGCATTTTTACTTATAGTTCGGCTATCTGTTAGTTCGCGTAATCCATTAATAGGATTGTCAAGTAATTTGTGTTGAAGATAGGTTGAACTAGCTGTGTAAGATGCTCGCACATTTCGACTGATATCTAAAAGTTGAGGAAGTATCCAATAATCTTGTGAAGAGACAAAATGTATCCAATCAAGTTGTTCGGCAACAGTAGAGATATCTTGTAAGGTTTTACACTCTTTAAGAGTATCTACAGCAATTTGTGTGGTTGCTTTTATCGCGACTTTTTTCTGATTAGTAAAAGTAATTAAGTAATCAATTGTCTGCCGAACAGCAATTGGATTTTCTTTATAAGCATTGACCAGCATTTTTACCATAAAAGGTAGTGGCAATATAATCCTTTGATCTATGCGTGATGGTAAATAAGATAGCCAAAATACTGTATTTGACCGTTGAGAAATTACGAATAGAATTACCATCCATAAGAATTCTGGAAGCCATAAATAGATGCGTAAAATTCCTAGAATCCACACTATGCTTAAAATGACTCCTAAAGCTTGGTTCCAAACTAAACCTAAAGTAATGCTCCATACTAAGCCTAAAGCAACACCTAATGCTACGCCAGACGTGACACTCGAAGCTACAATCCACGTAACGCGCCACACGACACCTGATATAACTGCTACAGGTAAGGCGATTTTATCAGGTGATACTATTACCGAAGTTAATAATACAGCACCCCATGCCAAACCCCAGGCTAAGCCCCATTCAACACCCCACGATATACCCCAAGCTATACCTAATGCCGTACCTAATAACGAATATCCAAGAAGATATAGCCAATCTGGCAATGGGTTGCTCAAGTGACCTGTTGAACTCGAAATTGCAATCGCTAATATGGTAACTGCCAGTAAAATAACAAGTAAACGCTTAAACCGCTTTTCTAGTTTTTGATTATCGCTACGTGCCACAAATAATCCCAACCACCAACCCAACCAGAAAAGACTACTTTGCAACCAGTTAAAGTATTCTTTCGTTATCAACTGATACATTGAGGCTGACAGTATCAAAATCAGCACTGGTATTACAGCAGTTATCCACCAAACTTGCTCAGCGTAGCGATGCAGCTTTGGATTGCTATCGAATTCATTCCGCATTTTGAACGGATTATCTGTCGGCTTTAGTTGTGGATGAATATCCTGCAACCATTTTGTGAAGGTATAAGGTTTTAGATAAGCCCAGTAGAGAATACGAAAACATTCAGCTAAATAGCTCCCCAAGTTATTTTTGGAAATGGGTTGAGTCATGGCTTATTTTAATACCTACAAATTCTAAAATATCTCTAAAATCGTCTGGGTTTACGACACCAAATACAGCAAGAATCAGCGCAATTATGATTAGTAAACCAATAATGCTTTTAGTAGAATTTTCTACAAAGTTTACAAATCCTCCAATAAATTGTAGGGTTTTCCATACCCATCTTGGTGTTAGCCAATACAATGCATTTCCTTTCAATTTCGATTTATATTTAGAAACCTGATGCTCAAATTGTTTTTTAGCCCATTTAAAATTCTTTCCATTTTGACGAGCTTCCCACAAATAGTAACCAGCAAGTTGTAGTAAATATGGGTGACGTCTACCCCACTGCTGTGCTAAATTCTGCTCGTTTTCTGTTAATGCAGGTGTTTCTTCTAAAGAATTAATAGGTAAGCGTGTTAGTTTAATTGCTTGGTCTGTATTTAATTCTCTTAACTTAATAACGTGACCAACATTGAAAAAACTAGAAACAAAGCGATGCTCTTGTCCGTAAACTTCGAGTGCTTTACAAGAAGCTAGGATAAGCATTAAAGCACTATCGTCCATCAAAGAACGCAAGTTATCATAAAAACCGTCATCAAATTCCTTTTTACGTTCGTCTCTATTAGCAAAAAGACTTTCAAAATCATCCAAACACAAAACTGGTAGCAAACCCTGTTTCTTGAATTCTTCAATAGCTTGCGAAAATCCTAAACGGTTAAGAGGTGTTACTTGTAATAATTCAACTAACCTTGGCTGGAATCTAACACTAGGACAACTAAATAATTTCTTTGCTACCGCTTGATAAAAATTTTCTTCCTTTTGACAATTCGCATTTTTTAATGATAGATAAATAACCACATAATTTTGTGGCTGTGAAACTAACTGCTCCCAAGTTAGAAAAAAGTAATACAGTAAAGAAGATTTTCCAATCTGATGTTCTCCAACAATATTTAAACTTGTTGGCTGCGAACCCCCCATTCTACCGATAATCCCCCTTAACTCCTCTTCACGACCTACAAACTTTTCTGGGTTTTGCAGCGTCGGACCTGCAATAAAGGGATTGAAATGCTTCATTACTGGTGCTGATAGTGACTTTCGAGACTCACTATAATTTTTCTACTTATAAAGACTTGTTTATCTAATCACAAACTCCTCATGTATTTTTAGGAAAAGTTTTACTTCAAAAGACATACCGAAGCTTGATATAGCCAGTTTAAACGAAATATTTTGAGAACCTATAAGTAAATCTAAAAATACATTAGAATATTGCTTTATAATTGCAATGATTGAGTATTATTCAATAACTATGTTTCTGTAATATAAATCTTGGTATCGCTGGTTGAATGCATAACATTTGTTCGCTACATAACGATTAATGCTTTGCTGAACTATGATACTTTTAGTATTTTGTACTATTCTTCAAATTGTTGTAATTCCAGCAAAAAATCTACATGACTTCTCAGGAAAACGATTCACCATCAAAAGCATGGCGTAGTTTAAGAGAAAATTTAATTCTAATTACCATCGCTTTGGTATTAGCATTCTTCATTCGGACTTTCATAGCCGAACCCCGCTACATCCCTTCAGATTCAATGCTACCAACTTTGGAAACTGGCGATAGGTTAGTAATTGAAAAAGTTTCCTATAGATTTAGTTCCCCTAAATTCGGCGACATAGTAGTTTTTCAGCCACCACCAAAATTACAGCGTCGCGGCTATTCTCAAGACCAAGCTTTTATCAAGCGTATAATTGGCACTCCTGGGGACACACTTAAGATTGATGACGGAAAAGTCTATCTTAACGGTAATATTTTGCAGGAAGACTATATAAAAGAACCAGCATCAAAAGCTTATCCCTTAGTAGAAGTTCCTCCAAACCAATATTTTATGATGGGCGATAATCGTAACGATAGCAACGACTCTCGTTATTGGGATTTTTTACCCAGACAAAATATGATTGGCAAAGCAATCTTTCGTTTTTGGCCTCCTAGTAGAATTGGTAATATCTAGTTAGGAATTAGAAGTTTGGAATTAAGAGTTAGGAGTTAAATAATTTTAGATTTTAGATTATGTCCTTGCGGACACGCTTCGCTAATGGATTTTAACAACGGATGCTTTTGTCTTGGATTGCGAAATTTCTAATAAATTCCCCATTTCTTCTTCCCTATTCTCTGTTTTCCTTAATCAAAACTGTAAATAATACATTAATTGAGCAAGGGTTTCACCAGAAAGATTTAATCGCTTTTGAAAATCAACTATATTACGATATGGTCCCGACAAATTACGATTTTCAACTACCGCTTGCGCTAAGGAAGAATCGATAAAAGGTACTTTTAACAAACCTTCAATTGTTGCAGTACTGGGATTAACAACATAAGTAATAGTATCTACAGACTCGTCATCATAATAACCAAAAATTAAAATGACTTCTAAGGGTTTTAACCGCTGTGCTGGTAAACCCAAAGCTGCTGCAATATCTTCTATACAGTAGAATTTAACACCAGTTCTTCCCAACTCGACCAATGTTCGTGCTTGATGTATTGACAAAGCAGGTAATCGCAACCAATCATCAACTGTAGCTTGATTCGCATCAATCCGAATACCAAGTTCAACTGCGATCGCAATTTCTTCCACCGATTTGAACCGATAATAAGGGTTATTAAGCAACTTTTGTCGCAGTTTTTGCAATCTGGGATTGATTCTAGGTAGCCAGTTTGGGTTCATAGGTAGATGATGAGAGGGGGAAGAGGGGGAAGAGGGGGAGTGAGGGAGTGAGGGAGTGAGGGAGGGAGTGAAAGAGGGTGACAAGGGGACAAGCAGAAATAATTAATTAATTAACTCCTAACTCCTAACTCCTAACTGTTCACTCTTCACTGTCAATCAGTTGACGACGTTTTTGTTCAAATTCGTATTCGGATATTAATCCATCTTCACGTAAAGCGTCTAATTTTCGTAAATCTTCAGCAAGCTCTCCTATTCCTGAAGAATTGTTTTTGAAAACTGATTTTGCTGTCTTACCTGAGTTGAAGTTACGGTCAAAAGTATCTTCATCTTGGGCTAAATACCAAACTGCTTCAATAGCACAAGCTACTTTAGGTATTGGTGTCCAAGAAAGTAAAACATAAATTACTCCCCACAACGGTTGTCCTAAATAAAACTTGTGTAAGCCTGAGATAGTGACCGCACCAGATAAAGCTAAAATTGCAGCAATGCTTCGGCTTTTGTTTTTGGCAAGCATATTCCTAAATTATCTATAATTACCTGTATTGAACTAGGTCGCTGCTTCTGGGTTACTCAAAAATATACCGTAATATTCAAACAATCGGCGAAAGTAATACTAACAAAATGTTTTGCTTCTCGTCAGCATCCTAAATATCTTGCAAAAATCACTTCCGACAAATAAAAAATAATTTTAACTATAGTTAAATATTCTTAACTAACTTGTTAAGAATCCAATTAGAAAACTACTACTATCCTTTGAGCTTATTCCCTAGATTAGTTGCGTGGATTAAAATAAAACTAGTAGGTGAAGTAACAAGATATTAAGACGAGCTGATTCATTAAAATACAAGTAATATGGGATTCTTTGACTCCGACATAGTTCAGCAAGAAGCGAAAAAGCTATTTGAAGATTATCAAGCGCTAATTCAGCTTGGTAATAGCTACGGTAAATTTGACCGTGAAGGCAAAAAACTTTTTATAGGCAAGATGGAAGCAATGATGGAGCGCTATCGGGTATTTATGAAGCGCTTTGAGCTATCCGAAGATTTTATGGCACAAATGACTGTTGAGCAATTAAAAACTCAACTAAATCAGTTTGGGGTCACTCCTCAACAAATGTTTGACCAAATGAACCTCACTCTAGAGCGAATGAAAGCCGATTTAGAAAAAAATCCTTAGATGAAGTTACTAGTTAAGAGTTAAAAGACAAGAACTCGTGACTCCTAACTACTAACTACCATCATTTTTAATAAACTACCAGAAACTATTTTGCCTTTGGACGCTTAAATGATGAAGGTGCTTTAAAACTTTGTGAGGGTACACCTTTAAGCGCGTTTACCATAAATTCACGCCAAATTGGTGCTACATCGCTACCACCTGTGGCTCCTCTTGACAGTTGTCTGTTGTCATCCCTACCAACCCAAACAGCAGTAGTTAATTGAGGTACGGTACCTACAAACCATATATCTTTTTCTGAAGATGTGGTTCCAGTTTTACCTGCTGCTGGACGACCCAGAGCAGCATTTTTACCGGTACCGCTAGAAATTACAGTTTGCATAATGTTGATTGTGGAAGCTGCAGCCCAAGAATCTAATACTAATTTTGGCTTGGGGGTATTATCCAGTAAAACGTTACCACTACTGTCGGTAACGCGAGCGATTACTGTTGTTGGTGATTGCCAGCCATAATTAGCAAAAGTAGCATAAGCAGAAGCCATTTCTAGAGGTGTGACTCCAATCGCACCCAAAGGTAGAGAAGTTACGGGTTCCATTGGACTCATAATACCCAAAGTTCGGCTAGTTTCAACTACCTTATTCATACCGATAGCTTTACCAACCTTAATTACGGGAATGTTTCGAGACAGCTTGAGAGCGTGACGAATCGACATTGCGCCGCCAAAACTGTTGTCATAGTTACGAGGTCTATACCAACCGCTACCGTCTCTGTAGCTAACTGAAGTATCGTAAACAATCGAGTTAGGAGTATATTTACCGGTAGCAAAGGCAGCATAGTAAACGAAAGGTTTGAAAGCAGAACCGGGCTGTCTTTGAGCTTGGGTACCGCGATTAAATTCGCTCTTTTTGGAATCTACACCACCAACTAGGGCTTTCACATAATGAGTTCTGGGGTCTATTGCAACCAAAGCAATTTGGTTTTTATACAAACCGCGTCCCAGTAGTCGAGAATGCCACTTCTTGACAACATTTTCCGCCATTTTCTGGAAATTAACATCGACGGTAGTTTGTACCCGCATACCACCTTTTAACAAAGCATCGCGACCAAATTTCTTGGCTAATTCTCGTGAAACTTCGTTGGTAATGTAAGGTAAAGCACTACCCCGGAAAGACTTGATTGTACCTAGTTTAATCTCTTGTTTGAGCGCGTCATCGTGTTCTTTCTGACTAATCCAGCCCAAGGTCAGCATTCTTCCCAAAACGATTTTTTGCTGGAACTTAGCTTTTTTCATGCTGATAAATGGGCTGTATTGCTCTGGGGCTTGGATTAAACCAGCCATCATTGCTGACTCAGCCAAATTCAACTGACTAGCCGACTTGTTAAAGTAACTACGTGCGGCAGTTTGAACTCCATAATTGTTGTGACCCCAATAAACTTGGTTGAGGTACATTTCCAAAATATCGTCTTTAGAAAGAATTTGTTCAAGACGAATTGCTAATACAGCTTCAGCTAATTTACGGGTATATTCACGTCGGCGACTCAGGAACAAGTTTTTCACCAACTGCATGGTGATGGTCGAAGCACCTTGACTAACACCACCAGATGTATAGTTGGTTACAATTGCACGACCAACACCTTTGGGGTTAATACCGTGATGATAATAGAAATCGCTATCTTCGCTGGCTAGTACGGCTCGTTTTAACTCTGGAGAGATTTTTTCTTTAACTACAACTTCACGGTTAGCTTCTCCGTGCAAACTCGTAAGTAACTTACCCTTCATGTCGTAGATGTAAGTTGTTTCTGAAGGAAAGAAGTTACGTAGCTGTCTGACATCTGGTAAATTACGGAAACTGATTGCTAAACCTACTAATCCTCCCGCTACAATAGAGCTTGTCAGCATCGTGGCAGCTAACAGAGTTCCACCAGCGACCTGACCGACTCCTTTGATAAATTCAAAGCCTGACGAGACTGGAGCTTGGGATTGCTTTTTTTCAAAAGTCCTAGATGACACGGCTATCTCACTTCCTCACTTGTAAATAATAAGTCTAATTAATAAAGGCAGGTCAAAGCGTTAGTTTTTTGTGATTATATTAGATGGGATTAGATTAACCATAAAATTATTAAGATTGGTTATTACCTTCTTGTACCAACCAGAGTAAACACTATAAGTAACAATTTTTCTAGTATGGGGCATACCGAATCTTGGCTACATCGGGGTACTGTAGAAATTTTCCCCCAGGCTGACAATTCCGATAAAGAATCTGAAAGTCTTGAAAAGCTTTTGGAAACAGCCAACAGACCTTTAAGAATAAAATTTGGAATTGACCCAACCGGAGCGGATATTCACCTTGGTCATAGTATACCAATGCGGAAACTGCGAGCTTTCCAAGACAATGGTCATACAGCAGTGTTGATTATTGGTGATTTTACCGCGAGAATAGGTGACCCGTCAGGTAAATCGGAAACACGTCGTCAACTTACACAAGAAGAAGTAGAACAGAATGCTCAAAGCTACCTAGAGCAAGTTAGACCAATTTTAGATTTTGAAACTCCAGGAAGGCTAGAAGTACGTTATAACTCCGAATGGCTAAACAAGTTGGATTTAGGAAAAATTTTAGATTTGCTATCAACTATGACAGTACAGCAGATGCTAGCAAAAGAGGGCTTTGCTGAACGCTATAAGAAAGAGAATCCTATTTTTATCCATGAGTTCCTATATCCATTGATGCAGGGTTACGATTCAGTTGCTGTTGATTCAGATGTAGAATTAGGAGCTACTGACCAAAAGTTTAACATTGCCGTAGGTCGGGATTTACAGCGTCACTTCGGTAAAAAGCCTCAATTTGGGCTGTTGCTACCAATTTTAGTTGGTACCGACGGCGTTCAAAAAATGTCAAAGTCTTTGAATAACTATGTAGCTGTTACAGAACACCCTTCACAAAAGTATCAGAAACTACAAGCCGTTCCCGATGAACTCCTATCTGATTATTTTGAACTATTAACCAATTTAAATAAAGACAATCTGCCAGAAAACCCTAGAGAACAGCAACAATTATTAGCCAAGGAAGTTGTCACTCAGTATCATGGCGAACAAGCGGCAATAGAAGCAGAAAAAGCTGCTGCATCTGGAGGAAAATCTGGAGAAATTCCAGAATATTCCCTAGCCGAGTTAGAATTTCCTCTAAAACTATTTTACCTCTTAAATGCTAGCGGTTTATGTAAGAGCAGCGGTGAAGGTAGAAGAAAAATTAACGAAGGTGGAGTACGTTTAGACGGTGAAAAAATCGCCGATAGCGATGCTACATTTGACAATTCTGAACAATTGCAAGGTAAAGTTTTACAACTGGGAAAAAAGAAATTTTTAAAGCTTGTGTAGTTGTTAGTGGTTAGTGGTTAGTTGTTAGTTGTGAAATCAAATTTATTTTCTCCCCCTCTTCCCTCTCTAAACAAATTTCTCGATGCAAAAAATCATAGTCCCTTTAGATGTAGCAGATGAATCCGCAGCAATAGCTCTTATTGAACAGCTTGAGGAAGTTACTTTCTTCAAAGTTGGTTTGGAATTGTTCACTAGTTGCGGACCAAAAATTATTGAAGCACTCAAATCTCGTCAAAAAAAGATTTTTCTTGATTTGAAGTTTCATGATATCCCTAATACTGTCAAGGGTGCTTGTCGTAGTGCTGCTCGTTATGGTGTAGATTTACTAACTATTCATGCTACTGCTGGTAAAGACGCACTCAAAGCTGCTGTTGATGGTTTGACGATAGGTGCTGCACAAGCTGGAGTGGAACCACCTAAATTAATTGCTATCACTTTGCTGACTAGTATTTCTTCAAGACAATTAGCATTTGATTTAAAAGTTCCCTTGGAATTACCAGAATACGCGTTGCAAATGGCACTTTTAGCTAAAGAATCGGGGTTAGATGGGGCTGTGTGTTCTCCTCAAGAAGTGGCGAAATTACGAGATGTTTGTGGAAAAGACTTTTTGTTCGTATGTCCGGGAGTTCGTCCAAGTTGGGCGGATATTGGTGACCAAAAACGGACTTTCACCCCAGCACAAACTTTACAAGCAGGAGCCGATTATTTGGTAATTGGTAGACCGATTACTGCTGCTGATGAACCGAGATTAGCTTGGAAGAAAATTTGTGAAGAATTATCAATTAACAATTAACAATTATCAATTATCAATTATTTATTTTTAGGTTGCGTTGTTAGCGTCAGCGTTGCGAAGCAATAGGTCGCTAACCCAACATCTATATTTGAAAAGAATAATTATACTATTTGCATTGTTCAAATCAAACATCTAAGACCCGTCCCAACCTACAGATGTGATTAGTAGTTCATTTAATTCAATAATGATTAAAAATAAAAATTATTATTTATTAGTTTTATCTAGTTTTTGGATTGTTGTGTTCAGTACATTTAATTATCCTGGGTTAGCTGCGAAATCAGTTATTAACAATAAAATTAATAATACAAAACAAAAAACTTCTTGCTCGAATCAAGATTTAACAACTTTAATTGATAAATTATTAAGAGATTTACCAGCTTATTTTAATCGTGCTACTCAACGCGCTCGACGTTTGGAAAGACCTGTAGAAGTTTACAGCTACATGTTGTTAGCAGGAAAACCTGATTTTACACCGTTACCATTGAAAAGCTGGACGGATAAAGCAACAGATGGAGCAACGGATGAAGCAGGAGATAGAACTGAAGCAGTTGAGCAAATATTCTTTACTACTTTAGAACGTCAATATGTAAAAGGTAAAGCCTTACAGTTACAAGGATTTCACCGACTATTTTTGACTAAAACTGAAAGTGGATGGCGAATGTCAATGATTTATTCGCAAATGGGTGGTTATCCCAAACAAAAACCACCTACACCACCCAGAGAAAGTACTAATACTGCTGTAGGACAAGGAATTAAAACCTGGTTGCGTGATTGTCGAGCGGGAAGTGTTGAATTTTAGCAACGGATGAGTTTATATTTTAACAACGGATGCGCTTAGATTTTGGATTCAATTAATCTGTTCCACCGCAATCACCACCACTATCAAAACTACCACTATCGCAACTGCTGCTTGAATCGTAACTGTTGCTGTTATGATAACCTGTCATACCGTGCCATGAATTGCTGGGTTTAACATAGTATTTATTACCCTGCTTTTCAAAATTAGGGTTTTTTGCAGCAGTTATTACGTCTTTAATGAAGAATATTAAACCTGTGATAACGAATAATAATATTGTTGAGGCAAATACAAATTTTTCCATAAGTACTTGGACAAAATTAATTGTAGATTTGTCATTGCGAGTGGAACGAAGTGAAACGAAGCAATCGCAACACTCTGCGATTGCTTCGCTGTCGCTCGCAATGACATAAATATTTTTGTCTACCTACTTAGCTTTTATTAAATCAAACATATAAAGATATCAGCAATATTTCGGTTACTAAAAACGTATCTAAATATCAATGCTACAAAAACTGGGTTAAACTGGATTATCTCGGCTTGCAATCCTTTCCAAGCTTCGATTGCGTGGGATTTGTAAGCTTCAAAGATAGCCGATAGTTTAAAATTGATTTCCTCCCAAACGGGAGATTTTTGTTTTCGAGGTAGTTAAAATCGATGAATCCAGTTGATTTAGCGTTTGCACCAGCGTTAAAACAGTCAGAATTAATCCGTCGTAAGGAAGTATCACCACTGGAGTTGGTGGAATTATATTTAGAACGCATTCAACAGTTTAATCCGAAGTTAGGAAGTTATTTTACTGTTACGGCAGAGCAAGCGATTGATGACGCTAAAAGCAAAACCGAAATGCTGGCTCAAACCCAAGATTTGCCTCTATTTTTCGGGATACCAATTTCAATTAAAGATTTAAATCCAGTTTCGGGTATTCCCTGTTGTTACGGTAATGCTTCATTACTTGGCAATGTACCTGACTATGATGATGGAGTAGTCGCAAAAATCAAGCAAGCTGGATTCATAATTTTAGGTAAAACAGCAAGTTCGGAATTAGGTTCGTTTCCCTATACTGAAGCTACGGGTTTTCCCCCAACCAGAAATCCCTGGAATTTAGAATATACTTCTGGTGGTTCTAGTGGTGGTGCTTCATCAGCCCTTGCAGCGGGATTGTGTTCTATTGCACAAGGTTCCGATGGTGGTGGTTCGGTTCGCGGACCAGCTGCTTGCTGTGGTTTAGTTGGTATCAAGCCATCAAGAGGAAGAATTACTCATGCACCAGTTGGAGACCGTCTCAATGGAATTGCGATAAATGGACCAATAGCAAGGACTGTAGCAGATGCAGCAGCTTTACTAGATGCTATGTCTGGTTACGTTCCGGGGGACTCTTACTGGTTACCTGAACCTGAAAAATCATTTTTAAGCTATAGCAAAGAAAAAATAGATAATTTACGCATCGCTTTTTGTACTAGCATCTCCACTTTGGGAGAAGCAGACAAAAATTGTTATCAAGGGGTGATGCAAACAGTCAAACTATTAGAAGAATTAGGACATACCGTAGAAGAAAAATGTCCCGATATTAGCGATTTGGTAGAACCGTTTCAGATAGTTTGGCAAGCCAATGTAGCCGCTTCAGGAGTTCCCGCAGAAATATTGCAGCCGCTAAATCGCTGGTTATTAGCTAGAAATGGTAGTGCTGGCGAATATTTAAGAGCAGTTTACCAGATGCAAATGGTAGCGCGAAAAATAGTCATGTTTTTCGACAATATAGACGTTTTAGTAATGCCAGTTTATCTACATTCACCCATTCGTGTCGGTGAATGGTCAGCATTAAGTCCTGAAGAAACATTTGAAAATATAATTCGCTGGATTGCACCTTGTCCAGCAGCAAACGCTACCGGACAACCTGCGATATCACTTCCTGTAGGTTTTGATGAAAAAGGTTTACCCATAGCAGTACAGTTAATCGGAAAACCCACAGCCGAAAATACCATTATCAGTCTAGCTGCACAATTAGAAGCAGCAAACCCAGTTTACGAAAAACGTCCATTATCAGTGTTAGCGTAAGCGTGTCCTGGAGGGACATACAGTGAGCAGTGAACAGTTATCAGTTACCAGTTATCAGTGAGGAGTTAGGAGTTAGGAGTTAGGAGTTAGGAGTTAGGAGTTAGGAGTTAGGAGTTAGGAGTTAGTGATTAATTATCTCCTTGTCTTGTTGTCCCCTCCCTCCCTCTCTCACTCCCTCCCTCCCTCTCTCTACCCCTCTCCATCCCCTAAGCCTTACACTTTCTCCCCTTCGGAGTTGCATCGGGATAGAAGGTAATTATTCCTTTATTCTTTCTTACGAAAACTGTGGGGAAACTTGTTCCTGTTTCCCTATCTAACTGTTGATATATACAAGCTCCTTCGGTGTTTTTCTGCTGTTTATAAACTTTGGTTACATCTACTAAAAGTTCTTCTGCATTGGTTAAATAACCGTAACCTTTAATAACATCTGTTACTGTACGATTTGGCTGTTTTATAACTACTCCCATTGTATAAATTACCCCTGGAACTACTTCTTGTCTTCCGGGATTTATGGGAAGTCTTCCGCCAATTTTATATTCTTGTAATTGTAAATATCTACCGTGAAAATGCAATCCGCCAATGTCGTTTTCGTTATATATTTCACCGCAGAATATATGCTCAAAACCTTTGTTTTTAAACCAAATATTAGTTAAATCCTGCAAAAATTCTGATTTTTTTCTACGACCCGGAAGCAATTCACCTTTAGTAGCTTTTTGAATTTTTGTTAATATTTGTGGGTAATCTGATAGTAACTGTTTAAACTGGCTCGGTCTAACTGTAGAACCTACAGCACCGCAGGTTTTAAGTACTGCGATATCAAAGGAATTTAATTGAGGTGCGGGTGGTGTAATATCTAATTTGGCTCCCGATGGGTAATTGACTCGCACTGGATTATCTTTATTATCAAAGAAAGGTAGAAGTTCTGTATTTTTCTGCTGAGCGTTAACTGGATTGTTTAATCCCATCGAGGAAAACAATAGTAATGTAGTTAATCCGCAAAATATTCTTTTAAGATTAAATGCAGTATTTAGTTTCATTAGAAGACTTTCGGTATTTTATGTGGGATACAAGTCTTTTAACATACCTTTAGGAATCTAGATTCTGAAATTATCTATTTCTTTTTATTTCTGTTCTTTGTCGTTTTCCGGTAACGGAACAGTGACCAAGTAATATCTCAACTATTCCGACAACGGAACAGTGACCGAGCAATATCTCAACTATTCCGACAACGGAACAGTGACCGAGCAATATCTCAACTATTCCGATAACGGAACAATAACCAAGTAATATCTCAACTATTCCGACAACAGAACAGTGACCAAGAATATCTTAACTATTCCGGCAACGGAACAGTAACAGCGCTATAAGGTTAATTTACTTATAAATACCGTTACAGTAGATAAAAAACAGCGAATAAACTAAATACATCAATGAATTAAAAATTGATTTACGTTTAACGCTTTTTAGAAAAATATGTTTAGAAAGTCTAATTTTATAGTACTGTTTCTACTATTTGTGATATTCGTGGGAGTCGGCGATAGTTTCTTACCAGAACCCATGAAATCTGCTAGTTTGAATACTCGTAAAACTATCAATAAAAGTTTAGTTGGCTTGTTCCCCAATCGTAGGTCAAAACTTAAACCCCATGAAAGAACCCGTAAAGCTATAGAAGAAGCAGAGAAAGGAAAGTGAGTGAAGAGTTAAGAGTTAGGAATTAAGAGTTAAGAGTTATTACAGAATTCTTGCTAAAACTTAGAAATTAGAAATTCCTAACTCCTCACTCCTAACTCCTAACTTTTTAAGCTTTCTGCATCCAGCTAAACATCGCTCGTAAATCTTTACCTACATTTTCGATGGGATGTTCTGCTTCTTGACGACGCATAGCTGTAAAACCAGGTTTTCCTGATTGATTTTCGGTGACAAAATCACGCGCAAATTGTCCAGATTGGATTTCTTTGAGAATTTTACGCATTTCTGTTTTGGTTTCGTCGGTAACAACCCTTGGACCTCGGGTATAGTCACCGTACTCAGCAGTATTTGAAATGCTATCGCGCATTTTCGCGAGTCCACCTTCTACAACCAAGTCAACAATCAATTTGACTTCGTGGAGACATTCAAAATATGCTAGCTCTGGTTGATAACCTGCTTCGACTAAGGTTTCAAAACCGGCTTTGATTAAGGCACTCAAACCACCACATAATACTGCTTGCTCGCCGAATAAGTCAGTTTCGGTTTCCTCGCGGAAGGTTGTTTCCAGAATACCACCGCGAGTTCCACCGATACCTTTTGCATAAGCCATTGCTTTGTCGCGTGCTTGCCCGGTTTTGTCTTGATAAACTGCAAACAAACAAGGTACTCCTTGTCCTTGTTCGTATGTACGACGTACTAAATGTCCCGGACCTTTGGGAGCTACCATTACCACATCTACATTCTCAGGTGGTACGACTTGTCCGAAGTGAATGTTAAATCCGTGAGCAAAGGCTACAGTATTTCCTTCTTCTAAATTTGGCTCAATCTCTTCTTTATAAACGGTTTTTTGCACCTCATCAGGTAGCAAAATCATGATAAAGTCAGCTTCTTTGGCTGCGTCAGCTACGCTTTTGACTTTCAACCCACCTTCCTTGGCTTTCGCGGCGGATTTACTACCCGGATAAAGTCCAACAATCACATTCATGCCGCTATCTTTCAGATTAAGTGCGTGGGCATGACCTTGAGAACCAAAGCCGATAATCGCTATAGTTTTTCCTGCTAATAGGTCTAAGTTAGCATCCGAATCGTAGTACATCCGAGCCATAATTTTGCCTTGTGGGATAAGCATCCTGATTAATTACAGACTTCTA
This sequence comes from Cyanobacteria bacterium J06621_15, assembly GCA_038525335.1. GTDB lineage: Bacteria > Cyanobacteriota > Cyanobacteriia > Cyanobacteriales > Nostocaceae > Rivularia. The sequence goes on along the minus strand of JBCBHT010000013.1, from coordinate 40,152 downwards.
ATATTACCGTAAAGCGGGTACTTATTCTTTTGTGATTCGTAATTTGTAAACAAAAATTCTAGATTTTAACTGCGGATGCTTTTGTGTTGGATTTTGGATTACATATTACCAATGCTCCATGCCCAATTACCAATTACCAATTCCCAATTTATATTCTCGAAAATCCACCCATCACCCATCCAATTGCCAATCCTACCGCTGCAATTCCGGTTAAACTCAGCATTGCAGCATCAAAACTATCTAAAGCATTTCTTAACTGTCTTCCAGATTTATTGACGGTTACAACCAAATTACAATACCAAATTATATGGAAAGCCCATTCGCCTTGACCTATTAAAGCTAGTATTGCTGTAAAAAGTAATATAAAAGCTGGAGCAACTATTCCGCGTGTTTTACAAACGAAAATTAATACGAATACAAATAATAAAATATTAAATCCTAAAAAACTCATAAATAGCGGATTCAAGTCTGGTGATTTTGGTGATTGCAAACAGCATAATGCTACTGCCAAAATAGCTCTAGAACCGATTAAAGACGCTACTAAGAAAGTCGTATTTTTAAATATTATATAAACTGTAGCGGCTAAAGGAAAAATCGCGAAATAAATTACTATTAATGGTTTTAATATTTCTGGAGGCAATGAATCTGAATTCAAAAAAAAAGTATCTATGTCAGATACGTTTATCATCCAACCGTTAAATATAGAAATCATTAAAAAGGAAAACAACCATCCCCAATTCATTATTAAAGGATTTTGAGCAAATCTACGGTAATATTGGTTGTTATTTATTGTGTTTGATACAGTTCTAAAGGGTTGCATGGATATATATTTAGGTAGACTCTAGTGTATTTTTCGTAATCAAATTTAGCAGTTAATTAAACATAAAAAATGATATATAAGGCACATATTGTTTAAACTAATGCCAATTAATCTGAAAGTAATTGCAAAAATCTACATATATTAACTTAATGCAATTTTAATATAAAAATGCAATAGTAAAACTATGCTAAATAATATTCAGCATAACAAATATTTCTATTTATAATTTTTGCTTTTATCGTAGAATTGGTGACAAAAGTATGATTACAAAAATATGATTAATAATTTATTCTTTACTAGAAGTTAAAATAATCAATCTTACGAAGTTACTTTATCGATTTTTTGTATTTCAACTTCCGATAATTTAATATCAACGGCTTTGACTGAATCTTCAATGCTGCTAACTTTACTTGCACCAGGAATCGCTAATATACAAGAAGATTTAGAGCGCAACCACGCTAGAGCGATGCAGTATACCGAAACATTTTTCTCTTCAGCTAATTTTTTGATTGTAGGAATATCTGTTAACCCTTGATGACGACGACCACCGAAGGGACTCCAAGGAATAAAAGTCAATCCTTCGTTTTCGCAATATTCCAACACTCCATTTGTCTCAGGTTGTCGCTGCCAGGGATTATATTGATTTTGAACCGAAATGATATCAACTATATCCCGCGCTTGCTTGATTTGTTCTACCGAGAAATTAGAAACCCCAATTTTATTAATCATTCCTGTTTCTTGGGCTTCTTTTGCAGGTGTTAAAGATGCTTCAATGCTGTAATCTGGGTCTGGTGCATGAAGTTGCCAGATATCTATGGGTTTATTACCACCGAAAACTTCAAAACTAACTCGAATAGTTTCGCGTAAATGCTCTGGATTACCATTGCGAATCCAACTTTGATTGGGTCGCATTAATCCACCTTTCGTAGCAACAATAATATTACTTGTATCGCCGTCATAAGTTTGCAAAGCTTTGTGAATCAATCGCTCGTTATGATGCTTATCCAATTCATCTTTACAGTAGGAATCAGCAGTATCAATAAACGTAATCCCTAAATCCAAAGCACGATGAATCACCTTTATTGATTGCGATTCAGGTGGACGGTCATAAACTGACATTGGCATTCCACCTAAACCAATCGCACTTACAAGCACACCAGTTTTAGCAAGTTTTGTGGTTTCCATATTTAAATTTAAAAGAATTAAAATCCTCAGTGCCATTATTGGTTTAACAGCTAAAGTAGATTCTAAGAAACCATCCAAAGGCTATACTCTTGGATCTTTAGTACAAAATATTCCCCGTTTATTTTTTCCCTCGGGAAGATGACAAAAAAGACACAATACCCAGAGTGTTGAAGTGATGAGGGGGTAGGGTTCTAAGTCCTTGTTCTACTTCGTAATTTTAGATTAAAACTTGTAGCTGTAATAATCTGGCTCAAGCTATGTTAAACCAGGGTAATAGCTAATTCTTTGTATTTTTAATCAGTACTTTTACTCCTATTATGTTTAAATTCTACACAAATTTTTATCGGAATTTACTAACAGCTAAAACAAGTTTACTTTTGAGTCTTTTTTTAGGAAGTTTTATTTTCACAAGCTGTGCTTCTGCTTCTTACAATCAAGAGACTGCTGTTTCTCAACAAACTGCTGCTGATTCTCAAGCAATTCAAGAAGTTGCTGATTTTGCTCAAGGGGTAGAAGCTCCTCGAAAAAAACCGCAGCTAATAAAAAAAGCCAGAATGACGTTAATTGTTAAGTCTTTAGATGAAAGCGTTGATGCTGTCGAGAAAATCATCAATCAGCAAAATGGCTATTTACTTAATTTACAGGAAACGCAGATTGATAATTCTGATTATCGTTCTAGCGCTACCGTGCAAATGCGAGTTCCGCAGAATGTTTTGGAAAATACTCTTAGTCAGCTAACCGAACTAGGAATTGTACAAAGTCGCAACATCACTGCTGAAGATGTGGGAGAGCAAATAGTTGATTTTCAAGCAAGATTGACAAATTTACGTAGAACCGAAACTAATTTGCAGAAAATTATGGATAAATCGGGTTCTATAAAAGATATTTTAACGGTTTCTCAAGAACTGAGTAAGATACGAGAACAAATTGAACGAATTACCGCTCAATTGAAAAGTTTGCAAAATCAAGTTGCTTATTCCACAATTACATTAGATTTAAGAGCAGCAGTTTCAAGTACTAGTAATCAACCCGGATTACCTTCACAAATTCAAGATACTTGGAATAATTCCACGAGTTCTTTTGGTAGATTTACCGTAGGGTTGATGAAGATAGGAATTTGGCTGATAGTTTACAGTCCCTATTTGTTAATTTTGGTTGCTACTGGCTATTTTCTTAAACGTAAATTTATTTCTTGGGAACGCTCACCACAAGTTCCACAATCTAGGAATTCTGACAATAATTAAACAATTGGGGATTGGGCATTGGGAATAAAATAAATAATAGATTCAAATAAATAATTCAAATAGATGATATAGAAAATACAAATTAAAGTATCAATTTGATTTTTATGTCTATATAATCTTATGAACTTAATTAATCATGGAAAACCGGTATCTCTAGGATATCGGTTTTTTATTATCGGTAGTCAGGAAGTAGGCAACAGGGAATTCGTGGTTGATGGTTAGAAGTTACCAATTACCAACTACCAATTACCAATGCCCAATCCCCAATGCCCAATTCCCAATTATTAACTCATAAAAGTTTACAAAACAATAAAATAACCTAGATTTGTACTTTTTATCACGAAATAATGACCGTTAAGAATGCCAAGATATGTGTTAGCAGGCATCTTATCCAAACTCTTATGCCAGAATTACGTCAATCAATCGCCCAGCATTATCACGAACGGACTAAGTATGACCCAGAAACTATATCAGCCAAAAACAAAGGCTTGGACTGGGCTAAACAACCCGTACCTTTTAAAGAGTACAAAATTGGTTCTACTCTAGATTTAAAACCTTATATTAAGGAAAAGCCAGATTCATTTGATAATAATTCAGAAGCCCAATGGTGGCAAAGACTTTCTAGACTAATGTTTTGCAGTTATGGTTTAACTGCGAGAATGCCTTCTATGGGAAATACAGTCTACTTGCGTGCTGCTCCTTCTGCGGGAGGTTTGTATCCAGCAGAAATGTATGTGATTTCTAAGGGAACTCATTTACCTCCTGGTTTATATAACTATCAATGCCGAACTCACTCCCTGATGCATTATTGGGAAAGTGATGTTTGGCAAAAGTTACAATCGGCTTGTTTAGAAAATGATTCTTTACAAAATGCTGAACTTGCGATTGTGATTACTTCTGTTTTCTATCGCTCAAGTTGGCGTTATGAAGATAGAGCTTACCGTCGAATTTGTCTCGATAGTGGGCATCTTATCGGTAATATCGAATTAGCCAGCGCTCTTACTGGCTATTGTCCTCATTTAATCGGTGGTTTTGTTGATGAAGATGTCAACGAACTACTTTATATTGACCCCAAACTTGAAGGTGCGATCGCAGTTGTTGGTTTGACTAATTTAGAAGAGGACAAGCAAGAGAACCAGCAAAAATCGAATTTAGCTCCTACTGCTTTACCTTCTGCGACTGAAACTAATTATCCTCGGATTCCTGACGGAGAACTCCTCAATTACTTCCATAGTGCAACACAGATTCAACCAGGTAAGAGTGGTAAATTAAATGTGCCTGCAGAAAACCAAGATAAATCGATTGAAGATAAATACAATTTTAGTTTCTGCGATAAAGTTTCTACCGTTACGAAACCAATTCACTGGGGTAAAAAACTCGAAGAATTAGAAGAAACGATTCTTAAACGTCGCTCTACTCGCGCTTTTAGCGGTGAAAGTTTGCAATTTGATGAGCTAAAAGCCTTACTGGATTTTACTTATCAACCTCAAAATTACATCGACCAAAATTTAAATAATTCTCCAGACTATTTCGATTTAAATCTAATTGAAACCTTTATTGCTGTTTCAGGAGTAGAAGGTTTAGAAAGGGGATGCTATTACTACGCTCCTTCTTCACAGGAATTACGTCAAGTACGCTTTAAAAATTTCCGACGACAGCTGCATTTTCTCTGTTTAGGACAAGATTTAGGACGAGATGCATCTGCCGTAATTTTCCACACTGCTGACCTCAAAACTGCCGTAGCTCAATACGGGGATAGAGTTTACCGTTATCTGCATATGGATGCAGGACATTTGGGACAAAGACTTAACTTAGGTGCAGTCCGTTTAGGTTTGGGGGTTAGTGGTATTGGTGGATTTTTTGATGACAAGGTAAATGAAGTCCTCGGTATTCCTAGCGATGAGGCGGTTCTCTATATAACTACTTTAGGAAGACCAAGATAGTGGAAGCGCAAAATGCTCAAAGGAATGTGCTATGCCGATTCCAAGCTAAACTCAAGCCTTAAATATGGTTAGTAATTAGCAGTAAATATAAAAGCTTTTTATTACCTCATTAAGTAATATTAAGGCGAAAGTTTATTAAGAATCGGTATTGCTCGTATTTGATTATCGTAAACATAAGAAAATCAGGAATTTAAGCTTATCAATCCGTTAAAATACTTATATTTAAGATAATTCAAGAACTTATACAGTTTAAGGGGGCAAGTGATTAAGCAAGGCAATATAGCTTTCAATTACTCTACATATCAACAAAAAGCGAAGTGACAAAGAGTTGATATAGATTTTTATCCGAAAATATATTTACACAAAACTACCTGAAACGGTGTTTAACTGTGTGAATACTTATCAAATCATTAAGAAAAGTTTTTGAACATCACACAATATGAATTTTATTAGCAATGAATTGGTGACTCTAAGGTATGCAAGTAGGTAATTTCATTACCGTATATTCACATAGATTCTTTCAATTAGTTTTATTAATATCCTTAAAAATGACATTTTTGAGTTATAACCTTTAAAATGAATTGTCAACCTGTAATATTACTTACCCAACTTCCGTTAAGATTAGTTTGGTAATCAACTGCTAAAGCCTTAAAAGCGAATAATTGCTAAACAGGGATTATTCCCGAACTATTAGCAAATATGCCGTAAGACTTTATGTGGAATACGTGAAGTTCAAAGAATATTACTTAAAACCATTTCTATCAAAGGATTAAAAATCCACTGCTTTATCTCGTTTTCGTAATAAATCAAAAAATTACCTGCTTTGACATTCAGAGGTACAATGACCATTAATAGTTTTACTGAAGCAAAAAGACCGAAAAGACCAATCAAGCAACAACTGGAATATCAAAGACCGGAATATCAACGACCAAATTTGATAGTCCCTGATGTTCCCCCCGTTCCGGATGTTCCCGACGACTACATGGAAACAACCGAAATTGACCCGGACGGCAGTATTTTCACTTGTGCTAATCGTGGAAGAGTAGCAATTTTTATCGATGGTGCAAACTTATTTTATGCAGCATTGCAGCTCGGGATTGAAATCAACTATGCCAAATTACTTAGCTGCTTAGCCAAAGATTCAAAATTGTTGCGTGCATTCTTCTACACGGGAGTAGATCCAACTAACGAAAAACAGCAAGGTTTCTTGTTGTGGATGCGTCGAAACGGCTATCGTGTGATTACTAAAGATTTAGTACAATTCCCTGATGGTTCTAAAAAAGCCAATCTTGATGTAGAAATTGCTGTAGACATGATGAACTTAGCTCCTTACTACGACACAGCAGTGTTGGTAAGTGGTGATGGTGATTTGGCTTATGCAGTAAATGCAGTCTCCTATCAAGGTTCAAGAGTAGAAGTAGTTAGTTTACGGTCAATGACTAGCGAAAGCTTGATTGACGTTGCAGACTGCTTTGTTGATTTAGATGCAATCAAAAAACACATTCAAAAAGAATCAGATTCAGAGTACAGCTATAGACCGTTATCCAATTTTGATATACACCCACCAATTCACACAGAACAACCACATTACCCAAAATCCTAATTAATAATTCGTGATTCGTAGTTATGATGCGATTTTAGATTTTAGATTTTGCGGAAAGTTGAGGGTGTAGATGTTCTTCCCCTCAAACTTTCCAAAACAGATTTTGGATTGATTTACAACGGGAATACTTGTACAACCACTACTGTCTTCACTCCCTCTCCTTCACAAGGAGAGGGTTGGGATGAGGTAAAGCAGGGATTTCAGATTGTAATTTAAACCTTTGAGCCAATATTTGCAAAATATTCGCTTGAATTATAATTTATAGCATTACGCAACTCCGGTTAGGACATTAATAAAGACTGAAACCTATATTTATTAAAATTTTGACCTTTAACCTTCGTGTAGCGCTATAAAATCTTTTTATTTCTAAGCTAATCCGTACATTTAATCTAAAATTCATTGATTGATTGTGTTCTTACCGTGTTCCAAGGACACAATCTAAAATCCTAAATTACAGAATTTCACAATTGCGAATCACGATTTATAAATTACGAAACTCAATTAAGAAACCGGTAAATCGACGCTGTAAAGGATTTTTCCTTCAAGGTTATGCAGCGAAACACTCATAGCTTTGGAAAGAGAATTGATTTTCACGGTACCAAAAAATTGCAAACCATCTTTTGGTGACCGATTTGGTTTCATTGTCGATTCTACGCTTTGAAATTTGACTTGCGGTCCAAAAGTATTGTCAAGCTGATTTGGTCCGAAAGTACCGGAATTCAAAGGACCAGCAACAAATTCCCAAAATGGAGTAAAGTCAGAAAACTGGGCTTTGTTGGGGTCGTAATAGTGGGCTGCTGCATAATGTACATCCGCAGTTAACCAAACCACATTACGGATATTATTCTGTTTGATAAAACGCAACAAATCGGCAATTTCTAATTCTCTTCCCAATGGTTCACCATCACCATTAGATGCATTTTCAAACTTGGTTTTACCATCTTTTACTAATAACCCAATAGGCATGTCAGAAGCAATTACCTTCCAAGTTGCTTTTGAATAGAGCAATTGATTCTTTAACCACCGTACCTGAGAATTACCTAAAAAAGCAGTTTCTGCACTAGCTTGCTGCTGACGATTAGCTGTATTCGGTCCTCGGTAGCTGCGTTTGTCCAACATGAAAACTTCTAAGTTGGAACCGTATTTATACGAGCGGTAAATTTGTTCTGGGTCATTATCGTTAAAGCGGATGGGTGTGTACTCCATGAACGCTTGTTTACCCCTAGCAGCTAACAGCGAAACGCTTTTAACCTTATAGCGGTCGTCTTCGAGAATTTCACCTGGATACCAATTATTAGTGGTTTCGTGGTCATCCCACTGCACCAACTGCGGAACTTCAGCATTAAAACGCTTCACATTTTCATCAAGCAAATTATAAATATAGTTACCGCGAAATTCCTGTAAAGTTTCCGCAACCTTGGACTTTTCTGGGGTAACAATATTTTTCCAAATACTACCGTCATCCAATTTAACTTGGGATTCCAAGGGATTATCAGCATAGATATAGTCACCAGAGTGAATAAAAAAGTCAGGTTTGAGATTACGGATAGTCTCGTAAATTTTCATCCCGCCAAAGTCTGGATTAATACCCCAACCTTGCCCCGCAGTATCTCCAGACCAAGCGAAAAAGATATCGCCATCTTGTGTGGGAGTCCGTAAACTTCCAGTAGATGGAGCGCTGTAAGTATTGATATTATTTAAATCCTGGAAAATAACTCGGTAAAAAACTTGTTCACCACCAGGGAGATTATTTAAATTAACCCGCGCAGTAAAATCGCTAACCTCTAAAGCAGCAGGACCGATAACTCGTTTTGCATTCTCGAAAGATTGATTAGTTGCATAATCGACAATCATCCGAGCTGGTTTATCGCTACGACTCCAAATAACCGCGCTATTAGCATCAATATCACCGCTAGCTACACCATAGGGAATTTTTGGACGCATCTTATCCGATGTAATAATTCCCGGTGCTTGAGCAAAGCTTTTATTTTGCAAGAATTTTGTAGAAATAATTCCAGAAGTTGCAATGGTGCCACCGATTAAAAAGCGTCGTCGAGAAAGGTTTGATTTAAGGTTAAATTTCATGTTCATCTAATTATATTTAAGTACAAAATTCTTTTTTTGCGTACATTTTCGCTTATGAAGTAATTTTCCGCAATTTTACTCAAATTAATTTAGATAAAGATTGACATACTGAGAATTAAGTTAAAACCTCACCCCGTCCTAACGGAGACCCCTCTCCTTGACAAGGAGAGGGGAAGGGGGTGAGGTTGAGGTTATTTTTTACAGATAAATATAATGACAAACCAAATATTAGAAGAAAAATACGAAATTCAGAAGGAATTAGGTAATAATCCCGGAAGAAAAACGCTTTTAGCTAAAGATTTAGAAACTCAAGAATTAGTAGTTATAAAAATATTACAATTCGGTGCAGAAGCGAAATGGCAAGACCTAAGACTATTTGAACGAGAAGCGCAAATTCTGCAACAGCTTTCACATCCTGCTATTCCAAATTATTTAGATTCATTTGATTTAGATTTACCAGATATTAAAGGTTTTGCCTTAGTACAAACATATATTCCAGCAACATCTTTAGAAGAACATATACAACTAGGAAGAAATTTTAACGAAGCAGAAGTGAAACAAATAGCTAAAGCACTATTAGAAGTATTGGATTATTTGCATACCGGACAATATCCTGTAATTCATCGCGATATCAAACCCAGTAATATACTGTTAGGAAATCGCTCTGGAAATCATGTTGGTGATATTTATTTAGTTGATTTTGGTGCTGTCAAAACTACAGCACAAAACCAGAACGGAACCATGACTATTGTAGGTACTTACGGTTACATGGCTCAAGAACAATTTGGTGGTCGTAGCGTAGCTGCTTCTGATTTATATAGTTTGGGAGCAACTTTGATTTATTTAGTTACCGGTAGTCATCCATCAGATTTGTTAGATGATGATATGGTGATTGAATTTGAAAAATCGGTTAATTTAAGTTCGGGTTTTGTTAGTTGGCTGAAATGGATGACTCAAACCACAATCAAAAATCGTCCGTCTTCGGCTGAAGTTGCTTTGAAAGAATTAGAAAATCCGACATCTGGTGAATTTGATTTAATTGTTAGTAAGCCTATAAGCAGCAAAATAAGATTAATTAAACAAGAAGATAAATTAAAAATAGTAACTCCACCGATTGGATTAAGTATGCCAATTATCATTTTATCTTTTACTTTTCTGCTTCCACCATTTTTATTTTTGATACTAGTGTTTCTTGTCGCATTACACGTTTCAATTGAATCTGGTATATTTGGATTAGCTTTGGTCGTAATGCTTTTCGCACCTATTCTTGGTATATTTTATGCCATATGGAGAAAAATATTGTTTACTTGGTGTGGATATACTTACTTATCTATTAATAAAGATAAAGTTCAAAGAATATATAAATTATTAGGTTTAAAAATTTTAAAATATCGTCCTATTCCTACATCTGACATTTATAAATTAGAAATTGTTGATAGGATGGTCGATGATAATTCTAAAAAACAGCAAAAACAGTTAGTTAGATTAGTTCTATATTCCAGTACAGGAAACTACGAGTTAGCAAATTTTTTACCAGAGAAAAAAATATTTTTGCAATTAAAAATGCAACCTCCTGTCTTTACTGCATCTGAAATACATTGGTTAGCTAAAGAGATAAGTGATTTCTTAGATTTACCGATTACTAGTTCATAGTTTGTAGTTAGTAAGTTGGGTTAGGTACTTGAATATAGCCTTTGTCAGTCTATTGAAGTACATTTCAAAACCTCACCCCCAAACCCTCTCCTTATCAAGGAGAGGGGGTAAGTATAGTTCGTAGTCTGTAGGTTGGGTTGGGTGCTTAGATAATCATTATATTTAACAAACAAATGATGTCAGCACCGTAACCCAACATTCAATTATTGTGATTGCTAAATATCTCTATTGATTCAAATTGCTGTTGGGTTACGACACGATATTTTCAATTTGGTTTATAAATTACATATTTAAATCGTGTCTAACCCAACCTACGAATAAATAAAAATTTGAATAAATGAAAAATAAATATAATGACAAATCAAATATTATAATCAAAATACGAAATTCAAAAACAATTAGGAAAAAACCCCGGACGAAAAACGCTTTTAGCTAAAGATTCAGAAACTCAAGAATTAGTAGTTGTTAAATTAATCAGTTTCGATAATGACTTTGACTGGCAAGATTTAAAACTATTTGAAAGGGAATCGCAAATTCTCGAAGAACTTTCACATTCTGCAATTCCCAATTATCTCGATTCTTTTAAGGTTGATTCAGATAATTCTAAAGGTTTTGGTTTGGTACAAACTTATATCCCAGCTAAATCTTTGGAAGAACATATACAATCTGGAAGAACTTTTACCGAAGCAGAAGTAAAGCAAATTGCAAAAGCTTTATTAGAAGTATTAAATTATCTCCACACGAGACAACCACCGGTGATTCACCGAGATATTAAACCCGGCAACATTTTATTAGGAAACCGTTCGGGGAATCATGTTGGTGAGGTTTATTTAGTTGATTTTGGTTCTGTCAAAACAACAGCACAGCAGCAAGGTGGAACTATGACCGTGGTGGGAACTTACGGTTATATGAGTCAAGAACAATTCGGTGGTCGTAGCGTACCAGCTTCTGATTTATATAGTTTGGGAGCGACTTTGATTTATTTAGTTACCGGTAGTCATCCAGCGGATTTGTTAGGTGATGATATGGTTATTGAATTTGAAGAATCGGTTAATTTGAGCGACGAGTTTATTAATTGGCTGAAATGGATGACTCAAACTAGTTTGAAAAAACGTCCAAAATCGGCTGAAGTTGCTTTGAAAGAGTTGGAAAATCCGACAGTTGTAGAAACTTTAGAGAATAAATTAGTAGTTAGAAAACCGCAGGGTAGTAAAGTTGAACTGAGGAAGGATAAAGATGAGTTAGAGATTTTGATTCCTCCTTATGGTTTTAGTTGGGGGATATTAGTATCATGTGCTTTCTCAATTTTTTGGCTTAATTTTGCATTTCAGATTCCAATACTATTTTTGAAATTATTGTTTGTTGCAGTTGGAATTTCAACATTTAGTGGATTGTTGTTTAGCTCTTTTTATAAGCTATTTGGCTATAGCATTCTTCATATTAATCAAGATAAAATAAAACTGATTTATAGAATATTTGGTATCAAATTTAGGATGAAATCTATCAGCAAGAGAAGCTATATCAATAAATTAGAAATTGTTGGTAGAATAATAGATAAAACTACTAAAGGGAATCCTGAGATTCCACCAAGATTAATCATTTGGGCTGGTAAAAATAAATATGAATTAGGAAAAATTGTTTCTCCTATAACTATCAATAGCTCTTCTGCTGAAAAAGAATATTTAACTTCACCAGAAATAGACTGGTTAGCTCAAGAATTAAGTGATTTTTTAGATTTACCAATTAGCAGAGATTCTGTTTCAATAAAAAATTAGTTCGTAGGTCGGGTTAGGTGCTTGAATAATCACGATATTTAACGAAAAAATGATAATTCACCGTAACCCAACAGTCAATTATGGTAATTACGAAACATTTCTATTTATTCTAAATTGCTGTTGTTGGGTTACGACACGATATTTAGACTTTTATTACTAACCAAATTTTATTATCGTGTCTAACCCAACCTACGAAATGTGCTGTTGGGTTACGACACGATATTGTCAATTAGATTTATAAATTAAATTCTTTAATCGTGTCTAACCCAACCTACGCAATATTGATGTTTAATTCTTTATTAAAAGAAGCAACTAGAATTGACTTTTCTAGTTATTTTGATAGAATTTTAGGTGTTAATATTTACATCTGAAGGTGGATGCGAATAGAATATTTACTTATTTGATAGTGAAATATTAAGGAATTGATGTCTTTAGTAGTGAAGACTATATAGTTACTCTCTTTTGAGTAAGAGAAAATTTCCACAAAATATCAATATTATTCAATCAGTTTGTAGTTGAGTTGTGTAAGTAATTTGTACAACTTAATAAATAATATAGATTTTTCTATTTTTTGAAATTTTTATTATTTATTAAGCTAAATTTTGGTGTTGAATCATGAATCAGATGCTGGTAAATCGCTATAGAATTATAAGAGAATTGGGTGATGGTGGGTTTGGTAAGACTTACGTAGCTGAAGATACCCATATGCCTTCTAATCGGTATTCTGTGATTAAACAGCTTAAACCGATGAATCAAGGATCTCAGATTTATAAAATTGTCCAAGATAGGTTTCTGCGGGAAGCTGCTATTTTGGAGCAGTTAGGAGGTGGTAGCAACCAAATTCCTTCGCTGTATGCTTATTTTGAGTCTGAAGGACAATTTTATCTGGTTCAAGAATATGTTGAAGGGGATACTCTTTCTAAAAAGTTACGTACTCAAGGAAAATTGAGTTCGGATGTTGTTAGAGATATTTTGTTAAAGATTTTACCCGTTTTGGAATACGTTCATAGTCGGGGAATAGTACATAGAGATATTAAACCAGATAATATTATTATTCGCGATGCTGATAATTTACCGGTACTAATTGATTTTGGTGCGGTAAAAGAAACTATGCAAACTTTAGTATCTGAAGCTGATACTCTTAGGTCTTCCATAATGACGGGAAAATCTTCTATCGTCATTGGTACTCCTGGATTTATGTCCTCAGAACAGTTGTCAGGAAGACCGGTATTTAGCAGCGATTTTTATGCTTTGGGTATGACTGCTATCTATTTGCTGACTGGTAAAATGCCTCAAGAATTAGATAGCGACCCTCGTACAGGAGAAGTTATCTGGAGAGAACATGCTCCTGATGTTAGTCCAGAATTAGCGACTGTATTGGATAAAGCAGTTCAAAGTCATTTACGCGACCGCTTTTCTACTGCAGATGAAATGCTAAATGCGTTACAAGTTGAAAAGATTGCTACCACTGTACTTGCACCTCCTGCACCTGAGAAAGTTGCGACTGTTCCCCCGAGCAATCAACCAAGTACGGTTGTTTCTCATCAAGAAAACACTACGGTTTCTCCTCATGTAGAAAAAAACAAGGGTTCAAAAGCAGGGGTGATAATTGGTGTAATAAGTCTTTTACTGTTAGGAGGAGTCGGAGCTTTCGCTTTTTCAATGATGAACGAGCAACAAGTGGTTCAGCAAAGATTAGCCAGTATAGAAGCAGAACGTCAAAAAGCAGCAGAATCACGACGAGAACAAAACGAGCAAAATAGTCAAAGAGAACAAGAATTACAGCGTCAATTAGAAGAAGAAAAAAGACGCAGACAGGAAGCTGAAAATAGAAGAGCGGAACAAAGAAGAGAAGAGCAAAGAAGAGCAGAAAATGCTGCTGTCAGCGAACCTGAAACAAGTCCAAATTCTAATTCCGATTCCGATTCCAATTCCAATTCAAATGCAAATTCAAATGCAAATGCAAATTCAAATTCGTTTCCTGAAGGTAGATTTGCTAATAGTGAATGGTCTTTAAATTTGTCTAAAAGTGGCGATAATATCTTTTATCAAGCTCAATCGCTTAAAGATTCATCGTCTTTAAATTTACAAAATGGACGAACTACCGGTAGTAGCGACCGTAGAATTTACACTTGGAATAATGGAGCATATAGATATCAGGTAGTTTGGCAACCAAACGACCCAGATTATGTTCGATTACGAGTATTTACTCCTTCAGGAGAAGCGTTAAATCAACTTCTTTCTAGAAGTTAAAATTGTTATTTATGATTTAATTATGATTAAATAAATTTGTAGGTTGGGTTAGGCGCATCGCATAAAGAGTAATCATATTTAGCAGAAAAATGATATCAACACTGTAACCCAACATTTAATTATGATGATTGCGAAATACTTTGATTTATCTAAATTACTGCTGTTGGGTTACGACACGAATCATAATATAGCAGTTTTCAGTCGGATAGAATACACCCCTCTCATTGATAAGGAGAGGGGCTGGGGGTGAGGTCTATCAAAGTGTATTTTACACAACCGAAAAGCGCTATATTCTCGTTACAAATTAATTTTCTCAATCGTTTCTAAACCAACTGAAAAGATGTTTACAAGATGCATGTTTGATTTTATTTCAATATCTAATAGCGGTAAATTAATCGTTTACTATGTAGCAAAATGAGACGTAGCACTGCTACGTCTCTACATTAGTTATTTATTGGTTATTAAATATTTGAAATTATTCTTGTGGTTCTTGGAATTCTTTGGTTTCCTGTTCTAGTAGCTTAGAAAACTTTTGCCGCAAGTCTTGTATTTTTTTATTTCCTTTTGGCATTGCCATTAAACGAATTTCTATTTCAGCAATATTATCAATTCGAGTTGTTTTTTCCCAAACCTTTCTATCTACTTCCGATTCTGATTCGTAACGGAAGGTAACTGTATCGGAATTAACATCTAAAATATCTACGTTCTTTAGCCAGCCGTTACTGCTTTTAACTAATAGCCAAACGTTGGGCTGACCGATTAGTTCTTGAAGCTTAGTCTCCATACAATTAAATAATCTATAGTGTGAGCTAGTCAGAATCTAATTTTAAGTCTCTGTAACCTATCTTAAGACATATTTCCCAAGATGTAAAAGATTTATGAACATTTTTTTAAAATTAATATTACGGATAGATGCATGAGAAGCTTTTACTGGGTTAATATCAAGGGCTATACATCTGAAAAACAGAAAATAACCGTTTCTGCTTCTGATACTCTACTTTTGATAGAGTTTGGGGGGATGCTAATTACAAATTTTTGTAATATCTTGCTTGTCAAGTACCTTGCTGTATTCTGTAATTTAAGTGAATACAGTAAATTTTTGTTAAGCGGGTTAAGCAAGGAGTAGGAATGTACGTCGTACAAATTGCCTCAGAATGCGCTCCTGTAATTAAAGCTGGAGGTTTGGGGGATGTTGTCTATGGGCTTAGTACGGAATTAGAAAGCCAGGGACATTGTGTAGAGTTAATTTTGCCAAAGTATGATTGTATGCGTTATGACCACATTTGGGGTCTTCATGACGCATACAGAGAATTATCAGTTCCTTGGTATGGTGGTGCAATTCACTGTTCGGTTTATTGTGGTTGGGTACACGGACGGGTTTGCTTCTTTATAGAACCCCATTCTCAAGATAATTTCTTCAATCGCGGTTGTTATTACGGTTGTGATGATGACAATATGCGCTTTGCGTTTTTCAGTAAAGCAGCATTAGAATTTTTACTACAAAGCAACAAGCGTCCTGATGTCATTCACTGTCATGATTGGCAAACTGGTTTAATTCCAGTGATGCTTTTCGAGATGTACAAATATTATGGAATGGAAAGACAGAGAGTTGCTTATACCATTCATAATTTCAAGCATCAAGGAATGGGTGGTGCGGAAATACTACACGCTACTGGTTTAAATCGCGAACCTTATTACTTCCAGTACGATAAGTTGCGGGATAATTTCAATCCCTTTGCTATCAACTTTATGAAGGGAGGAATTGTTTATTCCAATAGCGTCAATACCGTTTCTCCTCATCATGCTTGGGAAGCTCACCATACAGATGTCGGTTGTGGATTGAGTCATACCATTGATTTACATCAAAACAAATTTCGCGGAATACTTAATGGTATTGATGATGAGTTTTGGAATCCGCAAAATGACCGATATATTCCCGAGCATTACAGCGTAGATAATATAGACGCAAAAATCAAAAATAAAAAAGCATTAAGAGAAAGACTGCTTTTACGAGACGTTAATAAACCAATTGTGGCTTATATCGGTCGATTGGATGCTCAAAAAGGCGTTCATTTAGTACATCATTCGATTTATCATGCATTAGCAAAAGATGCACAATATGTGTTGTTAGGTTCTGCAACCGGTGCTGATATCAATGCTCAATTCCAATACGAGAAAAATTACTTAAATCATAATCCTGACGTTCATTTAGAACTCAGTTTTAACGAAGAATTAGCCCACCTGATTTATGCAGGGGCAGATATGATTGTGGTTCCGAGTAACTACGAACCTTGTGGATTAACGCAAATGATTGGTTTGAAATATGGTACCGTGCCGATTGTGCGGGCTGTTGGTGGGTTAGTTAATACCGTATTTGACAGAGATTACGAGACAGGAAAACCACCGGAGAAACGTAACGGTTACGTCTTTAACGATACCGATTACCATGCAGTTGATTTTGCAATGGAGCGTGCTTTGTGGTTGTGGTACAACGAGAAAGACGAATACCGGATGCTGATGAAGCAGGGTATGGAATGTAACTACTCTTGGGATAATCCAGCAAGTGAGTATTTAGGGATTTATGAATCGATTCGGGATAAGTAAGTTGAATTTCGGATTTTGGATTTTGGATTGACGATATAGCAGTTGTTAGTTAAGTCCAATACATTTTGACCTCACCCCGTCCTGACGGACATCCCTCTCCTTGTCAAGGAGAGGGGAAAAGGGAGAGGTTTTTTTATTTTTATTTATGAAAAAAATCATTTGGGTAATTAAACTAATGACGAGGATTAATTTACGTAATTAAGCTTGATTTGTTGGTAGCTAACTACAATATAAATTACTTTTTTAATTGAAATGCTGCGTAAAAATCTATTCAAATCGGCTTTTGCAGTTTCTTTAATATCTTTGTCAATACTCCTATTAACTATAAATAGCACTTGGGGAACGGATAAATCTAGCCAATCTCAGCAGATAAAGTCTTTGAAAATTACGAATGCGAAGAAGACTAGAATTGCTAAACTTATTAAGATATTGGAGAAAAGAAATATTGATAATCCTTCGGATGCTGCTAGAGATGCTAGAGAAGAATTAGTCAGAATTGGTAAATCTGCTGTACCGCAGTTAATAAAAGCATTAGAACAAAATCGCTCGTTATTAACTTTCGGTATAATAGAAACGCTATCAGAAATAGCTAAAAAAGATGCATCTATACTCCAATTTTTGATTGAGAAGTTAGGAGATAAAAATCTCCAGGTTCGCTTTGTTGCTATTAGTGCTTTAAGGGATTCTAACTTTCAAACTGCATTGATAAAAACAGCAAAAGATAGCACAAATCCCAAAATTCGTTCCAGTGCAATGCGGTATTTTTCTCAAGATAAAATTAAATCTTTACGACAATCTATAGCAGAATTAAAGAAATAGCAGTTTATCTCAACAAATAAATTTAGGTAATTCAACGAATGACGTTGCTTATTCTACGTAAGTAAGCTTACTTATGCTACTTAAAATCAAGATGCAGGAGTGAGCTATATGGCTACCAAAAGAGTTTCCTATTCAGAAAAACAAAAACTAGAAAATTCAGATAAATCAACTATTCCAGCCTTAATTAAATCACTTGATGACAAAAATAAAGCAAATCGTGGTGCTGCAATTTATGCTTTAGGAAGTATGGGTTCTGAAGCTAAAGCTGCGAAGCCTAAATTACTTGCTATATTGCAAAATAAGAAAGAGAGTGATGAAAATCGCGCTAATGCTGCAATGGCTTTAGGTGAAATGGGAAGAGATGCTTTATCAGCTGTTCCGATATTAGTTAAAATTTTAGACAATAAGCTAAATCCTCAACATTTAACTATTAGTGCTGCACTTGCTTTAGATAAAATTGATTGTCAAGCTGCAATTTCTGCTTTAGTAAAAAGGTTAGCGGATAAAAATTTTGTTTCGATTTCTCTAAACATTTTGAGTAGCATCGCATTAAAAATCAAGGAAGATAAATATATTTATGATTCTGAATTAGCAAATAATATTTCCGAATTGGAAACTTCCCTGATGATTATTGATAATAACAAAGAGAATTTACCTCAAGAGAAAATTGAATCTTTACGGGAAGCAGTAGCAATTTTGAAAAGTTCAATAAAATAAATATTTTAAAATTTTGAATAATACATTTCTAACCTCATCCCGTTCGACATCACTCTTCTTGTTAAGGAGAGGGAAAGGGGAAGAGGTTTATTTCTTTTTATTTTCTGAGAAAATGAATTTAAGTAATTAAACGAATGACGGCAATTAATTTACGTAATTAAACTTGAGTGAGCGGTAGTTATTCGCAATAAAATTACTATTATTCATATAAATAATGCGTAAACAACTTTTTGAATCGGTTATTGCAACTTCTTTAATATCTTTGTCAATACTTCCATTAACCGCAAGTAGAACTTGGGGAACAGATACATCAAGCAAACAGCAGAGAAAATCTGTGATAGTTGCGACTACAAATCAGTCTAGCATTGCTCGATTGATTGAGAATTTAGAGCAAAAATATATTGATGTTGATTCTAGTAGTGCGAGAAATGCTTCAAAAGAATTAGTGAGTATTGGAAAACCAGCAGTACCGCAGTTAATCGAAGGATTTAAACGAAATCGCTCATTACTGACTTTTGAAATAGTAGAAACGCTATCACAAATAGCTCAAAAAGATGCATCAGTAGCGCAAATTTTGATTGACAATTTAGGTAATAACAATTCCCAGATTCGTTCTGGTGCAATATTTGCTTTAAGTGATTCTCCCTCTAAATTTAAAACTCAACTAAAAAAAGCTGCACGAGATAGAAACCCACGAGTTCGTTCTGGTGCTATGCTTGCTTTAAGCAATAATAAAGTATCAAAGTTCGCATTACCTATATTCAGAGCTGCTTTAAACGATTCAAATTCAACGGTTCGTAATATTGCAGAAGCTTTTCTAGCATCACATGATAAAAACCCTGCTAGAATTACCCCTGCTCTCAAAAATGGATTGAAAAGCAATGATTCGTTGATTCGTGTAATTTACGCTCAAATGTTAGCGAATAATGATTCACAGGTAGTTTATGCAACTCCAGTACTTATGGAAGAATTGACAAATAAAGATGCTATAATTCGCTCATTAGCAATTCAACCACTTTTAGAAATTAGCAAGACAAATCCTCAAGTTTTACCTGTAATTATCAAGGCTATAAATGATAATGATTCAGGGGTTCAGATGATGGCAATTGCCGAAATGCATAACTTCAGAAATCAAAGCAAAGCAATTGTACCAGCGTTAATTAGAGCTACGAATAATAGAAATGAAATAGTTAGAGCTAGTGCAATACTTGAATTAAAAAAATTAGGTTCTCAAGCAAGAGCAGCTACACCACAATTAATCACAATGTTGCGAAACAAACGCGAGAGTGATGGAATACGAATAAATGCAGCTGCGGCTTTAGAAAAAATAGATTCTTTGGCTTTAATTCCTGTTTTAGTTAATAGTTTATCTGAGAGAAGATTCGGTGTTCTTAGCTTTAATTTATTAACTAATGTAGCATCACAAATAGATAAAGATAAAAATAGTTATTCTAGAACTGAATTAGCTAGGGCAATTTTTGGGTTTGAAACTGCTTTGAAAATAATTGAAAATTCTGAAGATAATTTTTCTCAAGATAGAATTAAATCTTTACAGAAATCAGTAGCAGTTTTAAAAAGTTCGAGGAGATAAATATTAGAAAGTTTGTAGTAAGAACTTTAGTTATTAATATAAGAGTTAAAACTCTGACTACGAACTTATCTTATTTAATTATTATTTAATTTCGGTGGTCAATTCGTATGTAGCGTTTCCACGAGTTCCACCGACTACAATTTGATAGTCTCCTGATTGAGGAAGTTCTCCACTCCAGTTACTAGCTTCTTGTTGCAATATTTGACCGTTGGGAGAAACCACGTCAAATACAACATTCTTTTCTAAAGATGTTATATTCACATCCATTTGCTGTCCTTTATTTGCACCGAATAAATAAATATCCCGTGTTCCTCTAACGACGGAATCTTTCACTGTCTTAGAAGTAGCACCTCTATCAAATTTAACTCTTCTGGTTCTGTTACCGGGATTATCGTTGTAGAGAGTAGAATCATTTGTTTGATTTGAAGCTGTTTTCGCTGGTTTTAATGTAGGTTCGGGAGCTTCTAAAATTTCCGTAGTTGTGGAAGGTGGTTCAGAAATTTTAGTTTCTTGATTATTCTGACTTGTAGTTTCTACTGGAGCTGTTGTTTCCGTATTCGTGGTATCAACATTATCTTGTCCGCAACCAGTTAAGTTGAATAGTGCAATTATTATCGCTCCAGAAAATAATAGTTGGTTTTTCATTTTTTGATAGTTTAATCTGAATTAGTTAGTAAATAATAAAACAGGATGATCTTGAATATTCCATACAATATTAAAGATAATCTGAAATAATATATTTTTAATTTTAGATATATAAGTTTATCGGACATCTGTGATTTTTTTCATGTCAAGCATACTAATAAACAAATTCAGTCAAACTAATTGATTTTAATGTAGGATTATATAGCGGTTTGCGGTTGAGTAGAATACAAATCTGACCTCACCTCTTCCCCTCTCCTTGATAAGGAGAGTGTTGTCCGCAGGACGGGGTGAGGTTCATACAGTATTGCATCCAAGTCAAAACTGCTATATTTTGAAAAACTTTCTTCGGTTATTCAATTAATAAAAATATGTCAGATACTCAATCATCAAAGCAAGAAATATTATTAAAGTCAGGTACGCTGTGGAATAGAATTCAAGAACAAACTCAACATGGGCTTGAATGTGGTGCTTTGCAATCTATAGCCACAGATTACGAATTCGTAGAAGAAAATGGTGTGAATTTTTTAGTTAGGATTTTGGCTAATTTAAGTCGTAAGGACGAAGCGAAAAAGAAACAGGATAAAGCTGCTAAAAAAGGCAAAGATTTCAATCCTTTTCTTCCTTATGAAGAAGATTTATTTGTCAGCGATATATCTCAAACCCATCTATGTTTGTTGAATAAATTCAATGTTGTTGATAATCATTTATTAATAGTCACTCGTGAGTTTGAATCACAGGATAGTTTACTCAACTATCAAGATTTTCAAGCAATGTGGGCTTGTTTGGCTGAAATCGACGGTTTAGCATTCTATAACGGAGGAAAAATTGCTGGTGCTTCCCAGAAACACAAGCATTTACAGCTTGTTCCTACCCCACTTGCACCCAATCAAACAGAATCGATTCCCATTGCACCTTTGTTTACTTCTGTTGTATTTGAAGGTGATGTAGGAAGGGTTCCTGATTTACCTTTTATTCACGGATTTTGTCGGTTTGATAATGGTTTATTGAATTCTCCAAATCATGCTGCTAAAATTACTCTTGAACTTTATAATAAATTGCTCAAAGCTGTTGGTTTATTGAATGAAGATAGAGAAAATAATTCTATAGCTTATAACTTTTTAGCCACAAGAGAATGGATGTTTATTATTCCGCGTTCGGAAGAACATTTTGAATCAATTTCTATTAATTCTTTAGGATTTGCTGGTGCTTTATTAGTTAGGAATCAAGAGCAAATGCAAATGTTGAAAAATTTAAAACCGATGGAAGTTTTGAAGCGGGTTGGGGTGAGTAATGATTGATTGATGATTAAAAAAGTCTATTTTACTGTTACTTATGGTGCGGTCTTTCTAAAACCATAACAAACCCTACGATGTTAAAAATAAATAAGTTAACTAAAATCAAATTCATTTTAAAATACAAATAATGATAATCTAATACTACGAGCGCTTAGTAATTTACATCAATGGTTCAAACTTCAGATAGTTCCCCTATTTCAGATTCGGCTAAACAAAAACGGGCACCATATAGTATTGATTATAAAATCAAGCTACTATCACAATTGCTATCGCGGAGATTTCACGAATATCTTGAACATTTGAAATTAACTCCTTTTCATTGGATTGTTTTGTGCTGTTTGTGGGAGGAAGATGGTTTACCTACTTCTAGTATTGGTGAAAAACTTAAGCAAGTTGGCGGTACTTTGACCGGTGTTATCGATAGAATGGAAGAGAGAGGTTTGGTCAGAAGAGAGCGAAATTTGCAAGATAGACGGGTTTGGCGAATATGGCTTACTGATGATGGTAAGGAGCTTGAAACAGTATTACCACCGATTGTTGAGGAAATTCGACAAGAAGCTATGCAGGGTTTTTCTGATGGCGATCGCCAAATTTTTTCGGAGTTGTTAAATAGAGCGGTTGCTAATTTGTCTTAGTTTCATAACAATCGATTCACAACAGTATTCTTCCCACAAAAATTTCAAGATTTTAAGTTAGATAATATTTCTTTAGTTTTGTTAACTTGCTCTTGGGTAAAAGCTGCTTTTGTCAAATGATTTAGAAAACCAATTTGAGTATATCTTGCATCTAAGCTGATAGCTTGACGATAAACCTGTTGAGCAAGGTTTTTATCGCCGTTATCCCAATAAGATATAGTAGCAGCAACTAAAGGATGGGGATTATTAGGTTCTAACTTAGCAGCACGGTTAGCTGTTTTTATCGCTAATGGATAAATTTCAAGTTGATGTAATGCTAAACTCAAATTATAAAATGCAATTTCATTGTCTGATTTAAGAAATGCAGCCCAGCTATGAACTAATACAGATGCTGGTAAATTTCCATCTACTAAATAAACAATTCCTAGAGCATTGTAAGCGGGGATAAAAGAAGGTTTTTGATAGATAGCTGTCCATAAGGATTTTGCAGCTTCTCCTTGTTTACCAGCTAAATGAAAAGTCCAACCTAAATTAACTCTTCCTGGAATATTTTCTGGTTCTAATTCTACAGACTTTTTCATTGCTGCGATTGCTTCGTTGAACCTTCCTTGTTGACGATATTGAAGTCCTAACAATCTATATTCACCAGAAGATTTTGCAGCGAAAACAGTTTGACTTACGATTAAACAGGCTGATGAAATAATTATGGGAAGAATAATTTTATTGAAAGCAGCAATCATAGAAGTTAACTAAAAATAAATCAATATTGACTAGCTAATTGATAATCGCTAATTGATTTATTTGTCGAGTACAGTGAGATACTCTTGAGAATAGGGAATAGGGAATAGGGAATAGGGAATAGGGAATTGGGAATTGGGGATTGGTAATTGATTTTTAATCTAAAATCCTAACTCCTAATTCCTAAACTATTCCAGCATTTCGGAATCGATTCCTAAATCTTGAAGCTGTTGGGGAGAAAGATTACGTAATTTGTCTACAAGTTTTTCTCGTTTTTGTCGCTCATCTTCTGCTCTTTGTCGCTCAAATTCTGCTCTATCTCGCTCAATTTTTGCTCTCTCATCACCAGTTAATAACAAATTACCTTCTGCATCCCACCAACGCAACCAGGGTAATTCGGCATTTTGATATAATCCTTGCCAAATGCCTAATTCTACTTGCATTGGTTCGATTAAATAGTGTCCTCGCTCGTTGGGTGCGAGTTTCTGGTAGGTATTATAAACTAAATGATAGACTTCAACCTGTTCTTTTTTAACTTCATAAATTGCATAATAAGGAACGCGAATTGCTTGCTCGTAAACCCAAAATTTGCCTACTTTACCTTCTTGAAAAGGTGGGTTTTTATCTCGTTCCTCGTCACCATCTCCCGATACAAATTCAATTACAATTAACGGTGCAACATATTCTTTCCACAATACATAAGAACGTCGCGTTTTTCCATCAAGAGTTGGTGGTACATTCGGTACATAAAACCAATCCGGTGCTTCTGCACCTTTTTCTGGTGGTTCAGTTAAACGCCAATAAATACCTAAATCTTGTCCGATACAAAAGTTATTTTCAGGATGCAATTGTTCTAAAATTGGCTCAATTGAATCAGTGAGTAAAATGCTTTGAGGGTGTTCTTGCCAATTCTTCACAAACGTTCCATCGGATTCAGGTAATTGAGTATGGTCTGGTAGGGTGAGTGATGACAGAGTAGTCATAATTAGTAATAGAGATATTCAATATTGTAATGCTTAAAGGTAATTCAAAACTATAATTGCTATAGTATCTGATAATTTTCGGTTCTAACTTTACAGCTATTTACCTTTAAGAGAAAACAAATCGTTTCAGTAAGAGTAAA
Source organism: Cyanobacteria bacterium J06621_15 (assembly GCA_038525335.1). GTDB lineage: Bacteria > Cyanobacteriota > Cyanobacteriia > Cyanobacteriales > Nostocaceae > Rivularia. The sequence goes on along the minus strand of JBCBHT010000013.1, from coordinate 15,424 downwards.
TTTGAGAAATTACCTATGACAACTATTGTAGAATATTACCCGATTAAACCAATTGAGTATCCTGAAGAGGATGGTAAACCGATTGCTGAAAGTGACCAAGCGCGTGATTATCTAACTTATGCCACAGAAGTATTAAAGGTTCACTTTCAAAATATTTCAAATGTTTATATATCTGGAAACTTATTTATTTACTATGAAAAAGGTAATCCATAATCAGTTGTTGCACCTGATGTTTTTGTCGTATTTGGAATAGAAAATTATCAACGTCGTTCTTACAAAAACTGGGATGAAAACAATAAAACACCCAAATTTGTATTAGAAATTACTTCAAAATCAACTCGTAGTAAAGACCAAGGTGCAAAGAAAGAAATCTACGCCTTTTTAGGAGTTAAAGAATATTTTCAGTATGACCCAACTGGCGATTATTTGAACCCTCAATTACAAAGTTTAAAGTTAATTGATAATAATTATTTTCCGATAGAAACAAACAGTTTAGAAGATGGTACGGTATCTCTGATAAGCGAGGTTTTGAATTTAGAATTACGGCTTAAATCTGGAGAAATGCGATTTTATAATCCAACAATAGCGAAAACATTGCTAACTTATGAAGAGGAATCTGCTGCAAGAAAAGAAGCTGAAGAAAAAGCCCAAAAATTAGCAAATAAATTGAGAGAATTAGATATTAACCCTGATAGTTTATAGAAAATATTAATTCAAAATTGAAGTAGTATTTAAATATTACTACTACATCACCTCGTAAAGACGATTCAAACGCCTACTCTATAATGATTTTAATTATTTTAACTCCTAACTCATAACTCCTAACTCCGCGAGCCGAAATTACTCCTCCTCGCTCTCAACAAAACTTGAGTTAAACTTGATTTTTCTAGATTTAAACCAAAAATCATTAACTTCGTTCCAAAGATTTCCTCTATTCGGTGGATTAATAGGAAATTCTGTAGAAATATTAGCCATTGAACTCAAATTGTCACCATTTGCAGAAACAAGATAACCAGTTTTTTCTTTCTCATCAATCCCTACTATATAAGTAGGTGCGGGATATTGCGATAAACCAGTTATAGACTCTTGAGAAAACTTCACTTTTAAACGTTTATCTTTCTTCGTATATCCTGTTTTTGTGCTTTTCAACTGCACGTAACAAAAGGGAAGATAATCTTTTTGACCAACTAATTCTACTATGCAATCAACGTGAGGCAACATATCATCATCTAAAAATCGGACGTTAAAAATAGCTCCATCATCCGAATGAGCTTCCGTCATCAAAGCTACGAAAATATCTTTTACTGATTGTTCTAATTCATTCGCCATTTTTATAAATCTCCTGGTACAACAAGTAATATAGCTTCGACTCTGACAAGAGTTTCCTATAAAATCAAGAAACTCTGCGTTAAAAAACTATTTAAATCTTTCTATGTAAAAAATGTCAACACAAGCACTTCGGATATATTCAATATCTTCCAAATTATCAACATCAAACTTTTTTATAGACAAGAGAAAACAAGAGCCGATTATACGTAAATCAAATGGTATCACATGATATCATTCTCGGTAAAACTTATCATATTTTTGGGGTTTGGTAATGGGTAATTGGTAATTGTAATCAGAACTATAGTATCTAGGTTGTTTATTTAGTAATTAACTAGGATTAGTATGATTTGATTGGATTGAATTGCTTTGTAATAAAATAAAAGGCAGGCAAAGATGCCTACCCTACAAAAAAATCATCCGTTGTTAAAATTGCTACGCTTCTCCGCGCAATTTATCTAATACGCTGACATCTTCCAAGGTTGAAGTATCTCCCGATACCTCTTGACCTGCTGCAAGATTTCTTAACAAGCGTCGCATAATCTTACCGGAACGAGTCTTCGGTAAAGAATCGGTAAAACGAATTTCACCAGGACGAGCAATTGCACCGATTTCTCCAACAACGTGCTTTTTCAATTCCTTATTTAATTCTTCGCTGCCTTGATGACCTCCTTCCAAAGTCACAAAAGCGACTATTTCTTCACCTTTAACTTCATCTGGTTTACCGACTACAGCCGCTTCAGCTACAGCAGGATGAGAAACTAGAGCAGATTCAACTTCCATTGTACCGAGACGATGACCGGAAATATTCAATACGTCATCTACCCGTCCCATTACCCAGAAGTAACCGTCTTCATCCTTCCTGGCACCATCTCCAGCAAAGTAGAGATATTTACCGTCTTTAGGTGCAATATGCTCCCAATAGGTGCGACGGAAGCGGTCGGGGTCGCCGTATACGGTTCTCATCATACCGGGCCAGGGATGACGAACTACGAGATATCCGCCTTCGTTATCTTTTACAGAATTACCGTCTAAGTCTACGATATCTGCAAGAATACCGGGGAAAGGACGAGTTGCAGAACCGGGTTTCGTGGGAATCGCACCTGGTAAAGGTGTAATCATCACTCCACCGGTTTCAGTTTGCCACCATGTATCTACAATCGGACATTTTTCTGCACCGATTACCTGGTGATACCACATCCAAGCTTCGGGGTTAATCGGTTCCCCAACAGTTCCCAACAACCGCAAGGATGATAAATCCCGTGCTTTCGGATGTTCGTCGCCCATTTTGATAAAGGCGCGAATTGCCGTAGGTGCGGTGTAAAATACTGTTACTCCGTACTTTTCGACAACATCCCAGAAACAGCCGGGATTAGATTTACGCGGCGCACCTTCATACATGACAGTAGTTGCACCATTGGAAAGCGGTCCGTAGACAATGTAACTGTGTCCAGTAATCCAACCTACGTCGGCGGTACACCAATATACATCTGTTTCTTGTAAATCAAATATCCACTTAGTGGTCATGTGGCTGTAAAGGTTGTAGCCACCAGTAGTATGAACGACACCTTTAGGTTTTCCCGTACTGCCAGAAGTGTATAAAACAAACAGCACATCTTCAGCATCCATTGGTTCAGCGGGACAATCTGCGGAAACTTGCTTTTGCAAATCGTGCCACCAATGGTCTCTTCCCGACTGCATTTCAATATCTTGCTTGGTACGCTGTACTACCAAGACATTTTCTACAGAAGGAGCTGCATTATTTTCTAAAGCTTTATCAACTTGGGGTTTGAGAGGAACGATTGAATCCTTACGAAAACCACCATCAGCAGTGATTACCACCTTGGCTTTTGCGTCGTTGAGTCTATCTCGTAGAGCTTCTGCACTAAAACCACCAAATACAACGCTGTGGGGTGCCCCGATTCTAGCACAAGCCAACATTGCTACAGCAGCTTCGGGAATCATCGGCATATATATACCAACAGTATCGCCTTTTTTCACTCCTAATTGCTTAAGAGCATTAGCGAATTGACTAACTTCCCGATGTAATTGAGCGTAAGTGATAGTCCTGGAATCTCCCGGTTCACCTTCCCAAATAATCGCGGCTTTATTTTTGTTAGCAGTAGTTAAATGTCTATCGAGACAGTTATGAGAAATGTTAATTTTACCGTTAACAAACCACTTGGCAAAAGGTGGTTGCCAATCCAATACGGTGTCCCACTTTTGAAACCAGTCTAATTCCTGTTCTGCTAGTTCAGCCCAAAAAGCTTCGGGATTAGCTTTTGCTTTGTCGTAGAGACGCTGATAGTCTTCCAAGCTTTTGATATGAGCATTTTGCGAGAATTCTGCACTCGGAGAGAATAAACGCTTTTCCTGGAGAATTGATTCTATAGTTGCTTCAGCCATAATTTTGTATTCAACTTCGTTATAGTTACAGTCTATTGTTAACTGATAATTGTTAGAAGATGTTTAGATTTTCCTTAAGTCTAGGAATTAACACTTATACATCTCTGGCGCATGATAGCAAGGAGTACGAGAAATACAAAGTTAACTGATACACATTGATACATTTAGAAAAAGCGAGGGGGAGAGGGGGAGAATTTTATTATTTGATAGTTATTAGCGCATCATAAATCAAAATAAAGTTTAAGCTGTAATTATAATAATGATTTAGAAATATTAGCTATGACAATAACATTAGAACCAAATAGTTTATCTTTGAATGACGTTCATCGTCTGTTGAAATTACAAAAGCAACCAATGTGTTTTTCAATCATTACAATCACCCCGCTCATGAAAGTCCGGAATTTCAATATACGCAGCATATTATTGGAATTACCGGAAGCGGTCATCCAATGTATTCGGAACATCGGTTTGACGGTAGATTGAAAACTCATTATTCTCAACCCGGTGAAGTAATTTTTATTCCTGCTCAGATGAATTATTCATCTATATGGGAGAAAATTGCTACGAGCTTAAATAATATAGCTTTGCTTTACGATTACCAAGGACGATACGACGAAGCCGAACCTCTTTACATTAAAGCATTACAAATATGCAAAAATATATTAGGCACGAATCATCCTAAGACTAAAAAGACTCGTAAAAATTTAGAAGATATGCAGGAAGAATAAGAAAAACCCTTTATGGAGAAAACTTTTCGGTAAATAAAAAATCTCTCTTCTTTCTCTTCCTCTACGCTCTCTGCGGTTTTTTTATCATTCTTAGAAAATAACAAATCACCTATAATATGTCATTGCGAGCGAAGCGAAGCAACCGCAGTGATTGAGATTGCTTCACGCAGTGAACAATGACGGTTAATTTAACGGACACTATATACAGATATACAAAATTAATAAATGGTGCGTGACGGTATTTTCAAACTGTTTGATTAAGTTTGATAAATTGTCGTAACCGTCACATCACCCTACAAAAAACCAATTACCAATTACCAATTACCAATTCCCAATTACCTAAACCGGCAAACTAACAGTAAAAATACTCCCTTCACTCAATTTAGAACGTACCGAAACTTTACCACCCATTCCTTCAACTAATGTCTTGACGATAGACAATCCTAAGCCAGTTCCACCTGCGCGGTTACGGGCTTCATCTATTCGGTAAAAACGCTCGAAAATCCGCGATTGATGTTGTAATGGAATTCCATAACCTACGTCACAAACTTGTACGCATCCTTCATCTTCTTTGCGAGTTAATTTTAAGATAATTGGTGTTCCGGGTTCGGAATATTTAACAGCGTTGTCAATTAAGTTAAGCAATACTTGTTTGAGACGAGCATAGTCTGCTTTGACTTCAATTATTTCTGTTGAAGCTTCAATTTTTATATCTCTATCGCTGTATTTATCAGCCATGTCTATAACTTCGGTAACTACATCGTTTAAAACACAATTTTCGATATTAAGATGTAAATTACCGTGGTCTGCTCTGGCTAATTCTAATAAATCTTGTAACAAGCTAATAGTACTTTCTGCTTCCGATGCAGCGGTTTCTAATGCTTCTTTTTGGATTTCTGTTAAGTTCTGCTGTCTTCTTAATATGCTTTGTAAATAACCGTGGACAATTGTTAAAGGAGTGCGTAATTCGTGGGATACGTTACTGACAAATTGACGCTCTTTTTCCCAAGAATCAGAAAGACGAGCCAGCATCATATTACAAGTTTCAGCTAACTCTTTAACTTCTGTTGGTGCTTTTTCTAAATAAAGTTGTGCTTTACCTAAATCGTCAGCAGAAATTACTTCTGTCATCTGACTTAGCTGGTTTAAAGGTTTTAAAGAACGTTTAACGTAAAATGCAATCGCACCAGCCATAATTACAATTACTAAAATGCTGGTAACACTCACACCTTGTATCATTGACACAAACATAGTTTGGTCGCGGGTGATATCTTGAGCTACTGAAATATATCCGATTTCCTCACCCTTTATTTTTAGAGAACCGCTACAAAATACAAAATAGCTATCACCAATTTGAACAACTTTTGGTTTGATTGGAATATTTTTTAAAGCAATTAATTGATTTTCTTGAGCGGTAGATGAGTTGATTAAAGTATTAGACTTCTCTAATATTTTATTCTCCGAGCTTTCTACCCACAAGAAAGTATTGTTGGTATCTAAATTTTTAATCGCTTGAGCAAGAGCTTGTTCTCGGGTCGCCATTTTGCTATAAAGTTCAGCATCCCGAGGAACTGTTGTAGCAATTTCTTCGATGTTTTTCTTATGACTTTCAATTAGTATTTGCTGCATTTTCCAGCCAGTCCAAGAAGCAAGACTTCCTAAACCTAGAATTGAAAAGGCTGCGACACCAGCCGTTAAACGTAATCTTAATGAATTAAAGTCGAGTTTCATATAAATATTAGTAGATATTGGTTAGTGGTTAGTTGTTAATTGTTATTTATTATAGAGATTAAAAAATTGAGTTTTTGAATTTAAAAATAATTAATTACCAGTTATCACTGCTCACTGTTTACTGTATGTCGCTGTCGCGACACGCTTGCGCTAACACTGCTCACTGATAACTGATAACTGTTAACTGTTAAGAGCAGGTTTGCTTGTCAAAGTCGCATTGGAAGACAACAGGTTCCTGCCAACTTAAGGGAACTTCTAATAAGTCTCTAACTCCTGTCAAACCTTGTCCAATAAATAGTAGTAGAGCGAAAGTATTAACTGCTGTGTGGATAATCCGCCATTTGTTGGATTTATCGCGATAAATTTCCGGTACGATTGCTAAGGAGAAAACCATCAGTAAAGATGCAGCTATTCCGTAATAGTAATGGGACCAATACCATTCATTTGTACGTCGAAAAACTCCATCTTGGCAACCTAATATAACTATTCCCATACCCGTTAAGGTTGCAAAAATTGCTCTCCACTTTTTCTCCTTAGCTTTGTAGAGAAATATTAAAGAAGCAATTGTAGCTACGAACAATAAGAAAATAAAAACCACTTGAAAAGGTGATTTACTCAACAATTCTTCTTTATTAATATTTTTAACAATCGGGTTTCCAACACCGAGTAAAGTTAGCCCGACAACGGAACCAGTTAACCAATCTCCTAAACGTTTATGCTCTGCTCCGGAAACAGCAGGTATTTTACTTTTAACTTTAGCTTTGGTTTGCAGACGACGCTGACGCGAAGCCCATGCTAAATTTACCACGTTACCGATGAGAGGAAATACGAAAATAACTGCAATAGCGGGATGTATGAGTTTTGCAAAATCTGGTGCTTTTAATAAGTTCATGTTTTTCGTTTCAGCCTTGTATTGTGAATTATTGTCGAGCTACTAAAAAATCTATTTGAGATAATTGATAATTAAGGACTTGTTATCAATTACCTAAACTTTCAAAACTGCATAACCAAAAGTTGCGTTAAATTGACGACACCAAATAGCTACTGATTTGAAGTTTGATACATCTACGTTTTCTGGAATTTCATATTTTTGAGAACCACTTGTACTTTTTAAAGGAGCAATAGTTGTATAATCTTCTTCCTTGATTCCAGTAATTGGTAATTTGTCGTCTTTGTGCAAAATTACAAATAAATCTGGACCGCTATCAGATTTAAATTTTTCATCGAATTGAATATATTTTTTACCGTTTTCGGTAACAATATTAGCGGTTCCTTCGGTTGGATGTTCTGCATCGATAAAAACACCTGACGCTTGAATTGAAGCAGCAGCAGGAGTTTCTGCAACAGTTTCTGCTTGGGGTTGAGTTTCTGATTGCGATTGTGATTCTACATTTCCACAACCTACAGTTAATAAAGCAACAATACCTACAACAGCTATATACTTAAATTTCATTGCGGTGTCCTCACGTCTATGAGTACACTTTAGGGCTTTGTTCTAGTAGATAAATTAATAGAAGCTGAGAAGTTGTTGAAAATTAGACTAAATTTACAACTTTATTTCTAATCTTGTTTTAATCCAAACTTATGCAAATAAACCTATATTGAATTTTAGACAATAGCCACATTAATTTGCGTAATATTACTCACGCAAGCACGGTTTGTTTTCTTTAAATTAAACTATATTAAGTAATGTAACAAGGATGATTGCAATAGTGCAAATACTTCGAGGTCTATCCCCTAGATAATTAATAATCATCCAAGACCATAATGGCTCAACTTTTCGACAAAATCAAAAATCGATTCGTCTACCAAATATCGGAATATACAAATGACACTTACACAATCCAATCAAGGGAAATATCGGCGTAATCTTCGTAAAAGTAGATTTAAAGTTAGAACAGCAACTCTATTTTTGGTAAGTATTATTATATTATCAGCAGTAATTGTTGGAGCTTGGTTTGCTGGAGAGGATAAGATTAATGCAATTTTTGCTGAAATAAATTTATTACAGCGAAATCCACCGATGTGGTTGGAAGCTCCGATGGTGACGGGAAAATATTTATTAGCCCCAACTATAGCTTTGTTAATAGCTGTTTGGGGAATCATAAAAGTTTCTCCTCAGCCTAGAATTTGGTCGAGAAGATTGGTAGTAGGAATCTTATTATTATTAACTTGTAGATATATTTTATGGCGTTCTTTATCAACTTTAAATTTAGATACTGCTTTGAATGGAGTATTTAGTTTAGGTTTATTTAGTTTAGAAATGTTTGTTTTATTGAGCGCTACAATTCAGCTATTTTTAATGCTGAATGTTAAAGAACGTCGCCATGATGCAGATAGAAATTCAATTGCTGTTGTTGAAGGTAATTTTAATCCTAGCGTCGATGTTCTGATTCCGACTTATAACGAACCTACTTTTATTTTACGACGGACTATTATTGGCTGTCAGGCTTTAGAATACAGAAATAAAACTATTTATTTACTGGATGACACTCGCCGTCCGGAAATGAAAGCATTGGCTGAAGAATTAGGATGCAAATATATTACTAGACCAGATAATAATCATGCTAAAGCCGGTAACTTAAATCATGCATTAACCAAAATCAATGGGGAGTTAATTGTTGTCTTCGATGCGGATTTTATTCCTACCTCCAACTTTTTAAATCGTACAGTTGGCTTTTTTCAAGACGAGCAAATAGCTTTAGTTCAAACACCCCAGAGTTTTTATAATGCAGACCCAATAGCTCACAATTTGGGATTAGAAAATGTAGTAACTCCAGAAGAAGAAGTATTTTACAGACAAATTCAGCCGATAAAAGATAGCGCAGGAAGTGTAGTTTGTGCGGGAACTTCTTTCGTGGTGAGACGCAGCGCTTTAGAAAAAACTGGTGGTTTTGTCACAGAATCTCTCAGCGAAGACTACTTTACAGGAATTAATTTATCGGCTAAAGGTTATAAGCTAATTTATTTAGATGAAAAGCTCAGCGCGGGTTTGGCTGCTGAAAATATTGGCGCACATGCAACACAACGAATTAGATGGGCACAAGGTACTTTACAAGCATTTTTTATTAAGTCAAATCCTCTGACAATTAAAGGATTGCGACCGTTACAAAGACTAGCTCATCTAGAAGGATTGCTCAACTGGTTTGCCAGTATTTCTCGCGTGGGATTTTTATTAATGCCTTTAGCATATTCGTTTTTGGGTATTATTCCGGTCCAAGCAACTGTAGAAGAAGCGCTTTATTTTCTTCTACCTTTTTACCTGACTCAGCTAATGGTATTCTCCTGGTTAAATTCACATTCTCGTTCTGCAATTTTATCGGAAATATACAGTATAGCTTTAGCCTTTCCTCTAGCGTTAACAGTAATCAAAGTAATGTTAAATCCATTTTCTAAAGGGTTTAAAGTTACACCAAAAGGAAACGTCAGTAACAAATTTTATTTCAACTGGAATTTGGCTCTACCTTTAATTATCTTATTCATCGGTAATGCTGTTAGTTTGTGGCGCAATTTAGGAATGTGTTTAGCATTATTATGGCAGCAGGCAAGTACACCTGAAGTAGTAGAACATTTTAAAGGTTTAGATTTAGGGTGGATATGGAGTATTTACAACTTAATGCTAATTGGAATTGCATTATTAATATTACTTGATGCACCAAAAGCTGACGTTTACGAATGGTTTGACTTGAGACGAGTAGTCAAATTAAATATCGGTGGAGAAACTGCTTGGGGAGTAACCACAATGATTTCCGAAGTTGGTGCAGAAATTGCATTGACTCAACAAATACCGATGGAATTGATTCGGGGTCAATCGGTAAATTTAGAAATAGCTGAAGAAAATTTGCAGTTAAATGCAGAGATTTTACGTACTGGAATTAAAGAAGAATTTCTCACAATTCGAGTTAGATTTCCTCTCGTTACCGTACCTCAACATCGTCGTTTAGTACAAATGTTATTCTGTCGTCCCGGACAGTGGAAACGCAAATGTACCCCCGGTGAATTGCAATCATTTATATTACTTTTCAAGATATTACTCAAACCAAGAATATTATTTAATAGAAAAGTCGATGTTAATGCTGTAGCGGTTTCTAAAGTTTGAAAATATAAAAGTTGTGATTTAGTAGACTACAATTGTAGTATCTACATGAAAATTATGAGGAGGACTGAATATGAGTGAATTTGTATTTCGAGAGATTGTAAAGCAACACAACCGAAACGAAGCACAAATATTTCCGTATTCGGTTTCCTGGTTCCAAAATCTTCCAGAATAAAACCGAATTCCCGATTGTTGTGCTTTGTATGACTGAATAAACAACAATTGAGAAAAACAATGAATTTAGAATATTTAGGTTGGAATGATTTTTTTGCTTCCAACTTTGAATCGCTGCGTCAAAATGGCTTGACGGCAGCTAGAGTTGCGATAGAATATCGAAATTCCTACATGCTTCATAGCGAATTTGGAGAAGTTTCCGGTGAAGTGACGGGAAAATTTCGTCATCAAGCAACCCCAGGTCAATTTCCAGCGGTAGGGGATTGGGTTGCTATTAGTCTAAGAAAATCTGAAAAAAGCTCTACAATTCATAGCGTTTTACCTAGAAAAAGTAAATTTTCTCGTCAAAGTGTAGGTGGAATCACAACAGAACAAATAGTCGCAGCGAATGTTGATACGGTATTTTTAGTATCTGGATTGGATGGTGATTTTAATCCCAGAAGAATCGAGCGCTATTTAATTTTGGCTTGGGAAAGCGGCGCAAATCCGGTTATTTTGTTGAATAAAGCAGATTTATGTAGAAATATAGAAGACTGTTTAAATCAAGTTGAAAGTATTGCTTTAGGTGTACCGATAATAACAATTAGTGCAGCAAATTCTCAGGGATTGGAAGCACTTCAAACCTATTTACAACGGGGAAAAACTGTTGCTTTGTTGGGTTCATCTGGTGTGGGTAAATCAACAATTACCAATCAACTCAAAGGTGAAGCAGTACAAGCTGTAAATACTGTACGTCAAGGTGATGATAGAGGTAGACATACAACAACCCATCGCGAATTGATTTTGCTACCAAATGGGAGCTTAATTATAGATACTCCAGGAATGCGAGAAATTCAAATTTGGGCTAGTGAAGATAGTTTACAGTCAACTTTTGAAGATATCGAAAGCTTAGCTAAAGAATGTCGGTTTCGTGATTGTCAGCATATTAACGAACCTGGTTGTGCTGTACAGCAAGCATTACAAGATGGAAATCTAGATTCATCAAGATTTTTGAGTTACCAAAAATTACAAAAAGAACTCGATTATCTAAATCGAAAACAAGACCAGAAAGTTTATATAGACAATAAAAAGCGGTGGAAGAAAATTAGTAAATCCATGAAAAGTCATTATAAGCGAGATTAGTTTTGATTTAGGTTTGTAGTTGCGCTTTATCGTTTGAATTTCACTTTCATTTTCGCTGTAAATCAAATTGATGGAGACGTAGCACTGCTACGTCTCTACACTATTGTCTTTATTTGTCTATTATTTCTTGCTGGATACGAACATAATCGATAGATTTACTCACAACTTTGTTCGGTAAAATAGTCTGCCAGCTACCTAAAATTCCAACTAATAAGCTTACAGAATAAACGCTTGCTAAAATTACTTTTGTTATCCGCTTGCTGTAAAAACAGTGATACCTTTCGATTAAGTTTTTGACCAGAAAATATCTACTGTTGAATGGTAAATGATGATAATCAAATTCTTTTAAGTGTTTGAATAGTGAATATAGAACGTTTTCTTGGTTTTGGGGTGGATTGTTTCGGAAATGTTTTTGTACTTTGGAGTTTATTTGAGCAGCACGATAGCTGTGTACAAGATTAAAAGCTAAGGGAATTGTCAGTAAAAATAATGCCGGATGGGCAATTCCTAATAAACTAATAATAATTGCTCCAAATGCTTTCAAAAATACATCACTATAGGGAAAACGAGAAAACAATAAAATATTTACTATTTGTCCGCCATCAAGAGGGTAAATAGGAAGTAAATTAAATAAATTCAAGCAAATTAATATCCAGCTTGTTTGTTTAATCCAACTTGAATAGCTAGCATCTTTAAATATTATTGCTAATCCTAAACCTATGATTAATCCTGGTAAAGGTCCAGCCAAAGATACACAAAACTTTTGAGTAATAGTAGCATCATCCTTACGAGCAGTAGCCACAGCACCAAGAAAAGGTAAGAAAAGTAAAGAACCATCTCGATAACCGCAAAGTTTCATTGCTAATAAATGTCCCCCTTCATGGAATATCAATGCAGCAATAAAAATAATTAAAGTTTGAGTACCAAAGTAGCTTGTCGAAGTAATTACAAATAAAACAAAACTACCTAAGATTAACCAAGGACGCAATTTCCTATCGATAAGTCCTCGCTGTAATCTTTCCATCCTTTGAAATCCCTCCACTTCTAATTCGATGGGAATTTCTACCGATAGTCTAGTATTCTTTTTCGCTTCTTCTCGACGTTGTTTGATAATTACAGCACTTTTATTATTTTCGCTATGAATTTTTTGGGTAAGTTTTAGGGCTAATTTTTTATTTAAGCTAAATAACCTTTTTCTTGGAATAGGTAATATATACTTTGATTTAATCAAAGTATTAAGATAATTTTGTAAATACACCTGTAGCGCTTCCGTCAAAGCTTCCGGTGATAAAAGTTTGGGAATTTTCTTACTTTTTAATTTGGCAAATCTATCTTGATGAAACCGCCATTGTAGAGATGTTTCGGCAGTACAATAATCTTGCATAATAAAGAAAGGAATCTTGCCTATAACCATATTCCCCTTACCATTTGTTGTTACCAAACAAGTTTTATCTTTAAAAAAAGTATAAAACTCAATCTCAAATAAATGTACCGGCTCTATCGGATGACGTATTCCAACTTTCGCATAACAATTATAGGCTTCGTTATACAATAAAATTTCCCAAGTTACGTCGGGATAAACTTTTAGCATTGGTTTAACCCGCAAATAACAGCATGACTTAAAACCAAATTCCTGAAGCTCTTGAATTGGAATCAAAAATAACTTTTGCAGATAAGTAGGAATATTTTCAATCGTTTGTATTTGGTATTTCGGGTATTGTAGCGTTACCTTACAAAGCTGTAAAAAGGTAATTGTATACGAGACAACAACTAACAACACATAAATTACAACAGGGTAAAGCAAATATTGCATACTATGTAAAAAATAGAACCATATTTATAATTCCCAACAACCAATCTGGATTATCAGTCAAACCCAGATAGTTTGTTTTACCTAAATCTCTATATCTCCCCAGGAATAAAACAAAAAGACATAATTAACTTAAAATGTTTTCTCGGTAAAGACACTACTAAAATCATCATCAAACAAAAAATGTTTAAGCAAACACTGGGATTAGAAAATCACATATATCAATATTTACTCTCAGTATCTATACGGGAACCGGAAATTTTAGCAAAATTGCGTCAAGAAACCGCAAATCATCCCAGGAATATCATGCAAATCTCACCAGATCAAGGACAGTTTATGGCTTTGCTGGTGCAATTGATGGGAGCCAAAAAAGCTTTAGAAATCGGTGTGTTTACGGGTTATAGTTCCTTGGTGGTTGCTTTAGCATTACCTCCCGAAGGTAAGATGGTAGCCTGTGATGTCAGTGAAGAATACACATCCATAGCCAGTCGTTACTGGGAACAAGCAGGAGTTAGAGATAAAATTGATTTACGTATAGCTCCAGCAATAGAAACTCTTGATAAATTAATCGTAGAAGGTGAAGCGGATAGTTTTGATTTTGCCTTCATAGATGCAGATAAAAGCAGCTACGATGATTATTACGAACGAGCATTAAAATTAGTTCGTCCCGGTGGATTAATCGTTGTTGATAACGTATTGTGGTACGGAAAAGTCGCAGATTCACAAATTCAAGATAACAGAACCAAAAAACTCCGCGCTCTAAACGAAAAAATTCATCAAGATGAACGAGTCACAATTAGTATGGTACCGATTGCGGATGGTTTGACATTAGCTAGAAAGAATTAGGGGATTGGGGATTGGTATGGAATTTTTAGAGTGGGTAGAGGGGGAAGAAAGGGTAGAGGGGGTAGAAATTAACTCCTAACTCCTAACTCCTAACTCCTAACTCCTAACTTACTCTCTCCCCCTCATCCCTTCTGTCGTTTCTTCTCTAACATCTTGGCTTTCTTTTCTTCAGTAAGTTCGTCAAAACAGTGGGGACAGGAGATTCCATCTTCGTATTTGGGTGAATTTTTATCATCTTCAGAAATGGGATGTCCGCAACTCGGACACATATCGTAGGAACCGGGTTCTAAACCATGACGGACAGCTACACGCTCGTCAAAAACAAAACATTCTCCTGACCATAAACTTTCTTCTGGTGGTACTTCTTCTAAATATTTGAGAATGCCACCTTTGAGATGATAAACTTCTTCAAAGCCTTGGGAAATTAGATAAGAAGTTGCTTTTTCGCAGCGAATTCCACCCGTACAAAACATTGCTACTTTCTTGTTTTTATCGGGATTTAAGTTTTTGCTAGTGTATTCTGGAAACTCGCGAAATGACTCAGTTTGAGGGTTTTCTGCACGTTTGAAAGTACCAATATTTACTTCATAATCGTTGCGAGTATCTATTACCGTTACTTCCGGATTAGAAATAATTTCATTCCAATCTTTAGGGTTAACATAAGTTCCAACTTGTTCGTTGGGATTGACTTCTGATAAACCCAAAGTAACAATTTCCTTTTTTAATCTTACCTTCAGCCGTTTAAATGGTGGAGATTCTGCTGTAGATTCTTTGTATTCCAAATCTGTGAAACGGGAATCGGAACGTAAAAAATTTATAACTGTATCAATTCCTCGACGAGAACCTGCAATTGTTCCGTTAATACCTTCTTCCGCTAATAAAATTGTCCCCTTTATTTCTTGTGCTTCGCAGATAGATAATAAAGGTTGTTTAATTTCAGCGTAATCCAGTAATTTGACAAATTTATATAGAGCAACAACTATTACAGACATAATGATTTTAGATTTTAGATTTTAGATTTTGGATTTTGGATTTATGCTGGTTCCCCTTTTGTAAACGGGTTTGAAACGATTTTAACGTCTAAAATACTAATTTAATTGAAAACTGAATATAATAGTGCTTTTGTTATATACGAGTAACTTCCTATCATAATTTATTAAAGAGGATTAATACAAAAAAAAGCCT
>JBCBHT010000012.1:0-58568 GCA_038525335.1 Cyanobacteria bacterium J06621_15 | reverse complement strand
CTAATCTGCCGAATCCCTTTGCTATACCCATTTTCTCTATTTATGCCTCCATCAATAGCTATAGATGCCAAAATCGCTATCTTATCAGCAGCATCTAAACCTTCCACATCAGCAGTAGGGTCTGCTTCTGCATAACCTAATTTCTGAGCATCAACTAGTACATCATCAAAACTGCTGCCTTCATCCTGCATCCGCGTCAAGATGTAGTTTGTTGTACCGTTAATAATCCCCGTAATGGCTTGAATCCGATTAACACTCAAAGATTGCTTTAAAGGTTGAATTACTGGAATACCACCGCCTACCGTTGCTTCAAGCATTACATACACCCCAGCTTGATTTGCTGCTGTATATAACTCCTCACCAAAACGGGAAATAGCAGCTTTATTCGCAGTTACAACATGCTTACCATTGCGGATGGCTTTGAGCATCAGTTCTCTAGCTGGCTCTAATCCACCCATCACTTCTACCACAATATCTATCTCAGGGTCGTTGACAATAGCTTCTAAGTCTGTAGTTATAACTCCTTCCGCTAACTGTATTTCACGTGGCTTATCTGGATTTCTTACTCCAACACGATATATTTCAATTTCTTCTAATAATGGGTGACGACCGTCACAGTTTGACAATAATTTTACCGTACCGCATCCAACGGTACCTAATCCTAATATTCCGAGCTTAAAACCCACTTGAAAAGCACCCTCCTAATTTTAGATTTTAGATTTTAGATTTTGGACTTTGGATTTTAGATTAAAAACAAGCTTCTAATCCTCTCGCAGAAAATATAGCGGTTCTCGGTTGAATAGAATACATTCTTGTGGGGTGGACATCCCTGTCCGCCCATTTTTTACCAATTTCCTTTGTATTCCACCCAAATGAAAACTGCTATAATCTAAAATTGATAAATTCTATAATCTTAATTTAAAAATTGAAAATCTAAAACCTCTAAGCATTTGATTTCAACAAAAGATAAGCTAAATATAACGGTTTGCGGTTAAATCGAATAAATCTTAAATTTTACAGCATTCTTAATAAGTGCTTAGACAAAATTAATTGTATATTTTCATTGCGAGGAACAAAGCAATCGCAAGGGCTTGAAGGTTTTAGAATGTCAAATTAATTTTGTACGACTACTTAAGAGCAAGAGACTATTAAATCCAAAATTGGAAATCTGTCTGAGAAAGTTTTGGAAAGAGAAGTTGATAAGACCTCAAGACCTCAATGGCTAAACTTTCCGCAAAATCCAAAATCAAATTACCTAACTCTGCCAAACAACATAGGTAGGGTTAATTACCCTACCTAAATGTTTTTATCTAAAGTTAGCAGTCAAAAACTTATAACTACTAGCAATGACCAGCAACTTATCTTAGTAAGTTTCCACGTTCCAGCGGTGAGCTTTCTTGAGTTGCTTCTGATAAGAACTCCATTCTACGCCTTCTTTAGCAGCAGCAGCAGAAAGTGCGGCATCAATACCATCTTCCATACCTTTCAAACCGCAAATGTAAACGTAAGTGTTTTCGTCCTTAACCATTTTCCATAGTTCGTCTGCGTACTCCTCACAACGGTGCTGGATGTACATTCTACCGCCATCTTTGTTTTTCTGTTCGCGGCTGATAGCGTAAGTTAAACGGAAATTATCGGGATATTTGGACTGTAATTCTTCAAGTTCTTCTTTATAAAGAATGTTGGGAGTTGTAGGAATACCGAATATCAACCAAGCAAAGCCTTTGAACTGATAATCTGCATTTACTTTCCTTTCTGAATCCTTGAACATGCGCCATAGATAAGCACGGAAAGGAGCAATACCCGTTCCGGTTCCCATCATTACAATCTTTGCTTCGGGGTCATCGGGTAAAAGCATTTCTTTACCCACCGGACCAGTAATCTGAACATCTGCTCCTACTTCAAGACCAGTCAAATAGGTTGAGCAAACACCATATACTGTTTCACCAGTCTCAGGATGTTTATACTCCAATCGGCGAACGCACAATGATACCGTTTTATCATCTACGTCATCACCATGTTGAGTTGAAGCGATGGAGTACAGTCTGAGTTTCTCAGGCTTACCATTCTTGTCTACTCCCGGTGGGATAATACCGATACTTTGACCTTCAAGATAACGTAAGTCTCCCCCTGAAATGTCGAATTTTAGATGACGCACGGTACCAATTCCGTTTTCACCAACCAATTCTTCATTAGATAAACATTTACCGACATATGGATTTTTGGGACGGTAAATATTTACGGGAACGTCCTTTTTCTTAGCTTTCGCTTCAGTCATGGTGTTGCCTTTTTTATCCTTCTTCCTAGACTCTGATGTGGCTTTAACATCCCCTGCACTGCTAGCACCATTACTACCGTTAGAAGCAACTTTACCGTTAGCTTGCTCCAAAACATCAGCTGATTGAATACTAACTATTTTGCCGCCTAGACGAGAGATACGCCGCATTTCCTGATTCATGCGGTTATAAGGCACTCTGATGAACACACTGCCACTTTTACGAATTGGGTAGTTTGTTTTGTCAGTTTCTTCAGTCTGACGCAAACCCACTACTTCATATAGAAAAACGCGGCTACCCGATTCTGTGTTAGCAGTACTTTCAACAGCACCTTGATAATACATATTTTCTACCACTCCGATTGATTACTTAACCCTTTTCAAAAAATTTTCCCTTTTATACAATTCAACTTTGTTTACCGAACTTCGGTACTCCAAGTTCTAATGTCATGTAGGGAAATGGCTGCAAATATAGCCACTAGTCTTACTGCTTACACTCGCCTTAGTCGGGGCAGGGTTAGTTAAAGACACACCTGTTCACCTTCTAAGGTAATTGATAAGTTGCTTGCAGAATGTTAATAATGAATCAATTTAATTTTTTCTTTGACAATTTCTGCCTCCTTGGACGGAAGATAGCTGAAATTTACCGGGATGTTGATAAACTATCACCGCCAAGGTCTATCAACGGTATTGAGAATAATTTACAAGAGAATACAAATGAATATTATATTCTTTGTCAGCAAAATTTCTTCCACTTACTTGATTTATTTTATTCGCTGTTATTAACACTTTCTCATGACGAATTAGCTCTTAACTTAATCCAGGTAAGAACGTTTTGGAGTGCAAATTTAATTCGCTATGGCAAAAAAACCTTGCGATATACTTTATGCAGTCACGTTTTATCGACAACTAAAAGTTATATAAGCAACTATAATCAGTTTTACTTGATGTGAAACATCTGTCAACTGTGACAAATATTATTAATGCCACAAGCTCTAGATAAACAAGCCATAGACAAAAAAATATTGGGCTTTTAAAAAAAACTAATATGCAAATAAAGATTTTATAGTACAATATTTTGTTCTGATTACGATTTAACAGTAAGTTGATGTGGAACTAAACTATATAAGGTATGTGAACCACCATAAAAGCATCTTCTGTAAAGCGCATTATGGAAATGAAATGCGTAACAGCTTAACTGCAAGGATAAAAATTAACACTGTTTGGAATTGGTTTGTGGTTTGAAATTTCATTTGCTTACAGGTGTTGTGGATTAAGTGTACTTTGGCTAAAGCATGATACAATTATGCATTGTGGTGGTTGAAAATTACGGATTCAAAAGCTGTAGATAGCTACTCAAAATTCTTAATACCTATCTATTTATAGTTTCCTAAATGTTAAATAAACATTCGTAAATGTAGTCGAATCTGGTGGCAGTAATTATTCGGCTGCGAAACTTGTATATGATACGCCGCTTCTGTTACAATCCGAAATATAGCTAGGATTAAATACTTACAGCAACAAATCTCGACTAACATGCACAGGGATCAAGTGGTCAAATCATTAGTTTCCCGTTTATTGTCGTAAATTGATGTTGTATAGCAAGAACGCAGGGAAACCGTCATGGGGACTCTTGAGGGGCACCTATTAAATTTCTTTAAGAAGAAACAAGTTTTAATAGGAACCCTAACTTGTAATAAATCTGTGTAAAAAAAATATTCAGTCATCTTTAGAAATTAATTAGAGGGGATTTATGACAAATAAGTTGGGTCGCATTGTAATGATTGGAGTTGCTGGAGACTCCGGATGCGGTAAATCTACGTTTTTGCGTCGCTTGATTGATTTGTTCGGTGAAGAGTTTATGACTGTTATCTGTTTGGATGACTATCATAGTCTAGACCGCAAACAGCGTAAAGAAACTGGTATTACGGCTTTAGACCCAAGAGCAAACAATTTTGACTTGATGTACGAGCAAATGAAAGCTCTTAAAGAAGGTCAAGCAATTGATAAGCCTATTTACAACCACGAAACCGGCGAATTAGATCCCCCAGAGAGAATAGAACCGAACCATATTATTGTTATCGAAGGATTGCATCCTTTGTACGATGAACGGGTACGTTCTCTAATTGATTTCAGCGTTTATTTAGACATTGGCGATGAAGTTAAGATTGCCTGGAAAATTCAGCGCGACATGGCAGAAAGGGGTCATACATATGAGGATGTATTGGCTGCGATTAATTCTCGCAAACCTGATTTCCAGAACTACATTGAACCGCAAAGAGAGTTTGCTGATGTGGTACTTCAAGTACTACCAACCAATCTGATTAAAGACGATAAAGAGCGTAAAGTACTGCGAGTACGGATGCTACAGAGAGAAGGTAAAGAAGGCTTCGAGCCAGTCTACTTGTTTGACGAAGGTTCAACAATCCATTGGACTCCTTGCGGACGCAAGTTGACTTGTTCTTACCCCGGCATGCAAATGTACTACGGTTCCGATGTATACTACGGTCGCTACGTCTCCGTGTTAGAGGTTGATGGTCAGTTTGATAACCTCGATGAAGTAATTTATATCGAGACACATTTGAGTAAAACATCCACGAAGTATCAGGGCGAGATGACTCATTTGTTACTTCAGCACCGTGAGTATCCAGGTTCCAACAATGGAACGGGTTTATTCCAGGTTTTAACCGGTTTAAAAATGCGTGCTGCCTATGAGCGCTTGACAAAAACTGAAGCGAAAATGGCTGTTGAAGTTTAAAAGCTGAATTTTATCGGTTTACACAATTGTTTGAAAAGTATTGTTAATTTTGTTGGGGCATCCTGAGGATGTCCTTTTTTTATGAAAGTAAAGCTAAGTTACAAAAGTAACATAGCAAACTAAATACTCAAAATAAATAAGTGACAATAGAAAAACTGTTTCTTTTCACAGGAATACTGTAACTATTTATTTTGAAAAAGTTAATCATTACCCATTTTTATTCGCAGAAAAATTGGTATGATTGCTGATTAAAGCGACTTAATAAAATGCTCGCATTAATTAAGTCTAAATACTCTTTTAGGAGGAATTGAATTTGACTAATCGCTATCTATTTACCTCCGAGTCCGTAACCGAAGGTCATCCCGATAAAATCTGCGACCAGATTTCAGATACTATTTTGGATGCTTTACTCGAACAAGACCCTACAAGCCGCGTTGCTGCTGAAGTTGTGGTCAATACTGGCTTGGTGCTTATTACTGGTGAAATAACCAGTAAAGCGAATGTTAACTATATGAATCTCGCTAGAAAGAAAATAGCTGAGATTGGTTATACCGATGCTGTAAACGGTTTCTGTTCAAATAGCTGCTCAATTTTGGTAGCTTTAGACGAACAGTCAGCGGATATCGCTCAAGGCGTTAACACCGCTCAAGAAAACCGTGAAGAGTCCAGTGAAGAACAGTTCGATAAAATTGGTGCTGGCGACCAAGGAATCATGTTCGGTTTCGCTTGTAACGAAACTCCTGAATTAATGCCCTTGCCCATTAGCTTAGCTCACCGCATTGCTCGCAGACTAGCAGCAGTTCGCAAGACAGGTGAATTACCTTATCTACGTCCTGACGGTAAAACTCAGGTAAGTATCGCTTACGAAAATGGTAGACCAGTTGGTATTGACACCATATTGATTTCTACCCAGCACGCGCCCAGCATCGATGATATTAGCGATGAAGCGGCAGTACGGGAAAGAATCAAGAAAGATTTATGGTCTGCGGTAGTTGAGCCTGTATTCGGCGACATTGATATCAAGCCAGACGAGAGTACTCGCTTTTTAGTTAACCCCACCGGTAAATTTGTAATTGGTGGACCTCAGGGAGACTCAGGTCTTACCGGACGCAAAATAATCGTTGATACTTACGGTGGTTATTCTCGACATGGTGGCGGAGCTTTCTCCGGTAAAGACCCCACAAAAGTAGACCGTAGCGCTGCTTATGCTTGTCGTTACGTAGCGAAGAACATCGTTGCTGCTGGTTTAGCAGAAAAATGTGAAGTTCAGCTAAGTTATGCAATCGGTGTTGCACGACCCGTGAGCATAATGATAGAAACTTTCGGTACCGGTAAAGTTGAAGAGCAGACTTTAATGGAATTAGTTCAAAAGCACTTTGAACTTCGTCCTGCAGGTATAATTCATGCCTTCAATCTACGTAAATTATCAAATGAACGAGGCGGACGTTTTTACCAGGACGTCGCAGCTTACGGTCATTTCGGACGTACAGATTTAGATTTACCGTGGGAACGTACCGATAAAGCACAACTGCTTAGGCAAGAAGCAAGCAACTTAAATGGAGTAGCAGTACCAAACTCTACCAAAGCTTTGAGTCTTTCCTAGAACAAGGTAGCCCCGTTTTTCGTGGACGGGTAGCTCTCTTGCGTCACGAAAGACGCTTTCGCAAAGCTAGTTCAGATTTGAAAATTAAGTGAGGGGTAGACTAATAGGGTTTTGCTCCTCACTTTTTTTATATGTCAAGAAGTTTTAACTAATTTTTATTAATTTTTTACTATAAATTTACCTGAATATCGTGAAGCTCGTGTTAAGTACCTAGCAATTAGACTTTTGTAGCTGTTATAAAAGAAGATGATAATTAATTTTGACTAATGTCTTGATTCGATTTCGTCACTTTGAATAAAGTATCAATTGTGGCGGGAGGTTAAGGAGATTTGAGGGATGTCAACTCAAAAAACCGTAGATGACAGTAGCAAAGAAGTGTCAGAAGATATCCCCTCAAACGATGAACTACCTACTTTAGAATTCCCGTCAAGAGGAAAACTAAAAGCTAGTTCTAAGCGTATCCACCAAAAAATTGGCTATGGGTATTTTGCGGCGATTGGAATAGGTTTCTTTGGTTCGCTTGTGGGATTAGTAATTGCCAACTACTACCGTGCAAGAGAAATCAAACAGTTCAGCCATGCTCAATATCAAACACAAATGCTGGCAGATTACAAAGATGCTTTAGTAGAAGCACAACTGCATGGCTATAGCTTGGCTGCGGTAGTAAAACAACCACAGCAGCTTTCTCGTAAAAAAGATGAATTTGATGAAAGTATCCGTAAAATTCAAGAAGTCGAAAGCGATATTACAGAATTCATTAACGATAAACCTGGAAGACTTGCAGCAGCAGAACCCGTTCTTCAAGTATTGTTGCGAGAATACAGTGATAGTTTGGAGTCTTATAGCCAACAGTTAGATTCAATTTTGCAGCAAGCAGAAGGTAAAACACAACCAGAGCAGCTTTCTGATACTCAGCAAAAATTACTTCAACTTACCCGTTCTCAGACAGTTATTAGTCTAGACCAGTTGAGTAGAAGATTGAATAACATTCTTCAAAATGCCGAAAGACAAGAAAATAATAGAGCCAAAGACTTAAAATTTTCCAAAGGAATCGAAAGAACAATTGTTATTGCCAGCATGTTAGTTTCTGTGGCAATTGCGGTTGTAGTAGCTTGGAGGACTTCCCGCGCTATAGCCGAGCCAGTAATAGTTGTAACTCAAGTAGCAGAACAAGTAGCTCGCAAATCAAATTTCGACTTACGCGCTCCAGTTACAACCGAAGATGAAATTGGTTTACTAGCTAAATCGCTAAATCACTTGATTGAAAGAGTATCGCAAAGAACCAAACAGTTAGAAGAAGCTAAAGAGCAGGCAGAAGCTGCAAGTAAAGCCAAAAGTCAATTTTTAGCAAATGTTAGCCATGAATTACGCACACCTTTGAACGCCATAATCGGTTTAAGTCAACTTTTACAGGAAGATGCAACGGATTTAGGTATAGAAGCAGATTTTGCTGCTGACTTAGAGATAATTAATACATCGGGTAAACATTTACTAGAACTAATCAACGACATCCTCGACTTATCTAAAATTGAAGCAGGTAAAATGACTCTTTACCCGGAAACCTTTGAAGTTTTGTCGTTGATAAACAATCTTGTTCTTACCATCAAGCCAACCATAGAGAAAAATGGTAGCTCTTTAGAAATTGACTATGATGGCGAACTCGGTACTATGTATCAAGACCAGACAAGAGTACGACAGATACTGTTGAATTTGTTAAGCAATGCCTCAAAATTCACCAAAAACGGTAAGATAACCCTGAAAATTAGACGACAAAAAAATGCTGTAGCCAGTATTTCCGGTGAAACAATTACTTTTGTTGTTAAGGATACCGGGATTGGTATGACTGAATCTCAAATAGAGCAGCTCTTTCAACCATTTACACAAGGTGACGCTTCAACTACTAAAAAATATGGTGGGACTGGATTGGGATTAGCTATTACCCGTCATTTTTGCCAGATGATGGGTGGTGATATTGAAGTACAAAGTCAATTTGAAGTGGGTTCTACTTTCACAGTTCTATTACCGGTAATCAGCGAACAGTAAACAGTTAGTTTTTATGCGTTTGTAGTTGCGCTTTAGCGCCAAATATTCAGGGCTAAAACCTTAAATACTTGGCGCTAAAGCGCAACTACGAACTAAGATAGAAACTTATCAAAAATTATGGAACAGACCATTAGTTTTAAATTAATCTCATAGCTCTTTATAGTTGTACCGAGTGCGAATTTTCTAAGCTTAATAAATGCAATTATTCAATCTTTATCAACCTACAGTTAAAGCATTGCCTATAGTCGCAAATATTCCCCACAGCGGTTTATTTGTTCCGAAAGATATTGCCGCTCAATTTACAAAAGAACATTTAAATTATTTACCTCATAGCGATTGGCATCTTGATAAACTTTATGATTTTCTTCCTAGTCTGGGAATTACGGTTTTACAAGCTACTCATAATCGATATGTTGTTGATTTAAATCGTCAAGTTAAAGAACCTCTGTTTGGCTCATTTTGGTCTTCGGTGATTCTTGGAAATACGGCTTTTAATCAAAATATTTATCAATATAAACCCAGTCAGGAAGAGATAAAAGAACGAATCGAAAAATATTATTTTCCCTATCACCATCAATTAAAATCGCTTCTACAACAAAAAATAAAAGAGTTTGGTAAAGTTTATCTTTTAGATTTACATAGCTTTCGCGGATTAATAAATGACGATGTATGTTTGGGAAATGTAAATAATCAAACTTGTTCTGAAAAATTAATTTCTACTGTAGATAAATGTTTTAGCTCTCAGGGTTTGCAGGTTGTGAGAAATAAAACTTTTGTTGGCGGATATATTACTAGACATTATGGTGAAATGGATAATGTCGAAAGTCTCCAGATTGAAGTTCGCTATCATGTTTATTTACAAGAAAATCAGATTGATAAACCGGAGCCTCCGAGTTATGAAGTGATTGAGTTTGAGACAGCAAAGCAGAAATTCAAAAATATTTTTGAAATGATGGTCAGTCAACTTTTTATTAATTAAAGTTCAGATAATAAATACTAGCCTTACTATATAGCCGAATCAATTATAAAAGTGTATCGAGATGAAGATAATTTTTACAGAAACTTGTGCCAATATATAGGTTGCAATTTTATGATGAATAGTGAGGAGTTTAGTTTATGAGTCGTCGTCCTAATTTTACAGTTACTACTTTTATGTATATCGGTGGTACTTTATTAGTAGTTCTGGCTATAGTACTTTTATTGCAAGCTTTTGGAGTATTGCAATTTCCTCAAGAGGCAATTTGGGCATTAGTTCTATTAGCTATTGGAGCAGGGATTTTGTCTGCTGTAGGTCGTCGTGGGTAAATAAGAGAGAATTCTAGAATCTGATATATTCTCCATTTTAGATTTCTGAAAATAATTCATGCTATACGTGGATTGTTTCTGGGCAAGCAAGGAACAAAATAATCTTAATTAAGTACTTACTTACGTCTACATTATTTATATAATTACTCGTGAGTTAGTTGTGTAAATCTTTCCTGCTTCCTACTCCCTACTCCCTATTCCCTTCTCAAACGAAATTTCTAATTTATTTTGTAGGAGTACTTGGTTAAATTTAGGTAAGATTATTTTGTTAGCAAAGACAGTTGTATTAATGTAGTTAGAAAGCAATATCGCAGCATTGCTACGACTTGTACTTTTGTCCTGCTTACCCCCACTTCCATGACAACTACAACCGACTCTCTCAGTCACCTCAATCCCCATCAACGTCGCGCTGTCGAACATTTTTGCGGTCCCTTGCTAGTTGTTGCTGGGGCTGGTTCTGGTAAAACACGAGCGTTGACTTATCGTATTGCGAATTTAATTACCGAACATAGAGTTAATCCTGAAAATATCTTAGCGGTAACTTTTACAAATAAAGCTGCTCGCGAGATGAAAGAGCGGATTCAAAAATTATTTGCCGAACAATTAGCACTTTCCGAGCATGGCGAACGTTACGATTTGTTACCGGAATACGACCAGGTAAAGTTAAGGTCGAAGGTTTACAAGTTAGTTATTAAGGATTTGTGGTGCGGTACTTTTCATAGTTTGCTTTCTCGGATTCTGCGGTTTGATATTGAGAAATACCAAGATGAAAATGGACGCACCTGGAAGAAGAATTTTTCGATTTTTGATGAATCTGACGCTCAAAGTCTGGTTAAGGAAATTGTTACTAAGCAGTTAAATTTGAGCGACAAAAAATTTAATCCCCGCTCGGTTCGCTACACAATTAGTAATGCTAAAAATCAGGGATTATCGCCAAAAGACTATGAGAAGGAAGAACCGAATTATAAGGGAAGAGTAATCGCAGAAGTTTACAATTGCTATCAAGATAGATTGGCAGCAAATAATGCTCTGGATTTTGATGATTTAATTTTGGTTCCGGTCAGATTGTTTCAACAAAACGAGCAGGTTTTGGGTTACTGGCACAATAAATTCCGTCATATCTTAGTAGATGAATATCAAGATACAAACCGCACTCAATATCAATTGATAAGTTTATTAGCAACTTATGGAGCGCAGAAAAGTCAATGGAGTTGGGATAATCGTTCTGTATTTGTGGTAGGTGATGCCGACCAATCGATTTATTCTTTTAGAATGGCTGACTTCACAATTTTGTTGGACTTTCAGCAAGATTTTGGTGATGGTTTAGAGGATGATGATACTCGTTCGATGGTTAAGTTAGAAGAAAACTATCGCTCCTGTGAAAATATTCTTCAAGCTGCTAACTATTTAATTGAAAATAACACCCAAAGAATTGATAAAGTTCTCAAACCAACGAGAGGTGAAGGAGAACAAATATTTTATTTTAAAGCTGAAGATGAAGTAGCAGAAGCTAATTTTGTCGTCAATAAAATTATTTCTTTGGAAAACGAAAACCCCGATATAAATTGGGGACATTTTTCGATTCTTTATCGTACCAACGCTCAATCCCGTCCTTTTGAGGACATGTTGGTACGAAATGGAATTCCTTACACGGTGGTCGGGGGATTGAAATTCTACGACCGTAAAGAAATTAAAGATGTATTGGCTTATTTAAGAGCGATTGCAAATCCTGCGGATACTGTAAGTTTATTGCGGGTAATTAACACACCCAGACGGGGAATTGGTAAAGCTACCATCGAAAACCTCACAAACGCTGCTCAAGAATTAGGTGTGAGTTTGTGGGAAATCCTCAGCGACGAAACATCAGTTAATACCTTGGGTGGACGTTCGGCTAAATCGGTGAATAACTTTGCCAAAATGATTGGTCGTTTTCAGCAAGAAATTGAAAACATTAGTGCTTCAGAGATTTTACAAACCGTTGTAGAAGAATCCGGTTACGTTCAAGACCTGCAAAAACAAGGAAACGACGAAGCAGAAGACAGAATCCGCAACGTTGGAGAACTTTACAACGCAGTCCGTCAATATGAAGACGAAGCCGAAAAAGATGCTTCTTTAGCAGGATTTTTGGCTAGTACAGCTTTAAGTTCCGACTTAGATAACGTCAAAGAAGGACAAAGTGCAGTTTCCTTAATGACCTTACATTCTTCCAAGGGTTTGGAATTTCCCGTAGTCTTCTTAGTAGGGTTAGAACAAGGATTATTTCCCAACTACCGCTCCATGAACGACCCAGCAGCATTAGAAGAAGAACGTCGTTTATGTTACGTCGGTATTACGCGCGCTCAAGAAAGATTGTTTTTATCCCACGCACGAGAGCGCAGGCTGTATGGAACCCGCGAACCAGCAGTGCGATCGCAATTTCTCGACGAGCTTCCCAAGGAACTATTAGCTACCCAACGTTCTCGTAGTACTACTTATACAAATACCGGCGGTCGTACCTCCGCTAGTTACAATAACGGTTTTGAGAAAGCAAAGAAAAATGATAGTCAACCAGCTTCAAACGTAAATTGGGAAGTTGGCGACAAAGTAATGCATAAATCATTTGGAGCCGGTGAAATTACTCATATTTTTGGTTCGGGAAACAAAGTTTCCGTAGCTATCAAATTTCCCGGTTTGGGTCAGAAAATCATCGACCCTAGAGTAGCTCAATTGCAGAAAATGTAATAGTTTCAATTATCAATTTTCAATTATCAATTTTCAATTTTCAATTTTCACCCAAAGGGTGTGGATCATCAATTATCAGGAAATAGGGAATAGGGAATAGTAGATAAAACAGCTTCATTGGAAAAAAATTGTAGGGTGCGTTATGGCTCCAGCCTAACGCACCGAAATCCTTGTATAGTGGTGCGTTGTGGTGCGTTGCGCTCCGCGACAACACACCCTACATGTGGACAAAATAATAGTTTAAATCACCAATCATAAATGATTTATTATTAATTGATAATTGATAATTGATGATCCACACCCTTTGGGTGAAAATTGATAATTGTTTAATTTGATGTTTTTCAACAAAATCAAGCATTTGAGAAATAGTATTTGGACTACCTACAGGACTACCAGAAACGGATTTTTGTCCGTCTAATAACAGCAACACTGGAAAACAAATCGGATTCGGTACTCCTCCGACAAAATGCAGTCTTCCTAAAGGACTTAAAGCTTTAATATAAACCCTCCAATCGAGGTCAGCATTCACAGTTGAAACAATCAAATCAAAGGAATTTTCTACTGCTTGAATTGCTTGACTATATGCTTTAAATTTAGATGCGTTTGCCTGGCTCTAGGAGTTCCCGAAAATCCTCCCGAAGGTCCTGAATAATTTTTAATATTCAATTCCCGTCCGTTATAAATTGATTTGTAGAGACGTACAATTAATTTTAATTTTACGTTTCTACATCTACAGAATCATCATTCATCACAGTTCTTGCTTGATAGGACGGATAATCATTTCGTTCACATCGACATCCCCAGGTTGCTCGATGACATATGCTATAGCCCGAGCAATTGCATCGGAATCGATAGCTATTGAATACATTTTTTTAACGTTTTTGGCTGTTTCCTCGTGAGAAATTGTATTGGTCAATTCGGTATCTACCGCACCAGGGGAAATATTAGTCGCACGAATTTCACCGTTGGATTCGAGTCTAATTCCTTCAGAAATAGCTTTGACTGCAAACTTGGTAGCGCAATAAACTGTACCCCCAGGAAATACTTTGTGCCCCGAGACTGAAGAGATGTTGATTATATGACCGGATTTTTGTTGCCGCATTATCGGCAATACCGCAGCAATTGCGTACAAAACTCCTTTGATATTGACATCTACCATCTTGTCCCATTCATCAACTTTGGTTTCATCTAAGGGTGACAAAGGCATCAAACCCGCATTATTAACCAAAACATCTATCCGTTCGTAAGCTTGATGAGCTGCTTTCGCTAATGCTTCTACTTGAGATTTGTTTGTCACATCTATTACTTCATACTTTGCAGTACCACCATCTTTTTGAATGTCAGCCACTAATTGCTTAAGACGCTCTTCTCGTCTGGCTGCAAGCATTAATTTAGCACCACTTTTAGCCAACCGGCGAGCAGTAGCTTCACCTAAACCGCTACTTGCTCCCGTGATAATCACAACTTTATCTTTGATCTCAGACATAATTAATCTTTACTTTGGGCAGGATATTGAAAATAAATAGCTAGTAGACCAGTGGTCTATTGCTGTCAAATCATTTAATCATGAAAATATTGAAATCGACCAATTCGGGGACTTCTATAAGCTGGAATAATGACTATCTGAAATTTTAATTAAATATTCCGATACAAAAAAAACTTTATCTATCGAAATATTCTGCAATGTTTAGTCAGCTTATTGATGCTATTATCAATAAATTTACAGCACAATAGATATCTCTGAAAATAACCAAAGTCTTACTATCACTAACGTTGAAATCGCGATACACCTCGAAGGTGTCGGCTTCCTTCGCCTATCGCCAAATGTTTAAGTTCTGCACCAGATTTAAAAGCAGCGTATGCATTAATCATTTTTCTGAATAATTGTCGCGAACTGATGTTTAATTTTTAATTTAGAAAGGGAATTCTGACTAGTTGTAGAGACGTAGCAGTGCTACGTCTCCCAACAGTTTCGGGAAAAACAAACCCATCAAAACGAATGAGACACAATATTCAAATTTTTACTATCCCCTACTCCCAACAAGAATATCCCTAGCTTCAATCAAAGCTTTAATTCCACCTTGATTAAAGATTTCGCTCGCTTCCATAGCTGGATTTTGCTTATTATCTAATCGCTGTTGTAAAGGTTCTAAATATACCTGTTCACCAAGTCCGCGACGTTCTAACCCTAACGTTGCTAATTCCAACATTTTTTTAGCCATATCAGCTAATTCAGTACCTTGAACTTGTGCATCCAGACCTTCTCTCATTGCTGCTTCTCGCATTAATTTTAGAGTTGACCACTGAAACTGATTTAACTCCTCTTGAGCTTCTGGTAAAGCTTTGAGCAAACCTAAACTTAGAGCAGCAGGACAGACTAAATCACCGGGTACTTGTTGGTCACACAGTCGGTTTTCGACGGTAAAGTAGCGAGAGATGCGAGCGGTAAACCAGTAGAAAGAATTGTGCAATTTAATATCTTTTGCTTCGGGATAGACAGTTACTTCTTCTCCCGATAAATGCTTTCCTTTTGCTGGAGAACAATCGTAGTAGTCAGCAAAAGTTGAATAGTCATTTATCAGAATAGGGATTTCATTTCTTACTACATAAAAAGGTCGCAATTTAGCAATCGCATTTCCATAGTCCTCTATGTCTGTAAAACACTTATTCGGAAGTCCGACTCGTGCTTCATCTAGCATCCACCAGTCCCAAAACTTTTCAGCAACACATTGATAGTCAGAATCAACTTTCCCTCTCCAGACGCTAGAGTTACCCATCAGAGCAATTTGCGCTCCAGCGAAACCGTTGAACACATTGGTTACTCCCACAGCTTCTTCAGCCGAGGATACGCTTAAATGTACGTGGGAACCGGAATTAACTGTAAATAAGTGCATTCCCGGACGAGGTTTATCGTTAACTATCTCTCCTTCCGGAAATAGAATATCCCAAGCTAATGTCCTCTGTTTAGCAATTACTAATTCCGGACTGGGTGGGGAAACCGGATGAATACCGCAACCGAGAAAGCTAACTTGATATTCGTCAGCAAAAGGAATTAATTCTGCTTTCAACGCATCAATTTGACGATTCAAAGCATGTAAATCTCCCACATGAGCAAGAGAAAATTCGATTTTGCAAAACCCAGTTTCACAAGAAGCTAAGGTATCGTTATATTCTCCAGGTTTAGTCGCTCCTACTACCTGATTCGTTACTGGGTCTACTGCTGCTTTCCAGCCGCGATTGCTCAGATACGACCACAGAGCATTAACAGTTTCCAATTTAACTGCACTTCCATCTTTCTGTTCTACTAGAGGAAATTTTAATTCAGTTCCAATCCGCTGTCCCGAGACAGATTTGGGTTTATCAAGTCCTTGCTGAAGATATTCGTATATTTTCGATGCAGCTACAGATTCCATGACTTATTAATTACTTTATTAAACCTTGTCAGGTGCAGTTGTAACAGTTGAAGCAAGAAAATCGCCACCCATAGTTTGTCCAGAACCATGAACGACAAATTTATAACTAGTTAATTCCTGTAATCCCATTGGACCGCGAGCGTGGAATTTACCTGTAGCAATACCAATTTCAGCTCCCATACCCAAAGTATCGCCATCGCAGAACATTGTAGAAGCATTTACCAGTACCACCGCAGAATCAACTAGATTAACAAACTGTTCGGCTCGACTTTGACTATCGCTAACAATTACATCGGTGTGATGGGAACCAAATTGATTGATATGGGAAATTGCTTCATCTACACTGTCTACCATCCGCATCGACACCTTTAAGTCGAGATATTCAGTTGTCCAATCCTGTTCTGTAGCTGCTTCAATTCCGGAAACTGTATCACGAATTCGTTCGCAACCCTTTATCGTTACACCGTTATCTTGAAATGCTTTAATAATTGTAGGTAATTGCGATGCAAAAGAACTGTGAATCAACAGAGTTTCCATTGCATTACAAACAGATGGCATTAAACACTTGGAATCTAAAGCTATTTCTAATCCTTGATGTAAATCTGCTGCTTCATCAATATAGACATGACAAATTCCGTTGTAATGTTTCAAAACCGGAATTCGAGAGTTTTTACTAATAGTTTCAATCAGTTTCGGACCACCTCTAGGAATCACCAAATCGACAAAATTATCAAGCTGCAATAACTCATTAATTTCTGCATGAGAACCACTGACAACCTGTATTGCTTCAGTCGGTAAACCCACATCTTTTAAAGCAGTCTGCCACAATTCTCCTAATTTTTGATTGCAGGTTTTTGCTTCCGAACCTCCCCGCAAAATAGCAGCATTCCCCGACTTCAAACAAAACGACCCTGCATTAACGGTGACATGAGGACGAGCTTCGTAAATCATCAAAATCACCCCCAGAGGAACCCGCATCCGACAAGCTTTAAGTCCGTTAGAACTGGTTGTCGGCTGGAATACTTGTCCAACCGGGTCGGGTAAATTAGCAATTTTATGAAGTGCTGCAATCCGAGAATTAATTTTGGCTTCAGACCATTCCAACCGAGCTACTAAATTGCTAGGGAGATTATTCTTTTTAGCTGCGTCTAAATCTGCTTGATTTGCTGCTATAAGTTCCCCACGATGAGTATCTAGCAGTTGTGCCATTTGCAACAAAACCGCATTTTTTTGTTCTGTTGGAGTATTGGCAATATTTGAAGCACAATCTTTTGCAGCTTGAGCAATGTTTTTAATTGTATTCATAGTTTTGAATCAGTTAGTTTTGGATTAAAACTGATTATTTTTTTCGTTTTCAATGATTTAAAAAGATGTTTGGAAAGTCTACAGGTAAATATCGTAATAAATACAATATCGTCAACTTAGCTAGAGTGAAATTAAAACTCCCATCACAATAATTTTCAAATATAATTATTGCTTAATAGCCAAGATATTATGGTTTTAATTGCTAGGTTAAGTTTTAAATTAGACTTTCCAAATATCCTTTGAATATCCTTATTTTTAAACTATTTAATTGTGTTAAAAAATTACATTGCAAAAATATTAGCCAAATATACCCCGTATATCTCTATTTGCTGTTTCGCCATGAAAAAAACATTTATACAGCCAAGTTGCTTGTTTTCAAACACATCTAAAAGCTTTGAACAATATAGACACTTAATACCGTGTCAAAAACCCTACTATATCCTAGAAAAATCTATAACTAGCTTTTGTATCAAAATTGTAACACTAGGCTAAAAAAAAAGATAGGCTTTACTAGTTGCAATCACACCTATCTCTGAAAATCTCAACTGCTCACTGTTCGCTGTTCACTGTATATCCCGTCTTGCTCTTTCCCAGTTTTTAGCTTCCTGAATCTGCTCTTCCGTGAAATTTTTAATTTGGGTAAGGTCAGCTATATCCAAGTTAGCATCTTTTAAATTAGTTCCCTCAAGACTAGCTCTATAAAGGTTTGCTCCTTCAAGATGAGCATTTTGTAAATCTGTTTCTTTGAGGTTCGCTGCTTCCATATCAGCTCGATATAAATCCGCAGATTGGAGATTTGCTGATGTCAGGTTTGCTAATTTAAGATTGGATTTTTGCAAATCCGCTCTCTGTAAATTAGCTCCAACCAATTTAGCTGATTGAAGATTTGCTCTGTAAAGGTAGGCTACCTGTAAATCCGCTCGGTGTAAATCTGCTCTGAAAAAATTGGCTTCACGGAGAAAAGAAACTCGGAGATTAGCATCTAATAGGTCAGCTTCTTCGAGGTTACTATGTCGTAAATCTGCTGCTTCTAAATCAGCTGCTTTCAAATTTGCTTTTTTCAGATTGGTTTTTTGTAGGTTTGCTCTTTTCAATTTCGCACAACTTAGGTCAGCTCTTTCGAGGTCAGCTTCCTCAAAGTTTGTGACTATTACCTCGTGAGATTCTGTGATATCGGTTAAATCTGCTCCGATAAAAGTAGTTTGTTTCAAGTTAGCTTTTTTAAAGTTAGCTCCTCGGAGGTCAGCTTCCTGAAAAATTGCCTTTTCCAGATTAGCTTCTTCAAAATTAGCTTGTTGGAGTCTAGCACCTCGAAAGTAAGCATGTTTTAAATTAGCCCCTTGTAAATTAGCTTTTTGCAAATTAGCTACTTTCAATTGTGCATCTTGAAGATTAGCCCCTTGTAAATTAGCTTCTTCCAAAGTTACTTCTAACAAATCAGCTTTTTGAAGAATAGCTTCTTGAAAATCAGCTTGTTTATCAAAGTCAGCTTCTTGAAAATTTACTTCTTCTAAATTCGCTTTTTCAAAATTAGCCCCCTGTAATTTAGCTCCCCAGAGGTTTGCTTGTTTTAGATGAGCTGATTTTAAAATAGCTCCTTGTAAATTAGCTTCACTAAGATTAGCCTTATTGAGGTGAGCTTCACTCAGGTTAGCTAGTTGTAGATCAAATTTACTTAAATCTCGACCTTCAACTATTTTATTAACCAATTGCCAAACTAGCTTCCATTTTTCACTAAGTTGAGTTTCGACACTAATTTGACTGTGCTTAAAATCAACTCCTTCCAACAAAGCATTAGTAAAATCAGCCCCACAAAGATTTGCATCTCTAAGATTAGCTTGGGTCAGATTGGAATTTTCCAGAACAGCTTCCCAGAGATTTGCTCCTTTGAGATTTACTCCTTGTAAATCAGTTCCCGTTAGATTTGCAGCTTCTAAATTTGCTGTTTCTAAAATAGCTCCTTGTAAATTGGTTTCTATCAGGTTTGCATTTTGCAAACAAGCTTCAATTAAGTTTGCTTCTGCTAAATCGTATTGACTCAAATCCCGACCAGCTATTGGTTTATTAACAATTTGCCAAACCAATTTCCATTTCTCATCAATTAAGGTGTCATTATTAATTTGACTATCGCTTAAATTTACTCTTGCAAGATTTGTCTCTCGCAAATCCGTTCCATGCAAATTACTTCTTCTTAAAAAAGCAGATTTCAAATTAGAGCTAAAAAGATTGGCTTTATTTAAATCCGCTTCAAAAAAATCAGCTTCCTCTAAATCAGCAAACCGTAGCATAGCACCCTGAAGATTAGCTTCTTGAAAACTTACCTTTTTCAGAGCAGCTTTATCAAAAATAGCTCCTTGAAGGTTCGCTTTTACAAAAGTAGCCCCCTCCAGATTTGCACCAGTAAAATCTGCACCTCGTAAATTTTGATGGTCAAAATTTTTTCTAGCCAAATCTTGACCTTTATAAGAGAAAGGTTGGGAATTTTCGCCTGACATATCTCAGTAATATATGAGCCTACATGAAAATTTTGATACACAAATCTCTTAAAATCAGCCAGCTTTGAATACAAATAAGGACAAAGCTTGATTAGAGGTAATAAGTAATTCATCTCCCCCTCTTTACTACCTTCGGTAGATATAAAACAGATTTTGTCAATACAAGTTGACTAAACGTAACAAAATTGTTTATTTTATTTAAAAGAGTTAATAAAAGTTCATAAATGGTTGAAGTGATTCAAGTCTAGCGATTAGTCATTTTTTCGCGTCAGAAATGCTGTCAGAACCTGTCTGAATGAAGTCTAGAAGCAGCTTTTAGGTGCTAGGGAATTTATTTTTAATCCAGAGCGCAAAATTGCATTTTGGTTTGCTGGTACGGATAAATCTTTTATTAAGAAGCCGTTAAGAAATGTTATTTACCGGTCTGCCATACAGATACTGGAGTCAGCGAGTTGCGTCATCAGCCTATCCTCAATTATTTGTAGTGTGTTTTATATGAATACCAATAAACTCATAGAGCAATATTTAGCAGGTAACAGAGATTTTGTAGAAGAAAATTTACAGCAAGCAAATCTGAGCGAAACTTGCTTGAATGGAATTAATTTGAATCGGGCTAACCTAAGAAGCGCGAACTTAGAGGGAGCTTCGTTACGAATAGCTCAATTAAATGAAGCTAATCTGGAGAAAGCAACTCTATGGAGAACCGATTTAAGTAAATCTTTCTTGATTTGGTCTTGTTTGAGCAAAGCTTGTTTAATTAGGACGAATTTTAATCATGCGGATTTGCATAAAGCCAATTTGAGTAAAGCCGATATGCGTTTAGTTTCTCTACGCTATGCTGATGTCAGTAACACGAATTTAGCAGGTGCGGATTTGCGTTACGCCGATTTAACAGGAGCGAACCTGGCTAATTCTAACCTTGCAGGAGCTAATTTAACAGGAGCGATTTTGAGTAAAGCCGATTTGTACAACGTCAATTTAAGCAAAGCAGTTTTAACTAGAGTTGACATGAGAGATGTTGACCTAAGCTGCGTCAGCTTGGATGAAGCAGAATTATACGATGCTAAGATAGGAAAAAACAATTTATCTTCTTCACTGCTTGAGATTGTTTAAATAAGTTTTCTACACGGTAATTAGATTCATCTCACCACGAATCAATTATTGATTTTTCTACTATTCAAAATCGCTCCTTAATTATTGCTGAAAACAGCATAACGGAGGTGAGTGTATTTATCGATTCAAGAAATGAATATTTCCCAGCAATCTCTATTACAGAACTTACTGCTTACCAATAAATTTTTACGTCCTCAAGTCTATTTTAAAGCTTCCCTAACTGCACTTTCTCACGCAATGGAAGATTTGGTAATAGTAGGCAACGAGGAACCTTTGGTAATTGCTAACTTTCAACAAGAGCGTTTTTATCGTCAAGAAACTCGTCGCTACGGAAGAATTGCTAAACGTAGCGACCAGGTTTATGTTTTAGCTGCACTTGATTCTGGATTGGTAGCAGCTTCACAACCTTATATGGTGATTCCCTTTGATTCAAACGATGATTTTTTAGCTCAAGAATGGCATCTAGTAATTGTTGCTCAAAAATACTCTGCTTGCATTATTTGTAGAGAATTTTCTGCTCCAGTAGAAGGAGTTTCTTTTGACGAATTGAGGCAATTTAAAGGTATTTGGACATTTGAGCGTGAAGTTAGTAAAGCAGCAGCAGTTTTGCTATTAGATAAAATTTTGGATTATCAGCCAGAATTAGCAGAAAAAGTAGCAATAGCAAAGCAACGCTATAATCTTGAAGCGAGTAACGAAATACAAACAAAAAACGAACAAATTTTAGCAATTGATGCTCAACTTTTTACAGGTCGCTTAGTAAATTATTTACAATCAAGTCAATACAAACAGTTAAAATCCTATCGTACAATTCTTCAAAAAGAAACTTTTGAAAGATTAATTAATCGGGTCACAGCTTTTATTCGTAATTCCTTAAATTCGGAAGAAATACTTACTAGCACTGTAAGAGAAATTGGTCGGGTTTTTAGTCCTTGCCGCAGCATATTTTATAGTTATCCTTTAGAGGAAAATACGTCAATCAATTATGAATGGATAGCCGGTGTTTATCCTTCGATGAAAGGAGAAAATTGGACAATTGCCAATCATACTTTATTTGAAAATGCTTTAGAAAAAAATAGAGTAATTGCCATCAACGATATTACTCAAGACCTGGGAATTCAAGCAGATCCGGAATTAACTACAAATTTGCAAAGTTGGGAAATTCGTTCGTTTTTATTAGTACCAATTCGCTATCAAGAAACTTGGTTGGGTATTTTAGAGATTCATCATTGCGGCGACAAACCTTACAATTGGAATGATTCGGAAAGAACTTTTGTAGAAGTTATCGCGACCCAAGTTGCAATTGCTCTAGTACAGGCTCAGGCTTATCACAATCTAGAAATACTTAATCGCCGATTGGCAGACTTAGAGCGTACTCAAAGTAATTTAATAGCTATTGTAGGACATGAATTGCGAACCCCTTTGTCTACAATTCGGATTTGTTTGGAGACTTTAACTCTAGAACAAGATATTCCCATAGAAGTGCAGGAAACCATGTTAGATACTGCATTAGGAGATTCCGAACGTATGGGAAGATTAATTGGTGATTTTCTTACACTGTCAAAGCTTGAAGCTAATACAGCACGTTCGCAACTTGAAGCAAGCTCGTTGGAAGAAAGCTTGAGTTTTGTTTTAGGTAGTTTCAAAAGGCGTAATTCATCCAATCATTTACCCAAGATAGAAGTAAATTTATCACCCGACTTACCTTTAGTAAAAGCAGAAAGAGAAGGGCTTATGGAAGTCTTTTCTAAACTTTTAGATAACGCTTGCAAATTTACCCCAGCAGACGGAAAAATTACTATTAGCGCCCAATATTATGAAAATAATTTTAAAGATGAATCAGAAAAAAACCTTCTTCCACAACAATTAGAAATAATTATTAAAGATACAGGTCGGGGAATAGAACCTGAAGAATTAGAACGAGTTTTTCAAAGATTTTATCAAGAAGAGAACTTTTTACAGCGTACAATCGGCGGTACAGGATTGGGTTTAGCAATTTGTCGTCAAATAATTAAAAAGTTGGGAGGACGAATTTGGGCTGTATCAAATGGAAAGAATCAAGGTAGCGAGTTTCACTTTACATTGCCGATTGTAGATAGAATAGGTAATGGGTAATAGGTAATAGGTAATAGTGTCACGAACCACCCAAGTGTTGTGACAATTGCGTAAGCCTTGAATCACCATTTTTTATTTTTAATAATAAGCGCAATATTTTTGAACAAAATTTGCAAAGGAATACAATATCTACGACTCTAGTATTAGTTTTATTATTAGCCTGGAGAAGGAAATTTTGGTTCTTTTCTTACCAATTACCTATTCCCCATTACCCATTAGCTATTTTGTATTTTTTTATTTATAGCAGTCGAAAGGTTGATGCGCTATTTCGTCTCCTCAGATACAATTTTAATGTTATTAGAGAGCCAAGGAGAAATTTGTGGTGCTATCAAAGGGTTTTGAAATTGAGATGTATACCGGGACACCTCAAGGTGACATAGTTGGTCTCTCTGACAAAATTACCGCTGCGATGGAAGGGTTTATGCGGGAACCGGATAGCCGCAATGTTGAATACGTAACTGCTCCATTTTACGACTACGAAAGACTTCTATGCGGTTTATTATGCCCTCGTCTAAAGTTACGAAAATATCTTGAACATAACGGCAACTTTACTCTAATTCCTGGAAGTACTTTGTCTTTAGGAGGAAGCAAGAAATTTTTCCGCTCAGATATAACTAATCCCTACCATGATTACATCGAAAATACCTATGGAACTAAAGTAGTTACTGCTAGCGTTCACATAAATGTAGGTATCACCGACCCCGAAGTATTAATGCGGGCTTGTCGGATTATACGTTTAGAAGCACCTTTATATCTAGCTTTGAGTGCCTCATCTCCTTTTCTAGATGGTAAAGCTACTGGATACCACTCGACTCGTTGGAGTGTTTTCCCACAAACTCCTTTATCTGTTCCTTTATTTGAAAGTCACGAACATCATATTCGCTGGACAAAAGAGCAGCTTGCATCCGGTACTATGCAAAACGTTCGACATTTATGGACATCAGTTAGACCCAATGGTGACAATCGTCCCTATGATTTAAATCGTTTGGAGTTGCGAATTTGCGACTT
The DNA here is from genome assembly GCA_038525335.1 of Cyanobacteria bacterium J06621_15. Classification (GTDB taxonomy): domain Bacteria; phylum Cyanobacteriota; class Cyanobacteriia; order Cyanobacteriales; family Nostocaceae; genus Rivularia. The sequence continues at coordinate 34,414 of JBCBHT010000012.1, read as the reverse complement.
AGTTACAGACCCTATCGCATTATTAGCGATTACGGCTTTATTAGAAGCACGTTTGCTACAGGTAATTAATAATCCAAATCTTGACCCCTTAGTTGAAAGTAGCTTTACGAGCGAAGAATTAATTGCGATTACACTTCAGAATGAAATTGCTTGTGCAAAGAATAGCTTAGATGCTCAGCTAGTTCACTGGATTGATGGAAGAAGTATTACAGCTAGAGATTGGATTAACGAACTTTACGAACCAGCAGCAATTATTGCGAAAAATAATGGCTTCGGATGCTTCCTTTCACCTCTACAGAAAATTATTCGTGAAGGAAACCAAGCACAGCGATGGCTACAACTTCATGGATTGGGTGTCAGCACTCGTAATGTAATTACTCAAGCAATTAATTCAATTCGAGAGCGAGAGTTAGAGCTAGAAGATAAATTATGTTCTTCCCTAGTGGCTTAACACCACTCTCTTTTTTTCTCAAAAGATGGTATATTTTCCCGGAAACATCCAAATCTTTCGCTATAAAAAATTTACTATCTTTTTATATTTCCTTTAAACACTCTTCATATAGAGGTTTGAGAAGCATTATTGCTAGTTTAATTTTTTTTATTGATTGTTATAGATTTGTAATTATTAAAAAAAACTATATGTATGTTCTACCTTAAGATAGTTTTGAAAAAACGAATACATTGTTTTTTTCTAATACAGCTACTTAATTTCTGATGCCGCAAATCGTTTTAGTTCACCCGCAAATCCCCCCTAATACAGGTAACATTGCTCGTACTTGCGCTGCTACAGGTACCGAATTGCATTTAGTTGGTCCTTTAGGTTTTGAAATCAGCGACCGCTATTTAAAACGTGCTGGTCTAGATTATTGGCCTTACGTAAAGCTGCATCAGCACGAGTCCTTAGAAGCATTCAAGTCTATTTATCAGCACGTTGGAGGAAGACAGTTAGGATTCAGCGTTCGAGGTAATTTAAATTACTCTAACTTTGAATATCAGGAAACCGACTGGCTTTTATTTGGTAGTGAAACTGCTGGTTTGCCGAGCAATGTTTTATCTGATTGCCATGAAACTCTTTATATTCCGATGGAAGAACCATTAGTTCGCAGCTTGAATCTGTCTGTAAGCGTTGCTATAAGTCTATTTGAGGCTCGTCGTAAGTTAGGTTACCTTGCTTAAGTACAACTTCTTCAATTCAAATATATACTGACGGAAGTACAGTACTTAAGCAATAATGCTCTTTAAAATATGTAAAATTGTCATGAATAATTTGTTGATAGAGTAAATACTTGTCAAAGATATTACTGTATGTTTTAAATAATACTTAATTTATAAATTGTTTGCTAAAGATGGTGAAAAATACTTAGGTATAAAGGTCATTTTATATAAGAAATTTGTATATGTAATTTGAAGTGTTTTTAAAATTGAACTATAGATTTTTGTTAATCATAATTATCCCGATAACTTGATTTAGCTAGGGTAAAGTTTGACAGGATAAGCGGTTGAGGCTCTGTTATTATCCCTGAGACTTTTTTGAGGAGTAAATGTACTTGCGAGTAAATACGGTTGTACTTTAGGGAAAAATCAACGTAAAGTCTCGGTTGGGAAGATGGAATATGGTAAGTCTTAAAGGATATCTACAGCAAGGCATATGCCTATTCCAGAAATTGCTACTCATCAAGTAGTAAACCCCAAACATGAAGCTTTATTTTGGTTTCGACTAATAAAGTTTGATGTTTTCTTGAAGCAGATATGAACGTTCAACATAATCTGTATCAAGAGAAACAAAACTTGGGTGTAATTCATGCAGTGAACAAGTAAGCACAAAAGTTTGATTTTTACTAGTACACTGTTAACTTGTCTAAAACAGAGAACCGGGTTAATCTTGCCTAAGTATCTCTGGTAAATGTGATCTTGATCAATTGTTTCGTGTAATTCAAATCATTGAATGATACTTGAACTAAGAAATCGAGGTCGGTTAAGCGCTAGCGATAGGAGGTTGTCTTTGAAACGAGCATTGAAGAAGAAAATGAAAGCTGTGTTAGAAAGTACCATTAATGATAATGATGTTGCGTTAGAACACAGTAGTTCAGTTACTCCGCTGTTAAAGCGTCGGATGCCTAAAGCCGCGATGATTGGCTTAGCAATCTCGATGGGAGCAACCAGCCTTTTCGTGACTCGACAAAGCGACCAAGCCCTAGCAGCAGAGCCTGTAGGCAATCAAAATACTGCCTCTACCACTACTCCTGCTGCATCCAATGAGGTGAAGTTTGCTCCCACACAAAAGCGGTCTTTTAAAGCTATCTCAAAAGAGATTAGAAGCTCAAAGCCGAGCGTAATAGAGCCAACAGCAATCTCGCAGGTAAATGGGTTTGGAGCTAAATGGCAAGTTGCCTCTAGTCTGAAGCCTGCTCAGTTTGCACCACAAACACCCAAAATAAGTGTTACTGCGGCAAAGAATAATACAATTTACTCTGCACCGCAAACTGCCAAAGGACAGATTCTTTCCCGAGCGATTAGCACAGCTAACCGCGCGCAGAATCAAGATGTGAAAATCTCTCCACAAAGTGTGGATGCTAAAGAGATTTCAACAGCCGGTAATAGCCAGCTTGAAGCTCAACAAAAGTTTGCGCTTGACCGCTTAAAGCAAAAGTCTAACCGCTTAAAAGCAAGCCTTAATAAGCTTCATTCGACTTCTGTTGAAGGTGTCAAGCAAGCTTCGGTAACAAGCCCAACGGTAAGTCAAGTTGAAACAACATCAACTGTAAGTACTAATAAAACTGCTAGCCAAAATAAAGTTGTATCAAGCTTAAAGCAGAATAATGTTGTTAAGCCAGTACAGCAAGCAGTAACAGTACCAACACCGATTGCTCCAAAAGTAGCAGCACCAACCACAATAGCTGCGGCGCACCTTGTTAAGCCTGGAGATACCCTAGCTAAAATAGCTGATAATTATGGTACTTCAGTTTCTGAGATGGCTAAGGCAAATCATTTGTCTAACCCCAATGACCTAAAGGTTAATCAGCAACTGATTGTTCCTGCTGCTCAAAACAACAGTAATGTTGTTGCGATGAGTTCTGGTGAAACTACCAAAAATGAATCTCAGTTATCATCTACTGTTGATAGTGATGAAACTGTAAATTCTTATGGTATCGGTGGCGACACCCCCGTACCTTCTGCATTATCAGAAATGCAACTCGCTGATAGACGTAATGCTTTAGCGAGAAAAGTTTCTAGGAACGAGCGTCTTCGTAAATTAAAAGAAGAAATTGAAAGATTGCGGGAAAAATACCGCACTCAACAATCTGGAGTAGTTGTACCTCAGACAAACAGAAATACTGGCTCAGTAGAAGTACCAGTTCGCAGACCCGAATCAGCTTCTATACCTATTCCTGTCACAAAGCCTATAACAGGTAAATCTTCGGTACCCATTCGTGTAGCTAGACCTAACACAGCAGCAGTACCTATTCCTGTTCCTTCACCTCAGGCTATTAACCCTAACTTCGCTCGTAGTAGAGGTGTTAGAGTAATTCCTCCTGCAAGTAACAGCGGTCGTTCTCAATCTTCCTCGGTTGTAAAAACAACACTATCTCCTGGACTACCTCCATTGGCAGCAGTTGATAGATATTTACCAAAGCCTATCGACGAATCAAAACCACCTGCAAAAGGTTTTGTATGGCCAGCTAAAGGTGTTTTCACCTCTGGTTTCGGTCCTCGTTGGGGAAGAATGCACAAAGGAATTGACATTGCCGCTCCCACAGGTACTCCAATTTATGCAGCAGCTGATGGTGTAGTTGTATCTGCTGGTTGGAATCGCGGTGGTTACGGTAAATTAGTTGATATCCGTCACGCTGATGGTACTTTGACTCGTTATGCTCACAACAGCAAGATTTTAGTGCGTAAAGGTCAGCGCGTGCAGCAAGGTCAGACTATTTCTAAAATGGGTAGCACTGGGTTCAGTACTGGTCCCCACCTACACTTTGAAATCCGTAAAGGTGGTAAAAAAGCAGTTAACCCCATAGCTTTCCTTCCCAAACGCAAATAGTTTCTGTTTGAATCGCATCTAGATAATTGCCTTGGAAGGTTGAGGGAGAATGTCTCCCTCTTTTGCTTTTTATTAATAATGTGTAACTGGTGATTGATATTTAGTAGTTAATGTTGCTAGCTACTTGCAGGTCGTAGTTTACAGATTTTGATTCTCAATTATCTGCGAAGAAATAATTTATTCATATGCTTGGCAAGATTTTATTTTTATGATAAGTTTATTAATGAATAAGATTTGGCTCAGTAGCTCAGTTGGTTAGAGTAGGGGACTCATAAGCCCTTGGTCGTGAGTTCGAGTCTCACCTGAGCCATTAAATTAATCAATAGTTATTAAAATCTTCAGAGGTAGCCAAAGTTGCTTTCTCAGAACGTTTTTGTTTGTAGATTTTGTAGATATGAACAAAGATTAAGTAGGGAGTAGCAAGTAACAAGTAAGAGCTTGAATAACCACTTGTGATGGGTAGGAAGATATTAATTTTCTTCAATAGTTCTTCATTGTTGATTTTATCTTTAGCGAGGCATCTCCTTTCGGGAGAAAACATTTGACTATATCCGCATCCAGAATATACTTAGATTTTTGAGCAATAGCCGTAAAGATTGCTTTCTAGGTTGAAAATTAAAGACTCTAAATTGAATTTTCTTCCAAGCACAGTCCTTTCATTTATGCTTAACCAGGTTTAGCAATTGGCTCAAATCCCTCAAAATATTTTTTTAAGTATTGGTTTTTAGCGAAAGATTCGCACCCGTCTTTTTAAAGCAGGGAGTGTTAATAATTAACTGCTCTACTTACTGCTTACTACTTAAATTAATAATGACGAATAACCTCAGCAATAGACCAAGCTTGAGCGACTGCTCCTTTCGGGTGATGCGGTTCATCACCATCAAAAATTTCAGAAATTGATTCAAAACAAGTATCTGATAGAAAATGCTGCACTAGCGGTTCCCAATTAAAAGGCGGGGCTTCGTCTTTATGAAAACGCTGCCAAGCCCGGATGAAAGGACCAATTAACCAACTCCAAACAGTACCTTGATGATAAGCACTGTCACGAGTTGCAGAATCACCTTGATATTTACCGATATATTCGGGGTCTGAAGGTTCAAGAGAACGAAGACCGTAGGGAGTAAGCAGACTTTTTGAAGCTAGCTCTAGTATTTGAGACCCCTGCTGACCAGAAAAACCACAATGGCTCAATGAAAGAGCTAAAACAGCGTTTGGTCTAATTTGAGAATTACGACGGTCATCAGGCTCAATGGTGTCATATAAATAGCAAGCTTTAGGATTCCAGAATTTTTGCAGCGACTGCTTGACCTGTTGCGCTTGCTGAGTGTACCTTCTTGCTTGATTAGCTAAACGCATTCCCTCTTCATCAAAATGCTGCTCGCTTAAGATTTCTGCCCATCTTGAAGCCCAGCATAAAGCTGAGTACCATAAAGCATTGATTTCCACTGGCTTACCACGACGAGGAGTTACAGGGACACCTTCCACCACTGCATCCATCCAAGTGAGAGCTACACCAGGAGCATCCCAACTCAATAAACCATCAGTAGAATCAACATTAATTTTATAATTCGTTCCACCAACAAATGCTTTATAAATTTTCCTTACTACGGGATACTGCTCCGCTAAAAATTCCCAATCTTGGGTTGCTTCCAAATAAATTCCCAGAGTTTCAATCCACCATAATGTTGCATCTATACTATTGTAAAAAGGTTCACCACCAGCATCAGGAAATGCGTTAGGAATTAAACCTTGATGACAGTAATGTCCAAACGTTCGTAATAATCCTTTGGCTATTTCAAAACGTTGCGGAACTATGGTCAAACCTGGTAGAGCAATCAAAGTATCGCGTCCCCAGTCATTGAACCAGTGATATCCAGCAATTACCGTCGGTCCTTCAATTGAAGCTCGGTAAACTATAAACTTATCGCTGGCTCGTAGTAATTTTTGTCGGATTACATCTTTTGAAGGGAGAGAGGGGGAAGAAGGGGAAGAGAGGGAAGGTGTAGAGGAAGAAAAGTTTAAATTGCTCCCTCCGCTTCCTGTACTCCCTCCGCTTCCTCCGCTCTCTTTTTGTTCCCATCCGAAAATTTTAACTAACCTCTTTTCTTCCGCTAATATTTCTCGGTTAAAACTTTCGCAACCAAGAGCAACACTGGATTCGTCGCAAAAACCTAGCTGAGCTTCAATCGTCACCGTATCTCCTGATTCCAGAACAACACTTAAGTAACCAGGACTATAAAGGTCTTCTTTGTCGCATAATCCCCGTCGAGTTTCTTCTAATAAACCATAATTCCAGTACCAAATACCACTCGATTGATAGGTTCCTTTACTCCAACGTAAATGCCAAGGTGTACCATAATTTCCCGCTTTTTTTGATTGCAAACAAAGTTGCCCTTTTTTTGTGAGTTGCAAAAATTGTAGTTGAGAACTTCCTTTTTGCTGATGATGAAAATCGCGGTCTCCAACCAATAACCTTAACCTTAAAACAGCAGTATTATCACCTTGATAGCGATACTGAATCAATACACGGTTTCGGTATGGAGTTTGATAAGTACTGAGTATTGAGTCACCAAAAGCTTCTACATCTTTGTAATCTTCTCCAAAATGTATGAGATTACCTTGTAACCCATATGGCATAAACACTTTTCTACTTAATCGCCAGTCTTGTGTGCCCCAAATCCATGTTGGAGCCGGGTTAATCTCAAAAGAGCGTAACAACTTGTAGCCTTGCGGTTCTATTTGACCGCTAGCCCAAAAATTAGTACCTAATGCCACTACTTTATCAGAAAGCTCTAAACTAGCTTCTAAATGCGACATCAGTAAAGTACGCCCTGAAGGTGGGCAAGTTGCAGCAAACAACCAACCATGGTAGGTACGAGTGCGGACATCAGAAACTGTACCGCTTGCAAAACTTCCTAAGCCATTTGTTAACAGCCATTCCCGAGTATCTAAATCTCCCATTTCCAAACGAGAAATCGTTATGATTATGATATTATTTGTAACAGTTCGTAATTAAATAATCAAAGCATAGAATCTTTGAAAATTGTCAATGACCCCCAGCTTGAAGTTAGGGGCTTCTAACCAGAAACCTAGCTGACTAGATTTAGTGCTTTGAATACTAGGTTTAGAGTAAAAGCTAGATTTTGTGCTGGTGAATGCATAGCCCCTTCGGGTATCTCCCTCCGGGAGACGCAATACCTACGATACGCTATGTCCTTGCGGACACGCTGCGCTAACGCTAGTGCTAACAGCAGTTGTACTCTGCGAGAAAGCCTCCAGTTTACATGAAGAGAAGTTGTGGGGAAGATGTTCTTCCCCCAAACTGAGCCACTCGCTTTGGTGGTCTCCCGACCTTGAGCCAAGTGGCATTTGTTTGAGGGGAATGATGAATCCGAAGGGGGAGACACGCCACTTCTCTCAACGGAGGGAACCTCCGCACGAGAGTGGCTCCCCAAGACCGCGATGGCTCCCTAAGACCAAACTGTTTCACTGGTTCTTTGTCCTGCTTTCTAGTGTTTAAGTTTATGGTTTAAGCCATTGCTAATCCGATAGTTACGGACTTTAGACATCGCCATTCAGCTAACTTTATCATTATCGCGGACTAACTATCCATTGAAAAGTATGCGGTACGGCAGAAGCACCGTTGTGCTTTTCCTTTTAAAATTAAAAAGCCTGATTTTTTAAGATATTTACATTTTCTTATCAAAATCAGCGATATCGCCATTCAAAAGCTAAAAATCCAAAAGTGTAGTTTCGAGGAGAATTAACTATAATGCCCCTTACTTATTCATCTGAAGGATGCCTTCGCGTTGGTCAACAGGCTCCTGACTTTACAGCCACAGCAGTGGTAGATCAAGAATTCAAAACAGTTAAGCTTTCCGACTATCGCGGTAAGTACACCGTTTTATTTTTCTATCCTTTAGACTTTACTTTTGTTTGTCCTACTGAGATTACAGCTTTTAGCGACCGCTACGAAGAATTTAAAAAGCTTAACACTGAGGTTCTTGGTGTTTCCGTTGACAGTGAATTTTCTCACCTAGCATGGATTCAAACCGACCGTAAAGCTGGTGGTGTAGGCGACCTGAATTATCCTTTAGTATCGGATATAAAGAAAGAAGTTAGCGCTGCTTACAACGTGCTAGACCCAGAAGCAGGCGTTGCTTTGCGCGGTTTGTTCATTATAGACAAGGACGGTGTTATACAGCACGCTACCATTAATAACTTGTCCTTTGGTCGTAACGTAGAAGAGACATTACGGACATTACAAGCTATTCAGTACGTCCAATCTCATCCTGACGAAGTTTGTCCTGCGGGTTGGCAACCTGGCGACCAAACTATGAACCCCGACCCTGTTAAATCTAAGGTGTATTTCTCCGCAATCTAGATTTCTGACCGATTTCTGGTCATGAATTAAAGTGTGGTTAGTGGCAATTTTGTTGCAATTAACCACATTTTGATTCAGGTAGGGAGTAGTAAGTAGTAAGTAGTAAGTAATGAGTAGGAAATATTAGAAGTAGATAATTGGTAAATTTGACAGGTAATGTTTTTATAAATAGCTAGGCATAGGTTGAGATTAAATTTAAATCTTATAGGAATTGCGTTAATAAAGTTGTGATTTTAATCAAAATGTTAAATTAAAATTGATAGTAAATTCTATTTATTTTTCCCTACTCCCTGTTCCCTGTTCCCTATCTTTAAAATCATTTAATACATAAAATTTGGATTACTAAAATGTTAACTTCAACTGATTTTACCGGCTTATTTAACGAACGATTTTTTAACAATTTTTTTCCAATTCCAGCAGAGAATAGCCTACAGTTAGGACAGTTAACTCCTCAATTTTCGCTTCCAGATATTACAAACGGTAGCTTGGTGAAATTATCGGATTATCAAAACAAGCAACCAGCTATTTTAGCGTTAACTCGAATATTCACAGAAAAACAATACTGTCCATTTTGCTTTCCTCATATCAAAGCTTTGAATGAAAACTACGAACAATTTAAGAATCGAGGAGTGGAAATTTTATTGATTACGAGTACTGACGAGCGTCAGAGTCAAATAGTTGTTAAAGATTTGAACTTAAAAATGCCGTTGTTGAGCGACCCTAGCTGTAAAATATTTCGCAATTATGGAGTGGGACAAGCATTGGGTGCGCCACTACCCGGACAATTCGTTTTAGATAAACAAGGAAAACTAACTTATAAACATTTATTTTCTTTTCTAGACCATAATGCGAGTGTAGAAACATTACTTTCTTATATTGATGCTAATTAAATTCGTATAGACTCCAATTTGAATATTATTAGTTTTAGCACAGCGTTTTCTGAAGAAAAATGCTGCGCTAACAAAATTAAATAGGGTTCCTTTAGAGAATAAGAAATAAAGAATAGATAATCAAAAAACAAGAACTGTAAAAATGTCATAAAAAATACAATTATTGACGCTACACGACAATTCTATTTTTAGTTTTTACAGAAGGACTTAACTAATGCAAACCTAGTCGAAGAAAATTTAAGTAACTCAAATCTCAGTAAAGCCGACCTTAGAGGTGCTGACCTCAGAAAAGCAAACCTCATAAGTGCAAAACTTAATAATTCGTCATACAAAGAAGGTACAAAAATTAGTTTTCAGGTTTCATTCAGTAGGGATGACTTCAAAGGTGGCAATCTTAGTAATGCTAATCTTGAAGGAGCCGACCTCACGGGTGCTGACCTAAGTAATGCAAAATTTTGGGATAAAGAATCGGGTAAGGAAGCCAAAATAACCCCAGACCAAATCAAAAAAGCTAAAAACTGGTAAAAAGCATTATATAGTCCAGAATTTTCCAAAAAACTAAAATAATAAGCTCACGTGAAACTAAGTCCTATCAAGCTAAAATTTGAAAATATTATAGTGCGACCATCTCGGTCGCTATGATTATACAAATTAAATGTCTAACAGCTTAACTACAGCTTGAACTTGTGTAAATTACTGCGGGGATTGAAGGTACGAATATCTCGAATTTTTTCATAATACTCCCGTTCCTGGTCGCTGATTTCTTTCGGTGTAGCAATCGCAATTCTAATCAACTGGTCTGTACGGTTCCCTTTGGGATTTCTCCAGCCTTTTCCTCGCAATCGCAAAGTTTGACCAGAACGTATTCCAGGAGGAAGCTTAACATCAACCATACCGTCAGGTGTTGGAACTTCGATAGTTGCTCCTAACACGGCTTCATCAGGAGTAATTTCGACTTCACACAATAAATTATCGCCATCAAACTTGAAAAACGGGTGATTACCAAGTTCAACTACCAGATATAAATCACCACGTTTTTGGTTCAACGGACTAATTGGTCCTTTACCTTTTACTCTTAAACGACTACCAGTTTTTGCACCAGCAGGTATACGAACATCAATCGTTTCATTTCCCAAATTAAACCGCTTTTGTACGCCGTTAAAAGCTTCAGCATAAGTTAAAGTAATCGTGGCTTCGCTATCTTGAGCTGCACCTCTTCCCATATCTTGGAAACCACCAAAGTCATTAAATCCACCATACCCACCTGCACCACCAGGTGAGGTTCGGTAAGAATAACTTTGTCCTCCTCCACGGTTCCCACCACCAAAACGTCCTAATAATTCATTAATAAAATCATCAAAACTGCTGTATTGACCAAAATCAAAGCCATTCATATCCACACCAGCAGCACCAGCACTACCACCGGGGAAACCTCCACCAGCCTGTTTCCAGTATTGACCAAACTGGTCATATTTCCGGCGTTTTTCAGGGTCAGATAATACTTCGTATGCTTCGTTGACCTCTTTGAACCGTGCTTCAGCTTCTTTATTTCCTTGGTTTACATCGGGATGATATTTGCGGGCTAATTTACGAAAAGCTTTTTTAATATCTTCTTGAGAAGCGCTTTTATTTACTCCTAAAATTTGATAATAATCTTTGAAGTCGGTTGCAGCCATATACTAGCCTCCTAATCGTTGTTATTTTCAATAATTTCTATGTATAAATTGAGTCGGTATACCGCGAACACTGTAAGTGTGGACATTCGTACTCTGACCTTAAATTAACAAATATTAAATGATAGCTAGGTGCGGTTCTTGCTAGTCACGAGCGGGGAAATTTCCGTACTATTTAACGTTAAAACGTCAAAACCCAGAAGTTGATATTGGCTGCTTAAGTTAAACAAGCTTTTGAATATAAAAAGGTACGAAATCCCCCCTTAAACAAGAAGGGGGGTTAGCAGAATTTAAATGAACTACTTAGTGCCGATATTTTATAGGAAAAGGCAATTCCCTTGTACCTATAAATCCGCATAGAAATTTAAAAAAGCTTTGAAGTGTTAGTTTTTTCCTAACGGCTTTTATCCTATCGGAATTTTCATTTTATTAATGATTATTAATTAAATGACTGTTCCATCTGCTATCACAGCATTTTTTAGTATCACTACAATACCGCTGCGGATGTAGAAACCTTTTTCTTCTCGGTCGGCTTCTTGAACGTTATCTTTATTGATAATTTGTACATCGCAACCGATGTGAGCATTTTTATCGATGATAGCGCGGCGAACTGTAGTATTTGCTCCTATACCTAAACTCGTAGATCCATCGCTACAGTCAGATTGACGCTCAGCAAAAGGCTGATAATAATCCGCTCCCATAATCAACGTATCTTCGACATTGCATCCAGATTCAACTCGCGATCGCACTCCTAAAACAGAATTAACAATCCGACAATCTTTGAGAATACAGCCTTCTCCAATCATTGACTGTGCTATCTGGCAATTTAATAGCTTAGTAGGGGGTAGATAGCGAGAACGGGTGTAAATAGGTGCTTCTTCATCATAAAAGCTAAAGGGTGGTGTTGGTTGCTGAGTTAGAGCCAAATTTGAATTGTAAAAGGCTTCAATGGTTCCAATATCTTCCCAATAATCATCAAACAAGAACGCTTGAACGTTGTACTTATCTAATGCAGCAGGGAGAATTTCCTTACCAAAATCAGTTTGGTCTTTTGAGTGATTTAGCAGGTCGAGTAAAACTTGTTTTTTAAAAACATAAATTCCCATTGAGGCAATGTATGGCTTTTCCTTGGCTTGGTCAGCATCCAATCCTAATACGGTTGTATCAACAGCCATCTTCTTTAAAGCATCACCTTTGGGTTTTTCGCTGAAGTCTATTATCTTGCCAGTATCATCAATTTTAATTAAGCCAAAAGCGGAAGCTCCACGCTCGTCCATCGGAACTACTGACAAAGTAACATCAGCCCCAGTTTCGCGGTGACGCTCGATAAACTGACGATAATCCATCCGATAAAGATGGTCGCCTGATAAAATCAAATACTCATCTATATCCCAATCTTCAAAAAGCCATAGATATTGACGTACCGCATCGGCTGTACCTTGGAACCAGCTAGAACTGCTAGGAGTTTTCTGTGGAGCAAGCACTTCCACAAAACCTTCTGTAAACCCAGCAAAGCTGTAAGTACGAGCAAGGTGACGGTTTAGGGAAGCCGAATTAAACTGTGTTAAAACATAAATTTTAAATATTTCTGAATTGATACAGTTACTAACCGGAATATCTATCAAACGATATTTTCCAGCTAAGGGTACTGCTGGTTTAGCGCGGAACTTTGTTAGCGGATAAAGACGGGTGCCTGCACCACCACCAAGAATGATACCTAAAACTTTTTTCATTTATATTTCTCCAGACTGCCTTGAAGCTCTCACTAATCAGTTTATGACTGTGTGTGACAGCTCGCACGGGGAAATTAAAGATTAAGGTAAGTTAATGAAAACACTTGAAAACACTATTAATGTAGTGAAAATAAGACTTTTAATAATTCTTTCAATAATTTGAGAATAGAAAAGAATGTATCACCTAGGACATTACATATCATCAAGTAGCTACACCCCCACTTTAATCCCCACTTACCAAACGCAATTCCTGAGAAAGCTTCAGAGACATCACCCAAGGTTGTTCTGAAAGCTGAGAAACTGCATTTGATGAAAGCGTTGCTGTAAACACATTTCTTTTAGCCGTAATATCACTGACACCAAAACTTTCTAAAAGAGCAATAGCCTTTGAGTTTATAGGTAATTCGGTATGAATAAAAACCACTAAACAAGGTCTTGATTGGTCTTGAATTTTTTTCAGTGCCAATATAAGAGCGATATCTAGCTTACTGTAATTCATAAACTGGTAAATAATTGAGGGGCAGGTAATAGTAATCTTACTTGTCCCGTTTTTAGCCTATCAAGTATAGAGCTAATTCTTATCCATCTTTATATAGACCTTAATTCGATTGATAGGCTTAAAAATATTTGATTTTGGATTTTGCGGAAATTTGAGCCAGAAAGTTGGAGGAAAGGTATTCTTCCCCCAAACTTCAATGTAGATTCATAAATCCCCAAACTTTTCTGCTCCGAATTTTAGATTGTGGACTAAATATCGGGAGTTAGGAGTGAGGAATTATCAGGAGTTAGTAATTAAAGGGTTTTAGGTTTTTAGCTTGCGACCACAATCAAGAATCACTACTACATTTCCCATATTCCTAAAATTTTCTAATTTGCTTCTCCCTCACTCCTAATTCCCAAAATTTACAGATTTTCGGCGTTAATCAAGCCAAATCCCCATTTTTTATCAAATGTTCCTTTTTCTTTTCCAGGAATAGAACTATTTTTGTAGAGTAGTTCTTTCAAAGCATCGGGGTCGAGTTTGGAATTTCGCTGTAATAGTAGTGCGATTAATCCGGTGACAAAAGGTGTTGCCATACTGGTACCTGCGAGTGCTACAAACTTAGGATTAATAATCATCGACCTATCTAAACTCGCATCGCTAGAAAGGGCTGAAACTATCATTGCTCCTGGTGCTGCAATATCAGGCTTTTGAGCATCATTTCGTAAAGGACCTTCACTACTAAATTCGGAAATGGTATCTAGTTCTAAGCCCATTTCTCGCTCTTTACCATCTATATCAATATACTTAGCTTTGGTAGTATAGGAAGCAACCGTCACACCACTGGCAGCACATCCGGGAGAACCGATTTTCACAGAATCAGCGATACTTTTACCTGTAAAAAATACTGAACTTGCATCAGATAAAGTCCAAACATCTACACGGGTTTCTTTTGATGATTTATTCCGTAACCTTAGCTGCCAAACACCTCCAGGTACGGGCTGATTAAACTGTCCTTCCCCAATACCGCGAATTTGCACAAAGAAATTATAATCTCCATTCATCGGGTCTTTACCCGGCGTTACTATTTCGACTGACGCATCGGATAAATTATATTCTTGTGCTGGATTATCGTCAGTGATAATTGGTTGAAAAGGTGTAACAAAACCGTTGGGACTTCGTACCGAAATTTCTAATTCAGAATCTTTAGAATACCAACCGTTTAACCATACTATTCCTACTTGATTTAATGGTGCAGAAAAACGCATGGTACTCATTTCACCACTAGGAACAAGGGTTTGACCGTGAATATTATCATTCCCTTCGTTACCTGCGGCTGCACATACAATTCTTCCTGGTCCGGTTTCACTATCAATAATTTTTGACAGAGAATCCGTACCATCATGACCATCAGCATGTCCCCCTAAGCTGAGATTAACCACAGCCGGAAGCCCCATCTCGCTAGCTACTCGAAAAACATAACGAACTGCATCAGCGATATGAGCATCCTGTAAATCAGTTTTAACAATAATAAATTCTGCTTCTGGAGCTACTCCGCAAAATTCATTGTCAGAACCTCCAGCAATTCCTGCAACATGAGTTCCATGTCCGTCAGTATCAAGAGACATTGCTAAATGTTTATCAGTTAATTCGGCTCCGTAATCACCTTCGGTAACTCCATTTCCCGATAAGGTCTGATCCCAAACGCGCAAAATGCGTCCTGCAAAAGCAGGGTGCGCTGAATCAATACCGCTATCTATAATGCCGATAATTACACCTTTACCGCTTAATCGCGAGTTTTTTTGTTGAAAGGAAGGTAAATTAACTTTTTCGGGTGCAACATCCATCCGCCAATGTAATTTCCGCGATGGCTTAATACGCTCAATTGCTGGTTCCTCAGACAAACGGTCTAAACTTGCAATAGGTAAAAAAGCGGTTCTTACTTTGCCCCTATTTTGATTGATTTTAATGCCATGTTCTGATAAATGACTCAAGTCTGCCTGCTCGTCGCAGTACACAAAAACTACAGTACGAATTGGCTTCAAATTACTTCTAGGAGAAACTATACCCAGCGAACGTCTATGAGTTACTAATGCTCGGCTTCCCTCTCTGTGATAGTCTTGATAAGCTAACAGTATTCCAGGAGAAAGTTTTTCGTGTCTCATATTAACCTCTATTTAACTTTAAGTGCTGCAAGATTTTACCAGGATAAGTCGTGTAAAACACCTTTCTTACAAGTCTTTTTTATAGCTGATTTTTGAATGAGACAATAGTAATATTTTCCTACAACCAAAATAAATAACTTGTAGCTAAAGAATAGGATTTGACGCAAATTAAGCTGGAAACTCCTTGGTGTCAGAACTTATCCGAGAAATACACAGCATAACTTGTGAATTACAGATAATCGAATAAAATAAGAAAAATAACCTAGATTAGGTGATTAATTCCAAGTTTTTCTCTTTCAGAAAAAGATTGGGAAAATTTTGTAACTATTTTATAATTTGCCTAAAGACGATTTGTGACCTAGCATTTGGATAAACCGCGCTTTTTCTGATTAGTTCGTATCCAAATATAACTAAACTTAAGATATAAAATCGCTAAGCATTGATTAAATGCAAACGATTACAGTAGAGGCTTAGCGTTAGTGCATGTAGAGACAGAAGGCACCCCTAAACGCTCTCAAAAATTATAGTAAAACCGGTAAATAACTATTCTGACGCTAACAGCAAAGTCACCATTCCTATCCCGTAAACTAGCAAAAGACAAATTTCATCAATTTGGATAATAGTTGCATTACTTCAGTAGTGCAACATTTCTTTTTAGCTAAATATTAGGAATAATATACAGTCTTCAGTATGCCAACATAAATTATGAGTGAATTCAGTTATAAATATTACATTTTGTGTAAAATGCAATTGTTTTCCCAGAGATATATCCGTACAGGTTGCTTAGTAAAAAAGCTGCTTCAAGCTATTGTTTAGAGATAACCAATAATCTGAATAAAGTTACAGACTTCAGTATTTTCTCTATATACAGTTGTATAAGTAATTTGTTATACTTTTTGTCAAAGATTGTGATTAACTTATTCCAAGCTGGTATTGAATTTAATTAAACCGTAATGCTTCATTGTAAAAAGCTTTAGGTTTTTAATATGCCGTTATAATTTTGGCTTTTTTCAATACCATATTAATATGGATGCCTAGATGATTTGAAAGAAAATTCTTATCCTATCAGATAGCACTTAAGTGAGATAATTTTTGCAAAAAAATAAAATAATCACAATATTTTTATTTTTTTACTTCGAGTGAAAATATTGTATTTTGGATTAATAACAAAGCGATTGGAAAAACATTTTTTCAGATGTCATATCGCGGAATATATTCGATGGTTGTAAGCAATGTAATTAAATAATTAAATAGTTGCGGATATACTAAAAAAAGAGATATAAAATATGAGAAAAACAAAAATATCTAACAGTGTATGTTGTGAAGAACTATCATTGATATGAATACAATATTTTGTTACTTTAATAATTTACTTAAATATAATTTATTAATGCAAATTAATGTGATTTTAAGCTAATTTGGCATGAATTATTAAATATAGTTATAATAAGAAAAATTCAAAATATTTATATTAGCATTATCTCTATAATCAGGAGTTAAGAATATAATGAAATGAGAATAATCGACAATTAATTTATTTAAATTATTCAAATTAAACAAATCAAAATATCAAGTATTAACTACCATTAAAAAGTATCATAATACTGTTAATGGTTGGTTCATCTACCTGCTTGGGAGCGAGACTGGTGTGTTATTACATGACAAAATATAAATTACAAACACTACTCAAGCTGAAAAAGGCAAATCGACAAATTCCCTGTCGAATTTCCCAAAATAATTTACTAGAAACTTGCAACAATAATATTAATCAAGTTTCTCATATTTATAAAGAGATACCATTTAAAACAGATAGTTCAGGAAGGTGGACATTTCTGAGTCCAATCTGGAATGAATTAACTGGATTTACTGTTGCGGAAAGTATTGGTAAAAGCTTTCTAGATTATGTTTATCCTAGTGAACTTCTACAAAATTTAGAAGTATTTGAAATTCTAAAAAAGCAGAAGGTAGAAGAAAGCGTATACAAAACTCGTTACAAAACTCGTTACGGTAATGTTTGTCTTGTAAAAAGTCGCATAAAAACTTTGTTAGATAGTCAAGGACAGATGATTGGGACTTCTGGGACTCTAGAGCTAATTGATATTGAAAATCAGCCAGAATCTAATATTGATAAGCTAAATCAAGTCAGTAGCCAAGATGATTTAGAGGTGATTATTCAGAATAATCAAACTTATCTTGAAGCACTTTTTAATGTAGAAACTGCTTTGCAGACTTTTGATGGTGCTGATGAATGCTATGAAAAAATTCTGTCAATCTTAGGATTAGTTTATCAGCCAAGTCGCATTTATATATGCGAACATTATCAATCGGAAAATGGCGAATTTTTAATAAATCAGAAAGCTGAATGGTGTAATACTAAGGTTTTATCTCAAGTCAGTAAATTATCTTTTGAAAATAAGTCAATTGCTGAAGTTTTCCCTAATTTAGCACCTAGATTAAATAGTGAAGATATTATTCGGAGTAATTGGACTGAAGCTAATCTCGAACAAAGAAAGTTTTTTGAAGCGAGAAAAATTGTTTCGTTTTTACTTCTTCCTATCAAAGTTAAAGGAGAATTATTCGGTTTTATTGGATTAGAAGATTGTATAGAAGAAAGAATCTGGCAATCAACAGAAATTAATTTTCTGCAAGCTACAGTTAATGCTATCTCTATTGCCTGTAATAGCTTAATCATAAAAGAATCTCTAAACAAAACTATCAAAGAATATCAAAACTTAAACTCTAAATTAGAGGAGAAGGTAAATCAGCGCACCGTTGAACTACACCAGGAAATTAATAAAAATAAGTGCATCTATAAAGAGCTAGAAAAATATATTTCTTTGCAACAAACAACATTAGAAACTACTGCTGATGGTCTTTTATTCGTAGACAGTAAAGGTTCAATTTCTGCCTATAACCATAAGCTTGTACAAATGTGGGGTATTCCTCAATCGCTGATTGAATCTGGTGACTACAAACGAGTATTAGAATTTGCAAGCAACCAGCTAAAAGACCCTGACGAATATTTTACTTTTGCTTCACAGCTTAAGGCTTATCCCGGTGCTGAAATTTACGACTGGATTGAATTTAAGGATGGGAGAACATTTGAACGCTACTCGCAACCCCAATACATTGGTAATGAAATTGTAGGTAGAGTATGGAGTTTTCGTGATATCAGCGAACGTTTTCAAGCAGAAGCAAAAATACGTCATCAAGCTAACCACGACCTTCTAACAAATTTACCCAATCGGATGCAGTTTTGCGGAAGGTTATTAGAATCTCTAATAAAGGCTAATTTGAATAAAAGTAAACTAGCTGTATGTTTCCTGGATTTAGATAGATTTAAAACTATCAACGAGACACTAGGTCATAAAATCGGTGATAAATTATTAAAAAGTGTTGCTTTACGTTTAAATAGGTGTCTGCGTTCGAGCGATACAGTCGCTCGTTGGGGGGGTGATGAATTCACTTTACTCTTACCTGAAATAAGTGACACGCAAGATGCTGCTCGTATTGCTGAAGAAATTTTAAATGCTTTAAAACCAGCATTTTTGATAGAAAACCATCTTTTACACATTAGCGCTAGTATCGGAATTGCTGTTTATCCTAATGATGGACAAGATGGAGAAACTTTAATTAAAAATGCTGATGCAGCACTAAATCGTGCAAAATCACAAGGACGAAATCATTATCAAATTTATAATTCGACGATTAATTCCGAAGCCTCAGAATTACTCAGTTTAGAAAATAGCTTGCATTATGCTCTGGAACGAAACGAATTAAAGTTATATTATCAACCCCAAGTCGATATTAGTACGGGAGAAATTTGTAAATTTGAAGCGTTATTACGTTGGCAACATCCACAATATGGTTTAATTTCTCCTAGTAAATTTATTCCGATTGCTGAAGAAACTGGACTAATTGTACCTATCAGTGAATGGGTTTTAAGAACTGCTTGTACTCAAAATAAAATTTGGCAGAATATTCTAGGCAACTCCGGAATAAGAGTAGCGGTTAATTTGTCCCCAAGACAGTTTCAGCAGCCAAACTTAGTTGATACCGTGCAACGTATATTGAGAGAAACTCAGCTATCTCCTAATTGTCTTGAGTTAGAAATTACTGAAAGTGCTGCAATGCAAAACGTCGATTTCACCAAACAAGTTTTAACCGAGCTATATAAAATGAAGGTTTCTATATCTATAGATGATTTTGGAACCGGATATTGTTCATTTAGTTATCTCAAACAGTTTCCAATTCACTGTTTAAAAATTGATAGGTCTTTTGTGCGAGATTTAACTAAAGACACTAACGATGCAGCTATTATTACAGCAATGATTGCTCTAGCCCATGGACTCAATTTTTCAGTGGTTGCTGAAGGTGTAGAAACCCAGGAACAACGTAATTTACTAAGAATTTTGGAATGCGAATTAATGCAGGGAAATCTTTTCAGCCCTGCTGTTTGCGCTCAAGAAGCTACAGAGTTGTTATTAAAATCTAAATCTCGATTGATTGATACATCGGTTTTAGCAGCTTAATAAAAAAGGTAAAAGGGTTTGTATATTAAAAGCAAAACGGTGGTTACCAATGCATAATTAACAACCTTTTACCTTTTACCTATTACCTATTACCTGTTATCTATTCTCCTGGTTCTAAAAATACTCAACTCTTGCATCAAAACCTTGTTGGCGCAAAAATTGAGATTGTCTTTGTGCTTGATTGCGTTGATTGTACTCTCCTGCGTTAACAAAGTCTCCTAATCTAGACTTGCCGACTCTAGCCGAAGGTATGTACTGAAGTATTCGATTGTAAGTATCTGGATTTCGTAAAGGTACTACTATCACATAGCGTTTTGCGCGGGAACTATTAAATCCCAGCTTTTCCCAAGTTTGTTCGTCTACAAAACCTGTTTCGGACAGCCCATGATACCTTTGAAATGCAATCAAACCTTCTCTTGTAGAAGGACCGAAATAACCAGTCGGATTTGCTTTGAGTAATCCTAATTCCAACAAACGTTTTTGCAGGTTTTCAACTCTTTGATTATTGTCACCAGGATAAATTGGTTCAAAGTCCGAACCTCCTCCCATTCCTCCTCCTTGACTTCTCAATACTTGAAGTATTGCTTGAGAAGTTCTTGGGTCTAGATTTCCAGTCATGGGTAGACCGTAACTTTGCTGAAATCGTCGTACAGCTTCTTGAGTTGACTTATCGTAAAAACCCGTAGGATTGCCGTAAAAATAATTTAACTGCTTCAAGTTTAGCTGTAGTGTTGTTACCTGAGCACCTCTGCTACCAACTGTTAGATAACCTCCAGGTGGAGCAATAGGTGCAGAACCCATTCGATTCATAGCTTCCCAGGTACGTCTGTCTACACTTCCAGTAATAGGAAGACGGTTATTTTGCTGAAATCTAACAACAGCATCTCTGGTGACCGGACCAAAATAGCCCGTAGGAGTCCCACTAAAGTAATTTAAAGTTTTTAATCTCTGCTGCAGCTGTCTGACCCATTCGCTTCTGCAACCAATACCAATAATCTCTCTGTTGTAATCGCAGAAACGACCGGGAGGATTTTGAGCTTGACGAGGTGGATTTGTTCGTCGTGCTTGTCGGTTCAGTGCTAAATTTATTGCTCGTCTAGTCTGTGGTCCGACAACACCAATCGGATTGATTCCGTTCTCTCTTTGAAATCTAACAACTGCATTTCTTGTTAATTCGCGAAATCGACCAGTTACCGGACCATCATAAACGCGTAACGTTCTTAAATTCCGTTGCAATTCTCTTACAGCAGAACCATCACAACCACTTCTAAGCCCTCGCTGACAATCACTTGCAGAAACTGTTCTACGTCTACTTTCACACCTGCGTTGTAATGCAGCTTGGGTTTTAGGTCCAACCCTTCCGATATCAGATATCCCATTAGCTCGCTGAAATTTCTTTACAGCAGCTTCAGTCATCGAACCAAAATTACCGTTTACTGGACCATTAAAATGACCCAACCTTCTTAAACAACTCTGAACATTTTTAACTTGAGTATTATTATCTCCCCTTTGTAAAGCTAAAACTTCATTTGAGCTTCCTAATATCGTTAGAGTTGTTGCAATAGATATCCAAGATAGAGCAAGTCTGCTATTATTAGACATTTTTTTAGATATATCGGCAATTAACTTCAAATCACTTTTTACTGGAACAATCTCATCTTTTAAGAATGTTTCCTCAGCTAAATCTTGGTAGCCAGAACCGATTTTTTTCATCGTTTTTAAGTTAAATAAATTCCCTGTTATGGTATTTTCCTTACAGGACAATTTCTTTAGGGTTTATATGAGTAGTTTTCGATAAACTACTATAGAAAGGTGATTATTTACAAGATGCCGTTATCTAATTAGATATACCTGACTATTATGCAATCGAATTATATTTACCATTACTAGCAATGTCTTTCTAAGACACTAGTTCTATTATCAATCGCAACCGCGTTTTAGTGTTCGCAGTCATACTATTCTAGAATCCTCAATACTGATGCAGCCTAACATTGATATTTCTGGCATTTTTTTCTGGCATTTAATACACCGAAAAAATATACCAAATATTAAACTTAACTGTGAGAATAATCAAGTAACTACACGCATAACTAGCTTTTAAATATATACTAAATTATACATGAATCTATTTTTCAATGCTGAAGTAAATTATATTGTTTTAACGTTTTGATATGGGCATATTAAATTCAATTTAAGTGCAGACTAAAAAATATGAAATAATAATACTATAATTTTCACCTTATTTTTTAATTTTGATTGTTAATCCAAACAGAATAGTCTCAACCGAAAAGCACAAACTTTGTATATGTTCAGATTAGTTTACATAAATCAAAGTTGCGAACCGAATAATCTATTAAAGGCAAAAAAGTTATTATTCTGCTTTTCTAGTATTACCTGCTTTCACCCAAGCTTCTTTTCCGCTGCTTTCAATACGAATTTTTTGCCAAGTTTTGTCATTGCTCAATTCTAAGACTACAACCTTTGCATTAAAACCAATACCACCAAGACGTTCTGCATCAACTTTTGGTTCCGCTCTCAAAATTAAACCTTGAGGCCATGTTACTGTTGCAGGATAAGCACCTGGTGGTAATGGCTTTTCTTGTTCTTCTGATGGCGATTTTGCTGGAGTAGGTTTTGGCTGAGAATTCGCAGCAGCTGTTGCGCTGGGAGTAGGAGTTTTTGCTGCTTCTGCTTTCACAGCAGCGTTGTCATTAGAAAAAACAGGTTTGGGAGGATTAATAGAAGTTCGATTCATAAAATAAATTGCTAGCGCTGCACTACCACCTACTAAAATAGCCATCGCTAATAAAACACCAAGTATTACCTTTAGTATGTTAGATAACATAGTATTTACCCGTTACAAAAAATCAAACTAATAAACTAATGAGTGAAGAATTATAGCTTTTAACTTAAAAATTCTCAATGATTACAGAGAATGGTAAGAGATAAGAAGTAATTCAAGAGTAGTAAGTAGCTAATAGTGATAAAGGCTATCTATTCTCCGTTTATATACTTGCTACTTACTACTTGAGGAATATTCCCTTATCTTACAGTTTATCTTTAGCGACTACTCGCGAATTGAAACCGCGTTCGCGTAAAAAGTATCGAGAATATTGTTCTGCACCCTCACTATATTGAAATTCTCCTGCTTGAATAAATTTGCCATTATTTGTATTTTGGATAAAAGCATCGGGTACAAAGCGACGTACTTCATCTAAAGTATAGGGACTGGTTACAGGTACAAGTACGACATAGTTACTGTTATCTTGTCCTAATGCTTTCCAGGTTTGCGAATCTACAATTCCATTGGGAGGTAATTCATTGTTCATCTGAAATTGTTTCACCGCTTCCCAAGTGCTACTTCCGAAATAACTTGTTGAATTACCCTTGAAATAACCCAAGTTTTGTAATCTTTTTTGTAGCTCAGTAACACACTTCCCTTTGTCACCTCTTTGAAGTACGGGTTTACTGCATTTTATTGATTTCTTGGGTTTACGGTTTGTGAGTTTAGAGTTTTCAATTTTCTTCCAAGTGAGCGACCCTACAACACCATCAGCAGAAAGTCCGCTTGCTTTCTGGAATCTTTTTACTGCTTCCACAGTCTTGGAATCATAATTACCGTTAGGATTAGATTTAAAAGCACCCCAATGACTCAATCTAGTTTGTAGGTATTTTACATAACGATTTTTATTACCAGGTCGAAGCATGGGACAATTACCGTCGCTGCAAGAACCAACTGTCAGAGGCAATATCTTAGCATTAGATATTGTTTTTACAGGCTTCAATTGTTGAATTGCTTTATCAATTGCTTTTTGAGTCCCCACACCGACAATTCCATCAACAGTTAATTTCTTATCTTTTTGGAATCTAGTCACAACATCTTCGGTATAGGGACCGAAATAACCGGTAATCTTACCTTTAAAGTAATTCAATCGCTGCAAACGTTGTTGTAACGATGTAACTTCCGCACCTTGGGAACCTAAACGAAGAGAAAAGTTTTCACCACCAACATTATCTTGAACACCTACAGTTAAACTATTTTGGATTACAGATAAAGTTTTTGAACCTGCTATTCCATCAACAGTTAAACTTTTATCTTTCTGAAAACTGGCTACAGCATCTTTCGTGATTGGACCAAAATAACCTGTAGGATTTCCAACAAAGTAATTTAACTGCTTTAAATCTTGTTGAAGTTTTTTAACTTCTCGACTGCGACTACCAGCTTTAAGCACATCTGTTTGGTTAGTCGTAGCTTTTTGACTCGAACATTTAGATTGAACAAATTTCTGTGTATCGCTGCCTACAATACCATCAATAGCAAGTCCGTTATCTTTCTGAAACTTAATTACAGCATTTTTAGTTATTGAACCGTAGTAACCAGTTGCTGAAGCATTAAAGTAGCCTAATTGCTTCAAGCACTTTTGAATAGCTGTAATTTCAGAACCTTTACTTCCATATTTTTCTAATGCTAAGGCTTGTCCAAATACATTTAAAAAGAATAAAGTTATAGCTACAGATAAAATACGTATAGCAATCAAACTAGACAGATTTTTTCTATTAAGTCCTGCAAAAATATTGAAATCAAATCGAAAAGGAACAACCTCGATAGCTTCAGGTGCTTCGTAAGCAGAAGTCGCATGAGTATAAGCAATATTTTCCATGATTGAGTAAAGTCTTTAGGGTTGATTAGTTATTTACGAGGCGCGGAAAATAGCGAACCGAGTGTTAAGTAATCATCCCTGATGTATTTAGTAATTAATCAAAATTTATCAAGACTAAATAAATTCAGATATTATTACGAATAAATAAAACAGTTATAGTTTCCACTAAATATTAAAAGCTTTATACTGATTGAATATTCATACATATAATCTGCTATGCCTAAAATTTATCTCGAAATACCGATAGTTAAATTTTTTAGATAATGAGCATAGCGAAATAATTACTATTAATTCAATCAGTTTTTAGAAAAAGCATAGCTGTAAAAATTAAATTTTCACAGAAACAGCGGATTTATAAAAACTCACGACGTAAGCATTGTTAATGAAAGCTATTTTAACTAGCTACTTCAGTTTCTACTGACAAAAGAACTATAGATTACGAAAATTAGACCAGAAAACTTACGCAATACTATCACAGCATATGTGAATAAATATGTGATAGTTATTACTTGTTCAGAATTGTTACTTTTCTGAAATAAATAATTATAAAAAGCTTAAGAATGCAAATCTAGGAGAGAGGAAAATGAAAGGGAAAAATTAATTTTTTATCCTCTCAATTCCTAACTCTTCAATATTCTCTTCTTACTGTAACTGTTGTTGAATCCTGTCTTTCAAGGGATTATGCTTAGATGCTAAACGCGCTCTTCCCGAGCTAGCCCATTGACGTAATTGTTCAATTTTTTCTTGAGCGGTTCTGGCTAAAGGTATGATTTGACTGGCAGCTTCTAAAATATCATCGGTAGTAAAATCGCGGTTTTGGCTAAAACCGATGTGCATTGCTTCAATTAAGGTTTGCTCGATTTCTGCACCGGAAAAATCGGGTGTTTCGTAAGCCAATCTCTCAATATCGTAATCTTTGATATTGTGGGGACGCAATCGCGATAAATGCACGTTGAAAATGGCTTTTCTTTCTTCTTGAATTGGTAAACCCACAAAGAATATTTCATCAAATCTACCTTTACGCAATAATTCCGGGGGTAATTCTTGAATTTCGTTCGCGGTAGCAACTACAAATACCGGTGAGGTTTTCTCTGCCATCCAGGTAATAAATGTACCGAAGACTCTACTAGTAGTTCCACCATCACCTTTGCTACCAAGTCCCGAAAATGCTTTGTCTATCTCATCTATCCACAGAATACAAGGTGCGAGAGCTTCAGATACCTGTATCATTTGACGAGTGCGCGATTCCGATTCACCCACTAAACCACCAAACAATCTTCCCACATCCAAACGCAGTAAAGGTAAATGCCAGTGATGAGCTATAGCTTTTGCAGTTAATGATTTACCAGTTCCTTGAATTCCTACCAACAACAAACCGCGAGGATGGGGTAAACCATATTGTCTCGCTTTTTCGCTGAAACCACCACCTCTACGTAACAACCAGTCTTTAAGATTATCCAATCCACCAATATCAGAAATTTGTTCTGTAGCGGGAATAAAATCAAGAATTTGGGTTTGACGGATGGTTTGACGTTTTTCCTGTAACACTAATTCCACATCTTCCGATTGTAATTCCCCGCGAGCCGCAATTGCTCGTGACAAAACCCGACGAATCCGCTCCATACTTAATCCCTGAGCGGAACGAACCAATTCATTTAAAACTTGATTGGGAAGAGAATTATTTGTAGCGGTTAATAATTTTTCGATTTCGGTTTGTATCTCTGTAGCGCTAGGTAAAGGGAATTCCAATACAGTCAACACTTCTGCTAAATCATCGGGAATTGCCACATTAGGAGAAAGTATGACAATATTTTTAGGTTGGGATTTGAGTAAACGTGCTAAATTGCGGAGTTTACGTGAAATAGCCACATCATCTAGAAATCGATGAAAATCCCGAAGAATCAGTACAACGGGTGCAGATGCGTGTAATTTTTCGACAAATTCCAAAGCTTGTAACGGGTTGCGTCTTCCGAAACCTGTATCGTTAGGATTACCTTGATATCCGTCTACAAAATCCCAAGTATAGACCTGACGATTACCTTGTTTATTAGCTTCTTCCTTGATTACGGCTTCTAAACGCTCTTCTTCCCGAGTTGGAATATAAATTAAAGAATAGCGAGCGCGTAACAGTAATTTAAACTCTTCGCGGAATGTCATTTCAGTTATCAGTTATCAGTTATCAGTTACCAGTTAGCAGTTACCCCACCGATAAATCGAGGAGCTTGTATCCTGTTTATTTTATTTTTTCGGTTTTTATTGCATTTGGTAAAGCAGGTGGGATTGATAACCATGACTTTTGATTGTAAAAGTCAGATTTGAGCAGAGTTTTGGGATTGCTAAGAAAAGTTAAAAGAAATTTTTAGTTGTTAAACTCATTATTAGTGTTCAACCACATTAATGTAAAAGAGGTAGAGAGCAAGTAAAAATTTTCTACCCCCTCTTCCCACTCTTCCCCCTCTTCCCCCTCCAGATTAGAATTTCATCTATTGTGAATTATTGCTCTTCGTTTTGATTTTGCAGAATTTGCAATTGTTCGAGAGATAACCCGGTTACTCTAGATATATCTTCTAAAGCCATACCGGTATTAAGTAGATTGATAGCGACTTGTTGTAAAGTTTCAGTTCGACCTTGGACTATACCTTTAGCCCTACCTTTCTCTTCTCCTTCTTGCAGGATTTCTTGATAAATAGGTGATTCGCGCATAATATCTGACCTCAAAATTCTTTTAATCAAGTCCTTATTCAATACTAAACCAGCCAAAATTGCTGTGGATGCAGCTACGTTGCTTTGGGTTTGGTTGTCGGAAATTTCGCTTATCTGAGCAGCAACCTGATTGAGTAGGTTTTCAGGGTTTGGGGTACTGCTCAATACAGCGAAGGCTAACAAACCAGGGTTTTCGAGAAATATCTCAGCAGGTTGCTCCCACAGTCGAATCACTTCAAATTCGTGACGGGTGCGACTTAACGTAAAAGTGTTCTGGTAAACCAATTCTGAATTTGTTCGGTTGAGATAAATTACAACTTGATACATTTCTTTTCCGGGAAGCGACGATAGCCTCGCAACCGGTAATCCGCCATTCGGAAAGGTATTTTAGAGTCTGGCTCAGTTTGAAACTCAATATGCAGGATTTGTTCGTCCGACTGTAAGAGTATCAAAGCATCGGCTCGAATCGGTTCGAGGGAAAGCTCTTTCGGACTAAGTTGGGTTAGGGTTATGGATTCTCCTAACAACCATTTAGCAAAATCAGCAGAAAAGTTTTCGGCTAAAAATTTACAGATATTATCAAACATGAGTAGATTTTATCAAGCAATATTGACTTATTTGTTTAAAGATTTGTGATTCAAATAGCTACAAATTTTTATCGTAATCCTGCCGAATTCAAAAAGTATTTAAAAACACCTTGTATCCTAATATATATTGTTAAATAAATTTTGCTGATATATAGCGAAAACTTTGTATGCATAAAAATATATAATTACGATAATCAATATTTTTATATTCAAATAAGTTTATTTTCCTAAGTATTGCTCTAATTATATTTTTTAATAAAGTAAATCAAATAACCCTTCATTATTACTTGAAAAAGTAATTTACTACCAAGCCGAAAAATGTAGCTTTTTTACTAGAAATCACTATGAATAACAGAATAAAATATTACATCTACGCGCATAGGTAGGTTAGCGCTCATGTACCCAACCCCAGAACAACTTGCAGCTGACGAAACTACTCCACCGGATAAGTTGAGGATTCTTGCTTATGAAAGTGTAGAACTCGGAAGGTTAGTGGCAACAAATCCCAGTGCAGAACCAGAGTTATTGCGGGAATTGGCATCGAGTGAAGATAAGGCTACCCGTGAAAGTGTCACCACAAATCCTAATGCACCAACTGATGTACTGCTGAAATTAGCAGGGGATTTTCCTCAACAATTTTTCTTGAATCCGGTGCTGTCTCTATTAATGTTAGAAAATCCTAATTTAGCAACAGATATATCATATTGGTCTTTGTTAAAGCTTTTAAAACAAGATGATGCACCAGAATGGTTTTTAGCCTGTGCTGTAATGCATTCCAACTCTTTGGTGTTGGAAGCTGTAGCAAAACACAAACAAGCTTCGGAAGCAATTTTGGTGCAGCTAGCAATGAAGAGCAGGTATGACCCGGAATTGGGTTTATGTATTGCACTACGCAAAGACATATCTCAAACAGTTTTAGAAAAGTTGGCGGAATATGGTGCGGGTTCGGTTCGCTTGCATTTAGCTAAATATCCAAAGGTTCCTGTCAGAGTTTTAGAAATTTTAGTCGAAAATCCAGAACCGAATTGGAATTTGAGAGTAGCCATTGAAACAAGCATTGCTCAAAATCCTAATACACCGCTAAACGTTCTTGAAGCTTTGATTAAGGTTCCATATACCAAAGTCAAAAGTGCTATTGCTAAACGTTCTGACTTGACAAAGGACTTGATAATCGAGTTGGCAATAGATTATCGGGTACATACGATGAATTTTTTGCCTCAAAATCCTCACATTCCTAGCGATTGGTTAGAGGAAATGGCAGAGTATCCAATTGAACGGGTGCGTCAAATGGTGGTAAGGCATCCTAATACACCACCGTATCTGTTAGTAGAAGCAGCCAAGGATTTAGAACTGCGTCAGTTCGTTGCTGAAAACCCAAGTACTCCTGCTTCGGTTCTTGAAGAATTGGCAATGGATAGTCGGGGAGATGTACAGGCTGCTGTGGCTAGAAATGTCAACACTCCTGGTTACGTCTTGGAAATATTAGGTGGTACGCCATTTCATGACTTATTGTTAGCGCGTCACCCGAATACACCAGACTGTACCTTACAAAAAATACTTTGGCGTTTGGCGTTAGATGAGCGATTATCGGTTCGTAAGTATGTAGCCCAGCACGACAAAGCTCCAGTGTCAATTTTGACTCAATGGGCGAAAAAGTCACCGGAATTACGACCGTGGATTGCTTTAAATACTCGCACTCCATCGCGAATTTTAGAGGAACTTGCCAAAGATACATCCAAAGACGTTCGTTATGGTGTGGCGAAAAATATTAATACTCCCCCTCATGTCTTGGAAAAGCTAGCTGAAGATTGGCGATTAGAAGTACGTCAAGCAGTAGTTAGTAACCCCAACACACCGGGACATATTTTAGAACTTTTAATTAAAGATTGGCATTTGCGCTCATTTATTGCTAAAAATCCCAACACCCCAGCCACAGCATTAGAGCAGCTTACGCAATTTTTCCGATACGACTGGGATATCGTACAGCATCCCAACACCCCATTCAAACTCCGTCAGAGGTTACTAGAAGAATTCTCTACCAGCGTCGTCGCCACCGAAAAGCTATTTGTAGCAAGACATCCAGAAACACCCAGAGAAATTCTCGAACACCTAGCCGAAGACGAAGACCCCGTTGTTTCCAAATCTGCAAAGCGCTCTTTAAGGAAACGACAGGGATGAGGTCAAAGGTTAAAGGTCAAAGGTAGAAATTATTAACTAATTCCTAACTTTTAACTCCTAACTCCTAACTCCCAACTCCTAACTATTCTTAAATCTAAAATCCAAAATCCTATGACTCCCAGCGAACTTAAAGTATTTTTAGACCAGCTTGTTAGTAATAATATTCAAATCAGTACGATGATTTGGGGACCTCCTGGTATTGGTAAATCTAGTATTGTGGGTCAGCTAGCCAAGGAAAGCGGTATTGATTTTGTTGACGTTCGCTTGTCTCAATTAGCACCTACAGATTTACGGGGTTTGCCGGTTGCTGAGAATGGTATTTCTAAATGGTTTCCGCCAGAATTTCTGCCTCGTAAAGGTAAAGGTATACTATTTCTTGATGAATTAAATATGGCTCCTCCGGCAATGCAGGGAGTTGCACAACAGTTGATTTTAGACCGCTGTGTAGGCTCCTATGAAGTCCCAGATGGTTGGTTTGTATGGGCAGCAGGGAACCGTAAAGAAGACCGTGCAGCCGTATTCGATATGCCCTCTCCTTTAGCAAATAGATTTTTGCATTTAGAAGTACAGCCAGATTTTGAAAGTTTCAAAGCTTATGCTTTAGATAAGGGAGTACACGAGCAGGTAATTGCTTTTCTTTCCTTCCGCACCACTTTATTACACAAAATTGACCCGCAACAACCAGCTTGGCCTTCTCCTCGTTCTTGGGTAATGGCAAGTGATTTACATTCTGCCGGATTAGAAATTAATCCAGCAGTCGGAACTGCTGCTGCGACTGAATTTAATTCATACATTTCCATGTACGAAAATCTTCCTAATCTCATCGCTATTTTGGAAGGAAAAGGTGACAGTATTCAATTTCCAAAAGAACCCAGCGTTAGGTATGCAACAGTAATTGGATTGACAGTACGCGCTGATAATGCAAATCAAGCACTGAACGCTTTTAACTGGTTAAATCAGGTCGCTGCAAACGAATGGGTAAGACTTTTCGCAGTTGACTTATCGCGAACTATGGAAAGTAAAGGTAAGCGGGGAATCTTAGCAAATCTACTCAGCAAAGAACCTGAATTCAAGAAGTTATTGCAAGACTATCTAGAATCGCAGAAACCATAATTAGTTAGTTGTTAGTTGATAGTTGTTAGTTGATAGTTGATAAAGCATATTATTAAGGGTGAAAGTTGATATTTAGTAGCTTTTTATCTAAATATTTATAATTTTCCACTAACTCCTAACCACTATCCACTATCTACGAACTCTTTATATTGATAGTTATTAGTTGTTAGTTGATAAATCGTATTATTAAGGGTGAAAGTTGATAGTTAGTGGCTTTTTATTTAAATATTTATAATTGTTCCCCAACTCCTAACCACTATCTACTATCTACTATCTACTAACAACTATCCACTATCTACTATCTACTATCTACTAACTCTTTATTATGACTGAAGATATTCAAAAAAGTATCAGTTCGTCTTTGTTACGATTACAAACAAAATCGCCTTTTTTCGCAACTTTGGCGATGTTTGCTCGTTTTATTCCTACAGAAAAATTACCAACTGCTGCTACTGATGGTAAAGATATTTTCTACAATGTAGAATTTTTATTATCTTTACCTCCTAAACAACTTGATGGTGTTTTGCTCCATGAAGTTTTACACGCTGCTTTGCTTCACGTACCGCGTCGAGGTGTACGGGATGCTCAACTGTGGAATATTGCTGCTGATATCGTTATCAACGGTATGATTGCTGCTCACGGTTTTGAACTACCCGAAGGAACTTTGAGAGAAGTTAATCTAGAAAATTTGAGCGTCGAAGAAGTTTATGAAATCTTACTTCAAGACGCTGATAATGCACCGCAATTAACTAACCCTGATTTACTTGATAGTCCACCAGAAGATGCTGGTGGTTCGCAGCAAGAAAGTAATCAAGGAGAAAGTCAGGAAGCAGGAGAAGAAAAAGGAAAGGGTGAAAGTTCTCCTAGCTCTCAAACTGGAGATAGCATGTCTCAAGCCAAAAAAGCTGCAATGGAAGCGCACTGGCAAAATGCGATGCAGCAAGCTGCTACTGTGGCTCGTACCGCAAATAAAGGTACTCTTGGAGGGGGAATAGAACGAGAACTGGAAACTTTGAATTCTGCTCAGATTGACTGGAGGTCTTATCTTTGGCGATATTTAGTCCAGACTCCTACTGATTTTTCTGGGTTTGACCGTCGCTTTATCGGACGCAGAATGTATCTGGAAAGCTTGCAAGGGGAATCGATTCGCGTTTATTTGGCTTTGGATACCAGCGGTTCCATCGATACAAAATTGCTGGGGTTATTTTTCTCAGAAGTGCAGGGTATTTTGAGTTCCTATCCCCATATAAAATGCGAGTTCTACTACGTAGATGCCGAAGTTTACGGTCCCTACGAAATTAACGCCGATTCCATGCCACCCAAACCTCAAGGTGGTGGGGGGACATCGTTTGTACCGTTCTTTAACAAAGTTGCTCAAAGATGGGATGGACAAACCCAAGGAGTATGTGTTTATTTAACAGATGGCTACGGTACTTTCCCCGATACAGCACCAGAATTACCGGTATTGTGGGTAGTTACTCCTGGTGGTTTGGCTTTAGAGGAATTTCCTTTTGGGGAAGCTGTAAGATTATTATCTGTCTAAGAAGTAATTAGTTAAATAAATAATCACGCTTGTAGAGACGTAGCATTGCTACGTCTCTTTCAGCTTTTTTGCTATTCACAAATAGATTTTGTATTACATCCGACTAAAGACCTTTATATTCTTACAATTCGTTTAATGCTTAATTAAATTGTGGTGTGTAGAATTACTTTGATTAAATTAATCTCTATCCTAAAATTCTATGTCACAAGATAAACAAAATATCCAACCACCTTCGGATTCATCAACTCAACAATCTTCATCTCCAGAAAAACTGCCATTTTGGAGAGAATCATTAGTTAAAGCTTTACGAGGAACAATTGGATTATTAGAAACTACCGCAGTTAAATTAGAAACTGAATCCTCACCTAGTAGCGAAGACAAACCAGGTTTTTTTCAAAAGCTTCCACAACTGTGGACTGGTATTTTAGGAAAAATTCGGCTTATTCTACCAGCAAGATTTTCCGCGAAGTTTTCAGATACAGCTTTGACGGGAATTATTACCGGACTAGTTGTAATGGTATTTCTCATAACTTCCAGCGTTTTCGAGAGCAAACCATCACAAGTTGCAATCGTTGCTCCAGACAACGAAATTCCACCAGCAATTTCTACGACCGAAACAGAATCTGTTGAATTAGAAGAGCAAGAAATACCGTCTGTTTCAGAAAATGAAATTCCTGCTCAACAGAAAGAAATAGCTTCTTTACCAGTAAAAGAGCAACAAGAAAAATCACTAGGACAAGAAGAAGCTATTAATGAAGAGAAGCAAGAAATACCAGCAATTATAGAATCAAAAGAAACTATTGCTCAATCAGAAAAAATCGCTTTACCAATAGAAGACGAAAAAGAAGAAGAAACTTCCTTACCAACAGAAAACGAAGTGACTATTCCACTTGTTACAAAAGAAGAAACTATTGCTCAACCAGAAGAAACTACTGTAGCAGTAGAAGATGAAATTAAAATTTCACCTGTAGCAGAAAAAGAAACTTTACCACCCAGGGTATTAACACCAGAAGAAACTTTAATCGCAGCAATTCAAAATCAAGTCGGTGACATTAGCTTTACTTCTAAGGAAGATAAATCTGCTAATCGGACTTTTGCAGGAATTATCGAATCAATTAAAGCCAACTTCTTAAACAGTAATCTTACTATTAAAATCAATAACGAATGGTACAGCTTAGATAAATCCCAACAAGATGATTTAGCAGCACAAATTCTTCAACGCTCCCAAGAACTTGATTTTACGCATCTAGAAATTACTGATTTACAAGATAAACTCATAGCTCGTAATCCAGTAGTAGGAACTAATATGATTATTTTTAAAAGAAAATGAAAAAATGCATAATTCTCTATGCTCTGTCTTGGAAATTTGCGACCCTTGGGGAGACCCCAAGACCGCAATTTCCGCTATGCCCGATTCCCCATTCCCAATCCCCTTTGTTAAACTAGTGATTGACCCTTTGAACTAGTAATTTATGCTAAGGCGTTCTAAATTCGAGACAACTCAATCTCAAATCATGCACCGTGCAGAAGATTTAATCAGCGCGGCTTCTAACCGTTACCGGATTACAGTTCAAGTGGCGAACCGCGCTAAACGTCGCCGTTATGAAGATTTTGACAATACAGAAGATGTATTGATGAAGCCCGTACTACGCTCGATTATTGAAATGTCCGACGAATTAACTCAACCAGAAATTATCGGCGAAATGTAATTACAGTTAACAGTGAGCAG
>JBCBHT010000011.1:0-67115 GCA_038525335.1 Cyanobacteria bacterium J06621_15 | reverse complement strand
AAGAAATGATTTCTTAATTCGACTTCTAAAAGGCGAATCTCATCTTGAAATACAATTAACTCATAGACTGCGGGAATTATCTGGTAAAAAATCAATAAATATTGATAGTAATACAAACAGACGTACTTTATCTCAATTGTTAGGATTGGCTGAAGAAGAAACAAGTCAACGACTTGAAAAAGAGAGAGAATTAGAGCGTCAAGCCAGGATACAAAAATTAGAAGTATTAGCAAAGAAAAAAGATAAAGTTTGGGAGCAAGTATTTGAAGCAATTGCACTTAAACAAGCCAAACCTTACGACCAAGCTGTTGCTAATTTGATTGATTTACGGGACTTGGCACAGTATGAAGGAAAGTTAGAAGAGTTTCAAGCTAGCATTAATCAAATACAGAAAGATTACAGTAAACGTCCTGGGTTAATATCGCGGTTAAAGAAAGCAGGACTTTTGAAGAAGTAGAATTATTGATAATAAATTATTTGATTTTGATATTTATGGATACTGTCCTTGATTAATCAATACTTGTCGTTGAAGTACGCGATTAGGAGCATTAAATTGAAGTAGTCTTGCAGTTGCTTGACCAATTTGAGTCTTCCCTTCAATATTTGCATTTTTAATATGAAAATGTTCATCCCATATCTGACGACGCGGATTAAACAAGGGAACAATTTCTTTAGTCGTTTGATCTAGTGTGGCGAAATCAGAACCTTTATGACGATTACAAGATAAACATGAAAGTGCCAAATTATCTGCAGTGGTTTCACCGCCATGCTTTATTGCAATAATATGATCTACCTCGTGTGTGTAAATAGAAAAATCTTGAAGAAGCAAACAATATTCGCATCGTTTGTTTGCTCTTTCTTGAACAGTCTTACGTAATTTCGCAGAAATATAATCAGAAGTCATGTTTACTCGTTGCGTTTGAAAGCTCTTGCTTTTAATAAAATCATCATATGTTCTAACTGTTCGTAAACATCTAGTTCAGCTAATTCCATTGAATTAAGTGTAGCGGAGCGGTTTCTTTCCAATAATTCTTCTAATCTCGACTGAGCTTGAGATGAAACTTTAAAAGCAATTATTTCTTCTGGTGTTGGGCGCTTAATTAAAAAGTCAAGAACTTCTTGATAAACTAAGGGGATGTCTGTAGGCTCAGTTTGAACTGTCTTACTTATGTTTGTCGGTAAATTTGCAACATCTAACAATTGCCACAGCAATTCGGGTAAACGATTTTGCAAAGGTTCTAGACGCTGAGCTAGTTCATCGGAAACTTGAATTGTTAATTCTGCCATTGCCTGGGGTTTCGTCCTGTCAGCTTATCTTATATTGCTAATTATAGCTTTAGCTTTTGCATAGAGTGCTATGTAAAGTTAATCCGGCTCCCGGAACTTCATCAAAGCGAGTTACGTTCAATTATTTTTCTATGATTAACTTTTTAATAAGACAAACTCCAGTCAAAAAGAACAGATAGTTTTGGCAATGTTAGTATTAAAAGTAATAATAACAAGCGATATCTAACAACCAATGGCAACGCAAAAAGTCACGGTTGAACTCCCACAAGCTATTTTTCAGCAATTGGCTCGTATTGCTCAAGCGACTCAGCAGCCTTTGGAAACTTTGGTAGCTCAAAGCATCCTCAGCAACTTACCCCCTACACCTGACAATGCACCATTCGAAATTCAGGAAGAACTTCTGAAAATGCAAACCTGGGATGACGAGGAATTATTGGCGTTAGTGAAGCCATGCCGAAGGCTTATCACCAATAGTCAAATCACTGACCAGCAGCAAAAACGCCACGTAGAATTATTAGAGAAAAATAGCGGTAACGGGGAGCTAAATAAGAGCGAACGTCAAGAACGAGCGTGAGTTAAGAATAAAAGCAGACCGTTTAATGTTACGAAAAGCTTATGCTTGGTCAGTTCTCCGCTGGCGAGGACACAAAGTACCAAATTTAAATGAAATGCCCCTCTAGTTCCATTCTATTATTGAGTAAATTGCTATAAGAGTGTTTATTTTTATAAATTATTTACTCTTCAAAATTAAAGCATTAATTTTCTCATTATCAATATTTATTCCATTACGTTCTAAGTATGGGCGTAAATTAATTTGAATAAACAAATCTTTTAATTCTTCAGCAATTTCTTCAGGAGGATTTCCCGATAGAGCTGTTGCAATTAAACGTTCTGCTGCTTTAAATTCTCCACAATCTACAGCCAGAGTTGCTGCGCTGCGATGTAAAATTGAACGGCTCGGTTCTGCATCTAATTGATGAGCTATTAGTGCAGCAGCAGCTTGCTCGTTCTCAAATGCTTCTCGAATAAGTTGCGAGGCTTGTTCTAAGTTACCTCGAAGTTTAGCAGTAAAAGCTGCTTCCGCCAAATCCATCGCTGTAGTATGTTTTTCTTGAATTTGCATCATTTCTTTTATACATAAGAGGTAAATGGATTGATTTACACAACCATTAGAATAGAGTATGGCGTTCGGTGCTTCAAGAATTAGAAGACAACATAAAGTATCATAAACTTTATCAAACCAGGCATACGTTCATCACAGCTGCCGTTTTCAACACCAATTCCGACTCCAGATGGAAGAACCAAGATGCTCGATGCAAAGGATGTAGCCTGCGTTAGTTGGAACTAGTTCTAAAATGATTTACGAGCATTATGCAGGAGTGAATAAGGAATTATTTGTGTCCGAATTTTAGGTTGTTCAAAGACAGTTAAAGAAATATCGTGCATTTCTAAATTAAATTTTGAAGTTAAATATGACAACTAATATAGCTATTGCAGAAAATATTACTACTCTTCGTCAAGTTGAAGAGAAACTGGGGTTAAAACTTAGCAATGAACGCCAATTTTTCACCGAATGGATGGATGATTTACCTTCCCTGAGTGAAGCAGAAGAAACAAGATTAGAACAAGTTCGACAAAATTATCTTTATCAAATAGGAGATGGGAGTCTTTTAGAAGAAACTATTAAAATGGTAGTGCTTTCACCATTACTGGAACTTGCAGGTTTCTATCAGTCACCTTATAGGTTTAAAACCGAAGTATCTGTGGAAATTGAAGCATTAGGAGATAACGAAGAAATTTTACGAGGAAGGATAGACGCTTTAGTTTTACAAGGTAAATTGTGGATTGTGCTAATAGAATCGAAGAAGACGACCTTTGATTTGGAGTTAGCACTTCCTCAGACACTAACTTATATGGCAGCTCATCCAAAACCAGAACAACCTCTTTACGGAATGATAACTAATGGTAGCAGCCATTTGTTTGTCAAAACTTTAGGTAAACAGTATGGTGTTTCCGATTTGTTTTCAACTAGGTCGCGATATCGAAATAATCTGAACGAAGTTTTGAAAATTCTCAAATATTTAGGGAGAATTATTACAACATCTTAGAAAAGAATAGCCGAGGTGATTTTAAGCGGGTTTATTAATCGCACAGCCACATTATCAGAAATGATAATATGGTAAAAAGCTCTTGCTACAAAGATTATAGCTACTTAACTCATAGTACACCTTGACTAATAGTGCAGATTAGATGTCGAGCATATTTTTGACTATCGCTTAGAAAAAAATATCAAGCCTTCAATATTGAAGCTAGCAGCGTAATCGTGATATTCGAGATAAATATTGTTTGATAATTATGAACCAAGACAATGGGGGTGCATCTTGATTTAAATTGAATGAGTAATCGGAGTTTTAAATAGTTAATTCATCTAATTTATCCTTTGTCTTACGGGGCTAATTTAATAATCGCTTACTTCAACGCAATCGCAATATCCGAATAAAAGTATCCTTGGCTAAGTAAAAAGTCAGCTAAACCTTTTATCTTTCCTATTTAATTGATTGAGCTAACTGGAGCAACCGATTATTTGGGGCAAGTCCAAATATATAATCAATTTTGATTTGAGATTCACACCATGCCATAATTTCTTCTCTAGAATAAGCACTATCTCCACGAATAATAATTTTTACATTTTTCCACCGCTAACGTATTATTTTTATGACTCGTTGTAATTCTTCCAACCCACCTTCCGCAAGGTCTACATTAGAAGGGCGAAGCTTTGCTGCTAGTAAATGTTTACCACAAAAAATATAAAGTGGAGCATAACAATATCCTCCGTAATAGGGATTAAAAAATGTTTCTTCTTGATTTCCATGTATTAAATCATCTGTAACGTCTAAATCTATAATTATTTGTCGTGGCGGCTTTCGATAAGATTCTAAAAATAATTCAACTAAAAGCGTTTCTATAGATTCAGCATCATGTTCAATACGGTGATATCTACTATCTGCCCTTGATGATATATTTTCTGGACAATGTTCCAGGCGGTTTAAAGTGCTTTTTCCTGCTAAAATAACTGATTCTTGTTCAGAATTAACTACTTTTCCAACTGCAAGGGCAAATATAGGGTCATGACGTAGATTTTAATGGTCATTTATGTCTTCATACCCCATTATTAAGCCATATATTCTTTGTGCAATTAAGCTATTGATTGGATGCAAAATTTTATTTTGCTTTCTGTAATCTTTAAAACATGCTGCTAGTCGCGATGTTATTTTTCTTTTTCTATCGAGTTCCGCAATTAATGCTAATCCTGCATCCGATGTTACAGGCTTACCGCTGAAATTCACTACAAATGGACATGATTTTACTTGTTCAAATATGAACTGTTCCGGTATACAATCATTTTTATGTGGGGTCATAATTTAAACTGCTGAGATTGTTGTGCAATATACATTTTGGCAGTTTTTGACCCCTATTTCTTCAAGCTTTGTGAGAAATCCGGGATAACATTGTCGTCACATATCATCGTGCAGCTTAATTACTACTTGAAACAAGAGAAGTAAGAGTGAATGTTAAACGATAATGCTTGTAGAGTAGATTTTTCTTAACAAGCCTTGTCGCTTTTATTCAACTTGAGATAAATTAAAGTTGAGCTTAAGTCGCTGTTCTTTACACAGTCTATATAGACATATAATTTGAAGCGTTACAAGTTTGATTGGTAATAAAATAAAAGTTTCTAGTTTTTGGTGATTAGGAATATTATCGATTAAGCTACAAAGAATAATCTATCAACTAAAAAACGCATGATAGGAACTATGCGTGAAAACTAAAAGTTTATGAACTTGTGGCTCTTTGAAAAGAATTAAAAGGCTTTAAGGAAGATGCTTAGTGTAGGTATTTTATTGCCAGAAAAACTTGCTATAAAATTTCTGCATAGTTTCTTGCAACTAATTAAACACAAGACAAACTTAAGAAAGATAAAAGTACGAATAATTTGAAATTTAGTAGAAAATCAAAAATACAAAATACAACAGATAAAGGTTACGACTTGCTTGACGGCGGAACCCATTCAAGTATTTCCCCAGGCTGAATTTCATAGCGATCGCAAATTTTGCTTAGTACTGTTGTATGAGGTACCTGGGTTGGATTGTTGTACAAGTCGTAAGCCGTGCGGTTAGCAATACCAGTATCTTCCCGAAAACGGTAAGGAGTGATTCCCTTGGTATCTAAAAATTTTTTGATTTTGTTTAATACAGGCATTGCCAATATGAAAGCATTTAACCGATTAGTATTGTCAATCAATTATATACGCTTATATTTTACAGAATATATATAATCAGTTGATATGTATAACCGATTGATAAGTTATCAACCGATTAGCTATGATGGAAATCAAATATCTCATTAATTGCAAATTAATCGTAAAAATCGACCTTTGAGAAAAATGCAAAAATACGAAGTTTCGAGACATCCACCAACAATAAAGCCCCTGAGAAATGCGGCTATTTCTACGTTATCGCTTATAGTGGCGGCATTTTTGCACTTGAAACAATCCTCTATCGTCTCGATTAATACACATATCAACATCCTCCAAGCAGGTAAAATAATACTTCTGTATTATTTACTCTTTGAGTAAATGCGACTGCATAATTCTATCAAGTCCTCGGTTTTTAAATTCAATTTATCTGCGACTTCGGCAATCTCAGAAAACGCAGGATAATCATCACCAGATAGCAAACTTATCAATAATTTCACTTCTTGCCCAACTAATTTCTCGGCTCTTTGCTCAACAAGATCGTCAATTTGTTTTTGAAATGATTGAAAACTTTGTGAGGCAATAAATAATTTTTCTTCGGGAGCTAGTGAATTTATCCATACAGCAGCGGCATCGGGAGAGAAATCTAATTGCTCATTTGGTTCGGCATCGTTTGTTTGAGTCGGTTGAAGTAACTCCTCTAAAGTAATAATGCCATCCAAGTATCTATAAAGAAGTTGATGAGAACAACCAATAAAATTTATTAATCGGGCTAAAGAACCTGGGCTTAAACCTGCTTTTCCATTTTCCCAAGCGCCCCAAGTCGTAAAAGTAATCCCTCCAAGTTCCTGACTGCGTTTTTTGGTAAAGGAACGCAACGACTCCTCACCGCGAAGTCGCTTGCATAAAATAGAAAGTCGCTGCTTGCGTTCATCATCACCAGTTGGCATAAACGAATTTACGTTTTTTTCAAAAATATCACACACGTATCAATTTTTTTTATCAATATTTGTATTTTTTCACAACGATTAGTATTGATAAAATACGCAAAAGGTATTAATATCCAATTAGTTGCAAATAGTTCGTAAAAACCACCTTTGAGAAAAATGCAAAATTATCAATTTTTTCAACACCTATCAACCGAGAGCATAGAACCTAGAGAGTTTCTACGTTATTGCTTTGGCATAGACAAGTTTACTCGCGAAGCAATATTAGAGGAAGAGATTCGCTTCGGATACAGCACAAGATGCATTAACCTAATGTCAAAATTATTAGGTATGCAAAAAAAGACAGTAAGAGAATGGGGTGATAATCCAAACCTTGAAGGAATGCCGCAACACGCTCGTATGACTTGCAGCTACGCGCAGATAGCCTTATCTCCGCAAGTGTTGACGAGAATTGCCTCTGGTCGGGATTACACAGCCCCGAGATTAAGCGCAATGCAGTTCGTAGAGGAAACACTTTTAAACGGATTATCGCATTCAGAAAGATTAAGAGAAGTAAGTTCTACAAAGTTTCGGGGACAATACCTGACGTTACTATCGGAGACTTTAAAAATATCCAAGCGGACGATATACCTTTGGGGCACAGACATAGAACTACCTTCGATGCCCAAATATCACCAACATACTTTGGCGTATGCGCTCGCAGCTTATCGTAAGAAACAGCAGCAGAGCATCGCTGCTTAATATTTCAGTTAGTCGGATAAATAAAATTGGTCTTGAAGGAAGACCAAAAACTTTCAAAAAACGAGCTTAAATAATATCATGCAATTACTTTCTGAATCAAGCTATCAAGAAACCCATAATATAGATGGGAACCCCCGAAAGCACCTAGAGATAAGCACCGCAGAATACCTTCATGCTAGTTTCTTATTGTGGGAATACAAGCAAGCATATAGCAAAGGGGAATATCGAGAACTACTTAATAAATTTGGATGGGATAAAGGTAGCACCGAGGAGAAGCGAGCGCTCAAGTTAGCAGAAAATTACCAGGATTTCGCATATCGTCCCCACGCTCTGTTTCAAATTCCCGTCACAAAACTACTAAGATTGTGTTCGGAAAAATACCAGCCAATAATCGAGCAACTATCTGAAGTTGAAGAAGATTTAACCTGTGCTTACGTTGATGATTTGATAAAAGAGAGACAGGCGTTACTTAAAAAGGAAAGAGAATTAGCCCTACCAAGTAAGCCTTCTATATGGCGCAGAAATTGTAGAGGGGAGCGCTACGCACAATTCCCCCCTATGTATGAGTTTGACGAACAAACGGGGTTATTAACTCAGAAATTAATGGATAATTTTGGGCTAATACCTCAAGACATTCTTAGAAATGCGATCGCCGATTTATATCAAAAAATTACGGAAGGAGAAGAACCACATGAAGAAGTTGAAAGTGCTGACGAAAACGTAGCTGATGTGGAAGAAAATAGCACTCAAGAAGTTGACGACAGTTATAACCAGCAAACTCCAGCAACCAGTTCAAGTCAAACCGTCGAAGATAGATGGGAAGAATTAGCACAGCAGTTAATCACTGATATTCAAAATATCGGTAGAATCAGCCCGGATTGTGGTCAATTGATAGTCGAGTCTTGCCAACGTTGGGAAGCAACAGTTCCTCAAGATAAAAGGTGGGATTCCATATCGAATATACTTCAGCACGATACTATAGCACTCAAGCATCTTTCAAATTACGCTTATAACCACAATCCGCAATGGAGAGAGACTTGGGGGGCTAATCTTGCGAATTATCATAGCTTCGAGCAGGAGTTGGCATGGGTAGACACTGATGTTCGTAACGATGCTCTGGTATCGATGGGCTTTGATATACCAGCCACAGTAGAAGTCAAGACAGGGCATCTTCAAAACAGAAAAGGTAAGGTAATCGGATTAAATGGGGAGAATATTAATCCCATTTTGGTCAAGGTTGAAGGATTCAATCATTATTTTCATTGGACAGAGTTGGAAGTCATTAAAGAAACAGCTAGGTCTAGATTTTATACAAGTGTCGAAGAATTACAAGAAGAATACTTAGAAGAACCAGAAGAATCCGATTTAGAGTTAGAAATGACACCACTCGATAAGGGAATCGATGTTTTGATACAGGGAGATTGGGAAGATATTAGAAACATATTTAACCAACACCCAGAAATTAAGGAACAGGCTTGGAATGCGCTTTCTAAGGAGCAAAAGCGGAGGGTGATTGATATTACTCCGGAGAGTATCAGGGTATTAAATAAGGCTAAGAAAGAGGGTGTTATAGAGGAATATAAGGAAATAGCAAAGGGAGTGTATAAGATAAAACTTCCAGGTACGCTAATATGGGAGTCACGAGCCTTTCACGAGATTGAAATATATCATCAGCTGCGTCGATGGAGAGAAAATATATCTTGCTCGGCTCAATAAAAAAGCTTCAATAGGTGCAAAAGTTTCATAACAAATACAGATAGGGAAATGGTAATGAAAGACATTTCTGATTCTGACCGTTGGAATCCGGCGCATTTTGGGGAAATGCCGCGTCAACTTGACTCCTATGGAAATCCTTTGATTTTCTGGGATGACAGTATTGAGCCACCAGAACCGGATGATTATGACACCTTAGCTGAATACGAGGAGGCATGGTACAGATGGGAACAAGAAAACTCCAATAGGTTGACTGGTGCTGGTCAATTGGGGAAGTTTTCTTCTGTCATAAATCATTACGCGACAACTAAAACTATGCGATAGCAATTTTGATAAAAAATGCGTGGGTGGGCTTTCAATCGAACTCGTAATTATCTAGCTTGCA
The DNA here is from genome assembly GCA_038525335.1 of Cyanobacteria bacterium J06621_15. GTDB lineage: Bacteria > Cyanobacteriota > Cyanobacteriia > Cyanobacteriales > Nostocaceae > Rivularia. The sequence continues at coordinate 57,787 of JBCBHT010000011.1, read as the reverse complement.
TATCTTTAGAGAAAGCTTGCCCCTACATTCTAGGTTTAATCTTTGGACTCGATTCAATTATTCTTTATCGAAGAGTATTTTATTTACATTACGTTAGAGATAAAGATTATATTTTTAGTTTATTAGTACTAATAATAATTATTTACGCTAATTCAAAATTTTGATTTCGATAGTTATGAAGTATTAGATTTAATACTGTTGAAAAGTTTAGTAGATAATACTTAGAAAATATAAGGGAAACTACGGAATTAAAACCTGAGTTGTTTAATGTATTTGTGGTTATATAAATTTTAAAGTCAACTTGATTTATACTGATTCTGTAGTGAAATTTAGTTGAAAGACATTTTGATATAGTACTTTCCTCTAGATAGAAAAATAGTTTTTTGCAAAATATAATATTTCATCAATATATTCACTGATTTATTTTAAAATAATTGCAGCAATATAATTTTCCGGATAACATAGCGTTTACAATGCGTCTTGCCAAACCCCAATAAAATCATCGAAAAATTTTGCGAGTTGGGAAAGGTTTAAATAGTCGCTCTTATCGATGAAGCTGGATTTGGTTCCTGCTGATTTATTGCCAGATTTAGAGAAAGCTGGAGTTTAGACTAAGAGACGGTAAAACAACACAACAGTAATAGTTTGATGTGTATAAATCTATAAATTAAAGAAATAAAGTCTTTAAGTAGGTTTGGGTTTCTTTCTAGTAGGAACTTTAGTTCGTTTTTTAACAACTGGATAGCGAATTCTACGCTTACGAGTTTGCTCTGGTTTCCAACCTGGGGATTTTCCGCGTGGTTTTGGAGATTTTGCTGGTGTGTGAATCACTGCTAAAATTCCACCAATAGATTGTGCAACTCTTCGAGGGGTTAGCTTTGGAACTATTTTTTGCCAAGGTAAAGGATTATCTTTGACAATATCGCGTGCTAACCACAATTGCCAAGTTATTAATGGCATGAGGTCACTCCATCTGTCAGATTGTTCTGGAGTTGAAAGTTTTGGTAATGTCCAATGTACTCTTTGTTTAGCGAAACGATACCCTTCGGGTTCGCAGTCGCTCATGGGGGAAACCCCCAAGACCGCGCTGTCTCACCAGTGGTCAACAGCGAAGCGTCGCAGGTATAGTCGCAAAATTTCAGTGCAAGGGGGCATTGACTCTCCAATGAAAGCCAGCCACATTGGTTTTGCTATTCGTTTACTACGATCGCAGTGAGAACGCTCAACTAACACTACTGACATTGGATGTAATGGAGACTTACGTAAGTGCAAGTTGTGCCACGAGCGAATTTTTAGTCGTCCTAGTTTTATATCTTCTAGTTCTATTATTTGAGCTTCCTCACTCCAAGTTGATTGATCAAGTAATTTGAATTTGTTACCGTGAATTCGTCGTCTTCCTCTTCCACAGTAAGATGGTGGTGCAGTCCATAAACATAAGTTTGACCGCAAGCGTATTATTTTATCAACTTTTATATCCGCAGTTTTGATTATAAATGGCGCACACCCATATTCAATATCCCAACATGACATTGCTCTACTTTCTAGGTGTCACTGGAAGCATAACTTGGCAGCTTTGGACTGTGACTTAAAGAAAAAGTTTGCCGCAATGGCAAGCTTATACTTTAATTTGACTCCAGCTTCTTTATAACTGAAATAGCAGATTGGTAACTTAGGAGATGAGAAGGGCAGTATTTCCTATGTTATGCCGTTATTTCAAGCATATTTACTTACAAAATTTTCAATTACAAACGGCAAGCTTTCACCTTAATTTTAAACTAAAGGCAAAATTATAATTTAAATAAAGTTCCGGACGGATTTCTGCGCGGCAGCTTGCCGCCGCAGATGGTTGGAATTGCCAATTGTTATAAAAATGTGATCGTTTCAGTACCGAAATAATTAAATGGTAATCTTACCGAAAGTCCAAAATTCAAGTAAAAGCTTACCACAAGTCCATTCTAGGTAGATGGGGTTAATATGCTTAGTACCCAAGAGTTTGAAGAGTGGTGTCGCCGCCTAAAGTTACCAGAGGTGACCAGAAAAGTCATTTCTCAAATCCGTTCCACAGAACCAGTGAGGCAAGTAAAATCTCTTGGGGGTAACGTTAGTGGCAATTACTGTAGCCAAAAAATGGGCAAAACGCTCCAATTCGAGTCGCACAAAGTAGAACTGCCAGGTATTGAAGAGTACGAAACTTGCTCCGATGTCTTAGAATTTTATGACCAGCCTTATCAATTAACCCTAAAATTTCTGACCAAAAAAGGGCGGGAGGTCACAGTCACACACATACCAGATTTTTTCGTCATTAGACAACAATCCGCTGGTTTTGAAGAATGGAAACCTCAAGGTAAATTGGAGAAATTATCTCTGTTACAACCCAACCGATATGTTAAAAACCAAGATGGGCAATGGACTAGTCCACCAGCCGAAGAACAGGCCCAACTATATGGTTGCTACTACCGGATTCGTTCTGACGCGGAAATTGATTGGATTAAGTATAGAAATCGTCAGTTTCTTAGAAGCTATACCGAACAAAAATACCAAATTGGAACAGAAATAGCTACTTTTATTAAAAGTCTAGTATCATCTCAACCCGGAATTACTTATCTCAAGCTACTCCAATACCAAAATGTCAATCCAGACCATATTAACGCCTTATTAGCCACTGAAGAATTGTACATTGACTTGAGTGCTGCTCCTCTTGCCGAACCCGAGAAAGTACATATATTTCGCAATCAAGAAATGGCTCTTGCCCATAACCTAACGAGCGTTTCTCAAAATTTAACAGTGGCTAATTCCCTACAAATTATTGATGTAGCTGTTGGGACTTCTTTTTGTTGGGATGGTCAGCCGCTAACAGTGTTACACAATGGAGAAAGTAAAATTGTACTGCGCTCATCTAATTCCCTGATTCATTTAACACATTCTGAATTTGATTTATTGGTGCAGCGAGGTGAAATTGTTGGTCTAAAAGTTCCGGAACAAATAGGAATTCACCCAGAAGCAATAGAGCGTTTCCTTAAAGCTAGTCCCCAAGCCCTAGCAGAGGCTAATAAACGCTATCTAGTCATTGAACCTTATCTGCATGGACAGAAGCGAGAAAATGAAACCGTTTCCTTGCGGACTATTAGGAATTGGAAAGCAAAATTTAAAGCCGCAGAACAAAAATATTGTTGGGGCTATATTGGGTTAATAGATAATCACGCTGCTAAAGGTAATCGTCTTCCCAAGATATCAACAGAGGTTTGGGAATTTGTTGATAAAATTATCGAATCACATTATGAGACTCTTAAACAACGTGGAAAACTAGCAGTATATGGAGTATTAAGCCAAGAATGGGAGAAAGCTGGTCGAATTGAACATCTACCCAGTTATGTTACTTTTTCTTCTAGAATTAAACAGCGTTCTGGCTATCAACAGACCAAAAAACGGCTCGGTTCTCGTGCTGCTTATCAAAAATCAAACTTTTACTGGGAATTAGAATTTACCACACCTCGTCATGGTGACCGTCCTTTTGAAATTTGTCATATCGACCATACTCAACTAGATATTGAATTAGTTTGTTCCCGAACAGGTCGGACTTTGGGAAGACCTTGGGCTACATTGTTAATTGATGCCACAAGCAGACGTATCCTTGCTATTTACCTCACATTTGATGAACCGTCATACCGGTCATGCATGATGGTATTGCGAATTTGTGTTCAACGCTTTTCTCGTTTTCCGGAAACAATTGTGGTAGATGGCGGAGCGGAATTTGGTAGCACCTATTTTGAAACACTTCTGGCTGCCTTTGGATGTACTAAAAAGCAACGACCTGCTGCTAAAGCTAGGTTTGGTTCAGTTATTGAACGTATTTTCGGAACTACCAATACAGAGTTTTTTTATAACCTCAGAGGCAACACCCAGATTACTAAAAATGTTCGGGTTGTCACGAAATCAAATAATCCAAAAGGTCAAGCAGTTTGGACATTAGATGAACTTTATGAACACTTTTGTGCTTATAGTTATGAGTTGTATGACTGTAAGGAACATCCAGCACTCTTGCAGAGCCCACGCCAAGCCTTTTTAGCTGGACTAGCTTTGAGTGGTTCTCGTCCTCATAAAAAGATTTTGTATGACCAGAACTTTAGAATATTTACTCTGCCATCAACACCCAAAGGAACAGCAAAAGTTCAGCCAAGTCGGGGAGTAAAAATCAACTATCTATATTATTGGTCAGTAGATGATTCTTTTATCAATCCAGAAGTAGAAGGCACGAATGTACCAGTGCGTTACGACCCTTTCGATATGGGAACTGCTTATACTTATGTCAAAGGACAATGGGTGCGCTGCATTTCTGATTATTACAAATCATTTCACAATTGCTCAGAGCGAGAAGTCAAGTTAGCCAGCCTTGAACTGCACCGTTCGAGACAAAAAGTTTCTCAAGTAATTACGATTTCAGCTAAAGAAAAAGCAGCTTATTTAGAATCAGCTGAAGCCAAAGAAGTGTTGTTATTACAACGACTGCATGACCTAGCACGTCTGGATGTTCATTCCATAATTGAAGGTGAACGTTCTGGGCACAATCATCCCCAAAATATTGCCTTAAATCAAAAAAATCCTGAACTTGATACCAATTTTAACTCTACTAAAGATGAATCAGTTATTTTGGAGCATTTAAATACTATTGAACCTTATAAAAATGAGGAGTTGTGGAAATGAATAAGGAGCGACCATTTCCCGAAGAACTCCTTTTACAATCAAGCCAGATAAAAACCAGTTATTTTAAGAGTATTACTGTTCCTCATAAAAAGCTAAAGAGAGCTTTGGATACTCTATTACTCAATATTTTGGAGCCAGCAGATACATTAGTTTTTCTTGTCTTCGGTGTGACGGGTGTAGGTAAAACAACATTAAGGCTACGTCTAGAAAAGCTGCTTAGTGAAGAATTTATAGCTGATATACAAAGTAATCCCGGTCAAATCGCTGTTGCTGGTCTGGAAGCTATCCCAGCAGAACGAGGAAATTTCAGCTACAAAGATTATTACACTCGCGCCTTAGAAGCGCTTAAAGAAGTATTGGTTGAATACAAAGTTAACTATGGTTTGACTGAACCAGATTCTCAGGAATTGAAACATGATTATCATATTAACAATAAAGATTCACCTGCCTTGCGTAGAGCAATGGAGAAAGTTTTTCGTTACCGTCAGCTCAAAGCATTCACGGTAGATGAAGCTCAACATTTGTTGATGATATCTGGTGGACACCAAATGCTACAACAAATGAATTGGATTAAGTCAATTGCTAATTTGACCGGTACAATACATATTTTGTTTGGTACTTATGAATTACTCAACTGTCCAACTCTCAACGGACAAGTAGGAAGACGCAGTGAGGATATTCATCTTTCACCATATTATGCTGACCAGCCAGAAGATGTTGCCGAGTTTATCAGAGTAACTAACACCTTTCAACGTCATCTTCCCTTACAAAAAGAGCCGGATTTAGAAAAACACTATGAATACCTTTTAGAAGGTTCTGTTGGTTGCGTTGGTATTCTCAAAAACTGGCTAACTCGCTCACTTCGAGTTGCTTTAGCTGAGTCGGCTACGACTTTAACAACTTCTCATCTTAAACAGGGTGCTTTTGGAGCTTCTCGTATCAATAAAATTCGCTCGGAAGCACAGCAGGGTGAACGTCGTCTACTTGAGTCAGAAGGTCTATCTTTTCACTTAGAGTCCTCGAACGTTAGCAATAATCAAGCTGTCAACAAATCATCCACCAAAAAAGGTCGTGTTGGTCAACGTAATCCCAAGCGAGATGCAGTAGGAATGAAACAGTATGACAGTTAACCTCGGTACAAAAAATGAATTATGGGATTTGGAGCCACCTAGCTTTTTGCCACGAAGCCGTTTGTTCCATCTCTTACCAATTGGTGTGGGTACGCCTTATGTAGAAAGCCTAACTAGCTATGTTTCTCGTTTAGCTGTTGCTCATAGTGTATCAACAGGAACTTTATTGGCTATTGAAGTAGGTCCATTAATCAAAACAAATTATTCTGCCAATAGGAAAAGCATTGTCGCGATTTATGGTCAAGAGTCTGTTAGAGCTTTAAATGGCATTCGGTTGGGAGCTTTACAACTAGTTCGGGCTTTAGAAACACTTACTTTACGCACTGACTTGCAGTTTTTAACTATGCTTCCTTGGACAGAAGTTTTTCCAGCTCTGGGATTGCTTAAACATGAACAAGCTTGGTGTCCTCTGTGCTTAGAGGAGTGGTTAGAGAATCGAAAGGTAATTTATTTACCACTGCTATGGGCGCTAAATGTTGTCAAAGTTTGTCCATATCATCATCAACCTTTACAATCACAATGTCCCCACTGTCACGCCCAATTTCTACCTCTTTGGCGCAGTTCTCGACCTGGATATTGCTTGAAATGCTCTGGTTGGTTGGGTAGTAGTAAAGATGCAAGGGATGTAGAACCCAATTTTTTTGAAGCAACTGATGAATTTCAGTGGAATATTTGGGCAGCAAATACTTTGGGGAATTTAATCGCTCAAGCTCCTTCCCAACATTCTCCATTGCCTAGAGAAACCATTAAAAAAGCTTTAGTCTTTTTCGTGAATAAATTTAGTAATGGTGATGTTTCGGCTTTCGGGCAGTTGATAGGAGTACCATCATCTCATATTACTCAATGGTATTCAGGTAAGACTATTCCCACGTTGGATAAACTTTTGAAAATTTGTTATCGACTACAAATCTCTCTTATCGAGTTTCTTCAACCTGAGTTAAAGCAGCAAGTTAATACTAACCAAGTTACTTTATGTCCCAGTCCTCAACAAAGACAACTAACTGTTACTTCACAAAGAAATAAGGCACGAATCCGCTCCTTACTTAAAAGTGTGCTTAATCAAAATGAATATCCTTCACCTTCTGTCAGAGAAGTAGCCCGACGCTATCATATTGGTGGCGCTACTTTATACCGCTATGCTCCAGATTTGTGTCAGGCAATTTCTGCTCGTTACTGGGATTACAAAAAACTTCTTCAACAACAAACTATTCAGCAGGGTATCAATGAAGTCAAACGACTGGCTCCAGAACTTTATGCACAAGGAATAACTCCCAGTGTTAAAAATTTGGCTAGTGTTATGACTAATCCAGAAGCATTATGGCGTGAAGAGGTTCTCGAAACTTTAAGTGAGGTACGGCGTTCTCTTGGCGAACTGCCTGAATGAAAGATGACGAAGACGGTGAAGCCTTTACTTTTATGGAAACCGCAGTCAAATTAAAGTATAAGCTTGCCATTGCGGCAAACAATTTCTTTAAGTCACAGGCAACTACGCCTTAAATGTACTAAAAAAGCCTTGCGAGAAACCTGGAAGGAATTTTTAGGACTAATTATTTTTGCCTAGCTTTATAGAAATGAGAGTTTGAGCATCAATTAACCCTCGTAAATTGGCAAAGGTATTGTTACTTACTTGTTCGTTTTTATTTAACAAAATTTTAATACTTAGTTGCCAGTTATATTTTTTTGTGTCAATGTAGTTAAATATACTTACGATTAGGACAATATCATGGATCTTCACCAACTTATTGCTCAAAATCATGACGAAATTCATCTTGTAGTTCAGAATCCAGAGCTTAGTCTTAATCTAGCAACAAGAGTTGAAAAAGCTTGTTATGACCTTAACCATGAAGAACGTGAAACAATCGCGCAGATTACGCCTGAAAAATGGGTTAAACTCGTTGATGCTCTGAAAGACGATCAACTCTTTAAGAGCTATGTTGAACAAGTGAAGAATGGGGAAAGCCTCCGCCCCTCCCCAGAAGATGAGAATTACGTAGTAAACAATCTAAAAAAAATAATTGAAGCCACTCTTGGAATCGCTATTGGGGTTGCCAGCGTTCTGTTGGCTATTTGTACAATAGTGGCTACCTTCACTGGTTTAATATTGGGATTCATAGCGGCACCCGGAGTAGCTATTGGCGCACTAGCAGGCACTACTATTATATTCGCATTGGCAGCAAACATTGCTTTCTTTTTGGGCATTTTAATTGGATTAGGCGCGATAGTCGGGGTGTTACTTTGGCTTTTTCTCCCAGATCAATATCCAAGGGATCCAGAATTAAAGGGTGGCGGAGGAGGGTATGTTTTTATGGATGATATTCCCAAAGACGCTAAGAAAATCTCCCAGATTGATATCAAATATAAGTCCGAAGATATTGTCACGGCAATCAGAGTTCATTGGCTGCTCAAAAACGACACAACAAGTGTTGGTCAATGGTCTAGTGATGGATCGTGGGGCGGAAAAACAGAGCCAATTAAGTTTAAAGCCGACGAGAACTTGATAAGGATAGAAGGTCGTGCAGGGCGGTATATCGATCAACTTAAGTTTGTTACTCAGAAAGGATCGTATGGACCATATGGAGGAGATGGGGGGAATGCATTTCAACTTTCTCCAGAGATCGGAGCCATAATGGGATTTAGAGGAAGAGGGGCAGGTGGTTTGGATGCGATAGGTATTCTTTCAGGACTGCAAAGATTTTATCATGGAAAGTTTGGAGGAGTTCCCTTTTGCGATCATGTTAAGAATGTGGCTCAAATCTCCAGGGTCACAATAAGGAGTCGAGGCTGGGTAGATGGTATTCAGGTCCACTGGACAATGAAAGATGGTTCTTCTAAATCTGGTGGCTACCATGGCGGTTCTGGTGGAATTCAAGATTCTTTTACTTTAGATCCAAACGAAAAAATCACGAAAATTTCAGGTCGAATAGGTAATTATGTGGATCAATTGACTTTTCACACAAGTAAGGAAAGAAAGTATGGTCCATATGGAAATGGTAAGGGCAAAGAGTTTTCCATTGATATTCCAGAGAATAGTGAACTTATTGGTTTCTTTGGGCGTGCTGAGAAATATCTTGATGGGATTGGTGTGCTAATACGGGAAAAAAGCGAAGCTGCTACTAGCCGCGATGCGACGGCTAAAATCTTTGCCAATATTCCCAATAAACCCGGTTTCTGACACAGGTGCAGATATCAGTTAACCCTCTTCTGCTCAGCGGGTGCTTGTCGCCCCCTGAACTTCTCCTCCAATTCTGTCAAATAAGAGCGTTTTAACTCCCCCAAACTCTTCAAAACCGCACGTCTTTAACGACTGATGTTATTAAAAATGCTCTTTCAATGACCAATGACCAATTCCCAATAGCCGATATTTACTTCAAAAATTCAGCAAGCTGCTCTAATTTTTTCCAAGCTTCACCACTTTTAAGAACTTCTTTAGCAGTAACAACACCTTTACTACAGCGTTCTAAAATATCTTTTCCGTCTACAGCTTCACCCACTTCTAAAGCTAAAGCTGTATTTAAAGCCACTACATCTTGTTGCGCTTGAGTACCTTTTCCTTGTAATACAGCTTGTAAAATATCCGCGTTTTCTTTAACTTCTCCACCCTTCAATGCTCCGATTGGTGCGGGAGTTAAACCTAATTTTTCTGCGGTTAATTCGATTAAACTTACTTGCTGATTGCTAACAATTGCGACATCATTAACATCACCCAAACCACCTTCGTCTAATCTTTCTCTTCCGTGAATTACTATTCCCCGACGAATTCCTAATTGGGATAAAGCTTGAGCGATTGTCTGTACTAAAAATGGGTCTGATACACCGATAACTTGTCCTGTTGGACTCATAGGATTTACTAAAGGTCCGAGCAAGTTAAAAATAGTCCGGATTTTTAAAGTTTTTCGCAAAGGAGCGACGGGCTTTAAAGCCGGATGCCAACCTGGTGCAAACAAAAATGTCACGCCAATTTCATCAACAGCAGACCGAACTTTTTCAGGGTCAGCTTGAAGATTTATACCTAAAGCTTCCAGTACATCAGCAGAACCAGTTTTACTCGAAGCCGAACGATTACCGTGTTTAGCAACCTTAACCCCCGCAGCAGCAGCAACGAAAGCCACAGCAGTGGAAATATTGAAAGTCGAAGCACCATCTCCACCTGTTCCGCAAGTATCTATGAGTGGATGCTCGGATTTATGATTTTCGATTCCCCCCAAAGACTGAGATTGCAAAACTTTAGCCATACCCACCAATTCTTCTGGTGAGACTCCTTTAGCCTGAATTGCTGTCAAAATTCCACCGGAAAGCACTGGGGGAATCTCATCATTGAGCCATCCTTCAATTAGTTCAGTCGCTTGATTAACGCTGAGAGATTCTTTATTTAATAGCTGCTGGAGTAAAGTAGACCAGCGAGCGGTATCGGGAGTTTGTGTTTTAACTGGGGTTTGAGTCATGGGATTTTGGATTTTAGATTTTGGGTTTTGGATTAAAAATAATTTGTATTTAATAAGTTACTAATGGAATGAATAAAAAAATACTAAATCATAGGTTCGTAGTTGCGCTTTAGCGCCAAAAATGTTTAGCGAAGACAGCACAACTACGAACGAATTATTTACTTTCACTGGTTCACAGCCTCCGACTGGGAATCCTTATCAAGAAGTCTCTGACTTCTGATTATACGGGAGGCAGAGCCTAGGCTGTGTACTTTGTTAGGATTTCTGCGCTTTTTATTCATACAACTTTCATGTCGGTAATAATCGAAACATTAAGCCCTCACCCCGCCTCCGGCTCCCCTCTGCCCTTATCCTGGAGAGGGGTTGGGGGAGAGGGCAATATTTTAAGCTAAGACACATTTTTTGTATGAATTTTTATGCTTAAAAAAGCACAGAGTACACAGCCTAGGCAGAGCCTCTTAAGATGCATTACCAGGTAGAACTTGGTAACGGGAGTTGAGAAGAGGTAAGGTTCGTAGTTGTGTGTTTTCGCTCAACATTTTTGGCGCTAAAGCGCAACTACGAACGAATTACAGATTAATTACTTTAGCTACGGTTTGCACGTCTTTGTCTCCTCTACCGGAACAGTTGATAACTAATTTAGGGCTACCATCTAGCTGAGGACAGAGTTTTTCTAAGTAAGCAAAAGCATGAGCGGTTTCTAGTGCTGGAATAATTCCTTCTAGTTCTGAAACTTTTCTAAATGCTGCTAATGCTTCTTTATCTGTAACGCTATAGTATTCAGCGCGATTCATGTCTTTGAGAAAACTGTGTTCTGGGCCAACTCCGGGATAGTCTAAACCAGCGCTAACTGAGTGTGCTTCGATGATTTGTCCGTCGTTATCCTGCAACAAGTAACTCATCGCTCCATGCAATACTCCGACTCTTCCTTTGGTCAAAGTTGCTGCGTGTTTTTCGGTAGTCACTCCTTCACCTGCTGCTTCGACTCCAATTAAGCGCACAGATTCTTCGTTTACAAATTCGTGGAATAATCCCATTGCGTTGGAACCTCCACCAACACAAGCTAGAAGAATATCGGGTAATCCTCCCCATTTTTCGTCGCACTGGTTGCGGGTTTCTGCTCCAATCATTGCATGGTAATCGCGTACCAACATTGGGTAAGGATGAGGTCCAGCTACGGAACCTAAAATATAGTGTGTGGTTTCTACGTTTGTTACCCAGTCGCGAATTGCTTCGGAAGTTGCATCTTTTAAAGTTCCGGTACCTGCTTCTACCGGACTTACTTCTGCTCCCATCAACCGCATCCGAAATACATTGAGCGCTTGTCTTTCCATGTCGTGAATACCCATGTAAATCACGCACTTCAAACCAAAACGAGCGCAAGCTGTAGCAGTAGCAACACCGTGCTGTCCGGCTCCGGTTTCAGCAATAATTCTTTCCTTACCCATGCGTTTAGCCAACAAAACTTGAGCTAAAGCATTATTAATTTTGTGAGCGCCGGTATGATTTAAGTCTTCACGCTTTAAGTAGATTTGCGCTCCAGAACCATCTGGTTTTGCATAATGTTGAGTCAAACGCTCCGCAAAATACAAGGGGCTTGGTCTTCCCACGTAATCTTGCAATAACCCGGCTAATTCAGCCTTGAAATCGGGGTCATTGCGATACTTCTCGTAAGCAGTTTCCAACTCACTTAGTGCGGGCATTAAAGTTTCGGGTACGTACTTTCCACCGAATTTTCCGAATCTTCCTAAATTATCGGGACGAGCAACTGATGAGACTTTGGTATTGATATCTGGAGTACTGACCATTTTGATTTATATTCCTTTTAGTAATTTGAAAAATTTGCGTTCACGAAGTGACCCGTTAGGGTAATTGGGGATTGGGGATTGGTAATTGGTAATTGGGAGAAGAGGGGGAAGAGGGGGAAGAGGGGGAGAAAAATTTAATTATTAACTCCTAACTCATTACTCATTACTCATTACTCATTACTCATTACTCTTAACTCCTAACTCTTAACTTCTTCAATCCAAAATCCAAAATCCAAAATCCAAAATCCAATAACTTTAACCTTTTAACTCTTAACTAACTGTTCGCTAGAAATTGCAGCTTTCAATTCTTTCATGAGTTCTTCGACTGCTTTTAATCCTTCTTCGGGAGTACCGTTTGCTAGTCGTTTTACTAAAGCGCTACCGACGATTACCGCATCTGCACCCCATTCCTTGGCTTGAGCAGCATGTTCTCCGCTGGAGATACCGAAACCGATACCGATTGCTTTGTCGGTAACTCCGCGTAATTCATCTAGAATACCCTTGACGCGATTTTGTAGACCAGAACGGACTCCGGTAACACCAGTTACACTCACTAGGTATATAAAACCTTGAGAATATTTGGCGATCGCACTGATTCTATCCTTTGAACTGGTAGGAGCGACGAGCAAAGTGAGTTCGATGCCAAATTCTTTAGCTGACTGTATCAAATTTTCAGCTTCTTCCAAAGGTAGGTCGGGAACTACCAAGCCTTTGACACCAACTTCAGCAACTTTTGCTAAAAACTCTTTAACCCCTAAATTCAAGATGGGATTGTAATAAGTAAATAGAATAATCGGTGCTTGTAATTGTGGAGTTAATGTCTTCAACATCTGTAAAACATTATCTAGTTTCGTACCATTTGCCAAAGCGCGAGTAGCAGCAGCTTGGATTACCGGTCCGTCAGCTAAAGGGTCAGAATAAGGAACACCTAATTCAATAAAACTAGCACCATTTTTATCTAGAATTTTCAGTGCTTTAGCAGTAGTTTCCAAATCCGGGTCACCAGCAGTAATAAAGGGAATTAAAGCACAAGTATTGGATTTTCTTAACTCTTCAAAACGTTGAGATATTACAGTCATGTTATTAGTGGATATTTGATAGTGGATAGTTGTTAGTTGTTAGTGGATAGTTGATGACCCAGACCTTTTGGGGTGATAATTGATGATCCACACCCTTTGGGTGAAAGTTGTTAGTTGTTAGTTATTAATGGTTAGTTGTTAACTGCTTTCACAACTATTTAAATTTAGTACAAGTTGGAAAAAGACTTCTTAACTTACCAATTATTAATTCCTAACTGCTCACTGTTAACTGTTAACTGATTAACTGTCGTACCGCATTTTCGATGTCAGGCTGTTTAACTAAAGATTCTCCGACTAAAACGGAGCGAGCGCCAGCTTTTTCGACAAAATCTAAATCATCAGGAGTGTATATACCAGATTCGCTAATAACGGTAATTCCAAAACTTTGTAATTGTGATTTTCTTTGAGCAATCAGCTTTTGTGTATTGGCTAAATCTACAGTGAAATTCTTCAGATTGCGATTATTGATTCCGACTAGTTTTACGTCAGGAAGTCTTAACACTCTATCCAATTCTGAAACAGTATGAACTTCTACCAAGGCTGTCATTTTCAAGCTGTGAATTACCCGCAAAAAGTCTTTTAACTGCACATCGGATAAAATAGCTGCAATCAATAGTACTGCATCAGCACCCGCAGTTCTAGCTAAATAAATTTGATATATATCGACAATAAATTCTTTGCATAATAGTGGTAATTCTACGTTTTTTCTAACGTTACGTAGGTTGTCAAAACTACCTTTAAAAAAATGACTGTCTGTGAGAACCGAAAGACATGCCGCACCGCCTTTTTCATATGATTGAGCTATGCTTATTGGGTCAAAATCTTCTCGAATAATTCCCTTGCTTGGAGATGCTTTTTTTACTTCTGCAATTAAACTAGGACTATGAGAATTATCTTGCAAAGCCTTTAAAAAATCTCTTACCTTCGGTGCATCTTTGAGTTTTTCCTGTACCTTAGCTAAAGGAGATTCCAATCGCATTTGAGCAACTTCTTGCCTTTTATGCAAGACTATTTCCTCAAGTATGTGTCGGTGCCTAGTTAGCATATTAATTCTTTTGGTAGTTGTCACACTATTCATAATATTACTTCCTTAGAACGAGTAAGGCGAGTCTATAATCTTTATTGCCAATAGCTATAGCGCTACGGTTACGGTTAAAGGTTAAAGGTCAAAGGTTTGATAATTGGCTTGGGTCTTCATTAATCCCCTAACCTGCGTTTCGTAGAACTATATAATTTACTTAGCGGCGACTTCTCACGTTTATGCAATACAGCGAACAGTCATCAGTTATTCATGGGTCTTACAGCAGATTTCATCTTCATGAGGGAGTAGGGATTAGGGAGTAGGGAGTAGAGAGTAGGGAGTGAAAGAATGTACCTCATTTAACTGCTCCCCTGCTGTATCCCAAAATAAAGACCTAACTGTTCACTGATAACTGTTAACTGTTAACTGTCAACTGTTCTCCGGACTTCGTATACTTGTAAACGACGTTTTTAATCATCGCCAATCCAACCTCTCCTGCTAAGGTCATAATCGATTCTGGATGAAACTGTACGGCTGCAATCGGTAATGTTTTATGTTCAACTGCCATAATTACATCGTCTTCGGACATAGCAGTAACTTGCAATTCTTGAGGAAATTTATCTTTGAGTGCAAATAAAGAATGATATCTACCAACACTAAAAGATTCCGGTAAGTCTTTGAATACGACTGAATCTGATTGTTTAACGTTAATCTGTGAAGGTTTTCCATGTTGGGGATAATCTAAAACTCCCAATTCTCCACCGAAAGCTTCGACTATACCCTGCAATCCCAGACAAACTCCGAAAACCGGAATATTCCGACGCATACAGGCTTTTACGGTCTGAGCAACTTTAAAATCACCGGGTCTACCGGGACCGGGAGACAATACGACTAAATCTGGTTTTTCCGCATCAAAAATTGATTCATCAAAACCGTGACGCAGGGTTTTCACATCAGCCCCAGTTTGACGCATGTAGTTCGCTAAGGTGTGAACAAAAGAGTCTTCGTGGTCGATTAATAAAATGCGTTTACCTGCTTCTACATCTGGAATCGAAGCACTCAAAGACTTTGTATCGCGTTCGGTGGCTTTTTCTTTCTCCCCTGCTCGACGAATTGTTTCAAAAGCTGCTGCTGCTTTGGTTAAGGTTTCCTGTTCTTCAGCTGCGGGGATTGAGTCATACAATACTGTTGCACCGACTCGAACTTCTGCAATTGAATCCTTGAGTCGAATTGTTCGCAAAACCAAGCCAGTATTCAAATTACCGTCAAAATTTAAGTAACCTACTGCCCCACCATACCAGCGTCTGGGACTGCGTTCGTGCTGTTCGAGATATCCAATTGCTGACCTCTTAGGTGCCCCCGTGACGGTCACAGCCCAGGTATGAGTTAGAAACGCATCCAAAGCGTCAAAATCGCTTCTGAGAGTACCTTCTACATGGTCTACCGTATGAATTAAATGACTGTACATTTCAATTTGACGACGACCAATTACCCGTACCGAACCCGGTTCGCAAATCCGCGATTTATCATTACGGTCTACGTCAGTACACATTGTTAATTCAGATTCGTCTTTAAATGAATTTAGTAGCTGACGAATTTGCGTTGCATCATCTAGAGCGTCTTTTCCTCGCGAAATCGTACCGCTAATCGGACAAGTTTCTATCCTTCTACCGTCAACTCGAACGAAGATTTCCGGAGAAGAACCAATAATATATTCTCCACCTAAATTAAATATGAAGCCATAGGGACTGGGATTGATTTTTCCTAAAGTGGTAAATAATTCTGAAGGTTTGGCTTTACTTTCTATGGAAAAGTTCTGGGAAGGTACAACTTCAAATAAATCACCCCTGCGGAAATAATCTAAAGCACCTTTTACCTGCTCAGCATATTCCCCCGGTTCGTGGTCGGATTTTTGAGCGGGAGTAAGTTTTTTGCCTCTATAGTCAATTGACTCACCAGTACGAGGAAGATTTTTTGTGTTACCTTGTGCAGTCTCAAATTCATAGCTGACCCGATAAGCACGTTGCAGATAGTAGTCAACAATCACCAACTCATCGGGTAAATACAGTACTAAATCTCTTTGGTCATCAGCACGCTGTAAACGCTGAGAGATTGGTTCAAACTGGAATACTAAATCATAACCAAACGCACCATAAAGACCTAAATGTTCGTCTTCATCGCTGTAAAATAGTTGCAAAATATCGCGAATTACAGTGAAAGCGGAAGGTTGTTTACTGCGTTCTTCTTCTGTAAATAATTGTTGAGCGGGCTTGACGGTACCAGTAATTTTTTCTGTATTGTTAATTTGGACTTGCGATAATTGCGGATGCTTGGATAAGCGCCCTAAAAGCATTGGTAAAAGAGTTTGACCTCGTTCGTTGAGCGCTGTAATAGTAAAACCTTTATCTCGTGTAGCAATTTCCAGAGGTGGATTTACAAATCCAATCGCCCATCTTTTATATCTTCCCGGATATTCATAGCTACTCTTGAGTAAACCACCACGTTTAGAATCAAGGTGAAACAAAATATCTTCTAAAGCTGCGTCAATCTCAACTTCTGTTACTAGACGAGATACATGAACACCACCATCAGTTGTGTAAGCAAGATTTTCAATCATGAGTTATTCAAGAACGAATAATTGCGGACTATGCGGTCAAAAATTCAAAATTCAAGATTTAAAACCAACGTTTAGGTAGAAGCTATAAACGCATTTACCTAATTTAAGTTACAGTTGCAGGCTTTACGCATCTATATCGTATAAAACCTAACTCCAATTAATTACTTTATTATCTTGACTGCGGGCTTTGAATTCAAAAATAATTCCAATTACAGGTAAATTACAAGATTTCCACCAAAGTAACATTGATAAGTGCAGTATCAGTAAGTTACTGCCTATCTTGACGTAGATTATTAATAAAAATTTGAAAAAATATAAAAAAAGGTACGAGGTTTAAAACTAATATTCTACAGGTTATAAGGAAGTAATCAATAACCTGAAATCCTTGTCGTAAACTTTTCTTTATATTCTAAGCCTACTAGATATCGCGTAGACCATACATGAACTTTTTTTCGATAGGTGTGTCCAATCTTTAGCTGTTACATAACTTTACTTAATAAATATCACAAATCAACCGGCTCAGTATTTTCTACATTACCCAGAGTATGAAAAGAGGGGGGAGAGGGGAGAGAGTGGGTAGAGGGGGAAGAATTAATTATTTATTTAAACTCCTAACTCCTAACTCCTAACTCCTAACTCCTAACCTTTAACCTTTAACCTTTGACCTTTGACCTCACTTCCTTGAAGATGCTGCAAAATTAATCCACATACATCAGTTGCTTTGATAGATTCAGAATTGATTAACTCACTTTGCTTGCTAATTAACAAAGGTCCCATTTCGGGAGTAGGAGGAATACATCCGTGAGAACCTTTGACTAAAGAAGCATCTAATGGAATCACATCCATCAAATAGCGAAAACCAAGCTTTTTCTTCAGTAATTTTGACCCTACTTTTAATTTAGGAAATTTGATTTTGGGGTCAACAAATAATTCTACAGGGTCGTAACCTGGTTTACGATGAATATCTACCGTTCTCGCAAAATCTGGAGCGCGTTTATCATCAAGCCAATAATAATAGGTAAACCATGCATTAGGTTTTGCAACTGCTACTAATTCCCCACTGCGAGGATGATTTAAATTGTAGTCTGATTTGCTGTTTTCGTCTAAAATATAGTCTATTCCTTCAGCTTGTTCCAACAAACTTTTAACTTGGGGAATACAGTCTTTATCATTAACATAAACATGGGCAACTTGATGGTCTGCAACCGCAAAAGCTTTACTAGCACCAGCATCTAAAAGTTCTCTTCCTTCTTCCTCGCGAATAGCTAATAAACCTTTGGAACGCAATAATCTATTGATATGAATCGGTTGAGAAACAGATGTAATTCCATATTCCGATAACACAATCACCGAAGCACCACGCTGCTCGTAAAAATTAATTAAATCACCACAAACTGCATCTACCTCTTGCAATTCCTTTGCTATTTTGTCTTGGTCTGAACCAAACTTTTGCAAACAGTAATCCAGATGCGGTAAATAAATTAAAGTTAAATTTGGGCTGCATTTTTCTTCCACCCATTTCGATGAATTGGCTATCCACTGTGTAGACTCAATTGATGCTGTTGGTCCCCAAAAATTAAATAAAGGAAATTGACCGAACTCAGCTTGTAACTGGTCGCGAAAATTAGCTGGATGAGAGTAAACATCGGGAAGTTTTCGACCATCAGCAGGATACATCGGTCGAGGAGTTACCGAGTAATTAACTGAAGAGTACATGTTGTACCACCAAAACATATTAGCGCAGGTAAAATCAGCATCCAACTCCCGCGCTATCTCCCATATTTTCGGTGATTGAACTAACTTATTTGACTGTCTCCAAAACTTAGTTTCACAATCATCTCGGAAATACCAACCATTACCAACAATCCCATGCTCCGACGGCATTTTACCAGTAACATAAGTAGACTGTGCTGAACAAGTCACCGCAGGTAAAATAGATTCTACTGTCGCCACTTTTCCTTTTTCCGCCCACTTTGAAAGTATTGGTGTATGCTTTCCCAATAGATTTTTAGTTAATCCGACTACGTTAATTACGACTGTTTTTTTCATATTAAATATAGGGGATAGGTTCGTAGTTGCGCTTAAGCGCCAAAAATCTTGAGTAAAAATGGATAATTGGTAATTGGTATTATTTGTAGCACCAAAAATCTTGTGTAATGGTGCGTTACGCTAACGCGATAACACACCCTACGTATTAGAAAAAATCAAATAGTAATCCTATAGTTGTTAGTTGTTAATTGGTAGTTGAGGGCTATAAATTGGTTAAAAATCAAGGAAGCTATTCGGCTCCTACTATTGATAATAGCTATATTTTTGCGTAATTCTTACCAATTACCAATTACCAATTACCCAATTTCAACCAACTCTTGAGAATTAACTGATTGTAGTTTCCATAAAACCCATTCATACTCGCGCTGAATAGATGCTGCTATATCAACTTTCATCTCGGGAGGTAATACTTCCCAAGTATAGGTTTCGATTTCTAAATGATTACAAATATCGTTATTTTGTAATAGCTCAAATACGGTAACAATGTCGTCTTGAGTTGATTTTAAAACTTTGTAATCATCTATAAATAATGGTACGTGAAAGTGAGTTCGCCATTCAGCAGCCGTACTTTCTTCTAGAAAAGATAAAGCGCTTCCTAAATCTTGATAATGCTCTAATTTTCCGTTTGGTTGACGAGCAATTACTTGATGTAAATATGTGGATTCGGCAAAAGGCTGCAATCTCTCTTTTAATAATAGCCGTTCGCTCTTATCTTGCGGTATTTCTGCTTTTATCGCTGCACTAATTTGAATTTTGCCAATCTGAATTCCTGCTGCTGTAAATTTCTGGAAAACAGAAACTGGGTTTTCGTACTCGACTGCAAAATGACAGGTGTCGTAACATACTCGCACGTGTTCGAGTAATAAAACTTCGGCAGCTGCTTGAGGAATTCCTAAGTTTTTGGCTAAATATGTTCCACCTATAGGTAGCAGGTACTTCTCAAAATACTTTATTACCTCATCAGCATTTTCAAGTAATGCATCTGGTTCTGGTTCTAAATTCAGATGCAGAATTTTGTCGGTCGCAGCGCGGATTCGTACCATCTGCGCTACTATTTGGGCTATATGAATAGTCCCACTGCTGATTACTTTGGCTTGAGAAAGGTGATTACCCTCGAACCAGGGTTTATAAGATAGCGGTACTGTGGAAATGCTACCTTCCATGTCATCGGGTATAAGCTCAGCAAGAATTTTAGTTAATCTTAATGTATAGTCCAAACGCTCTTGTTTAGACCAGTCTGGTGCATAAACTTTGTCTTTAACTACCTGTGAATGGAAGCCTCCATAAGGAAAACCATTCAGTGTAAAAACGTATAAATCATGTTCGTTTAGCCACGATTTAAACTCTTCTAAAGTTTTATCCAGCAAAAGTTCTCTAGATGCTGCATCCGCTAAACGCAAACCAATACCGAATGGTTGATGTGGAGATAGCTTTTTTTTGAGAGATGGAATGTATTGCTTTAAATTAGCAAAAACCTGACTCCAATCCTCACCAGGGTGAATGTTGGTGCAGTAAGTCAGGTGAAAGTTTTTGTTAGAAAATATTTTCATATTTATAGCTGTTTATCAAAATGCTATATGCAAATCGCAAATAAAAACATTGCGAATGATTACATTTTCGCATTAGATAACAATGTAATTGCTTGTTGATATGAAGAATTTTTCACTGTATGAACCTCTATTTCTTCTCCAATTCTTTGCAGAAGAGTTAGGGTTAGTTCCCCACCCAAATGTTCTTGGAATTCTTTTAGCCCCCGGAACAAACATCTCGGATGTTCTATTTCAGATTCTTCATTGAGTTCGGGAACGTATAGCTCAAATCCTAATGTTTTTAAAGTATTCAGTATTTGCTGCCATTCTGAATGAGTTAGCATTCCTTCTAAATAAGAATAAGTACTATCCAAAGCCATACCAATTGCAACCGCTTCACCATGACGTAAGCGGTATTTGGTCAACTGTTCGAGCTTATGAGCCGCCCAATGTCCAAAATCTAGAGGACGAGAGGAACCCATTTCAAAAGCATCGCCGCTGGTGGCAATATGTTGTAAATGTAGCTGAGCGCATCGGTAAATTACCTGCTGCATTGTTGCTAAATCGCGACGAGCTAAAAGTGCTGCATTATCAGCAATAAACTCGAAAAAGTCCGCGTCTTTAATCAGTGCGACTTTCACTGCTTCAGCAATACCCGAAATCCAATCTCGCTGGTTAAGACTGCTCAGAAAATCAAAATCATTGAGAACAGCGTAAGGAGGTGCAAAGCTTCCCAAAAAGTTCTTTTTACCAAAAGCATTGATACCGTTTTTAACTCCTACCGCAGAATCATTTTGAGCTAAAACAGTGGTAGGAATACGGATAAGACGGATTCCTCTATGGGCTGTAGCGGCTGCATATCCTACTAAATCAAGTACAGCACCACCACCAACAGCAATAATATAAGAGTGGCGACAGATACCAACAGCATTAACCAACTGATGAATTTCTTCAACCAGTTGAGGATTGTTTTTCGCTGCTTCACCACCAGGAACTACCATCGGTTCAGCTTCCAGACTCAAAATTGAAGAATTAAAACGACAATATTCACGTAATTGTTCGAGCAACTCATCTTGATGTAACAGCAAACCACCATCAACAACAGCTACAACTTTTTTCGGTTTCGTTTCCCCATCACCTGTAATAACTTGTGCTAATAAGGGATTATCTACATCAAAAATGCCATTAGTAAAGTGAACTGGATAATTAAAACTTACTTCAACACGTTGCTGAATCGGTTGCAGATTATATTTAGTCTTGGTTTTTACTTCTAATATCATGATTAATAATTAATAATTGGTAATTGGTAATTGGTAATTGGTAATTGGTAATTGGTAATTGGTAATTGGTAATTGGTAGTTGTTAGTTGTTAGTTGTTAATTGGTAATTGTTAGTTGTTAGTTGGTAATTGGTAATTGTTAGCTGGTAGTTGGTAATTGGAGAAAAATTAACTCCTAACTCCTAACTCCTAACTCTTAATTGTTCGCTGATAACTGTTTAATAAACGTTTCTTTCGACTGGGAACCACTAATATTTATGTCGTTATTAATAATAAAAACAGGTACGCTATTTATACCCGAACTTCGGGCTTTATTTGATTCGTAAATAATTGCATTGCGGGTATTTTGATTATTTAGCTTTTGTATTATTTCAGGAGAATAGACTCCGCATAATTTGGCAATTTCTACTATAATATCAATACTTCCTAGATTTAAACCCTTTTCAAAATAAGCTTTATAAATTTCTTCAACAACCTTACTTTTTAGAGGCTCCGGAGTTAATGCAATTAGTTGGTGAGACAGAGTAGTATTAACAGCTAAACGAACATTTTCAAAATCTAAAATTACTCCAGCAGCTTCACCCATACGTCTCGTATAATCAAACATTTGCTCTAACTGTTGCGGTGACATCCCTTTTCGCTGCTGCATAAAATTACGAAATTCATATCCCTCACTAGGAACAGAATTATCTAAAAGAAAAGGGTGCCAACGAATCTCTACAGCTTCAAGTTGATATTCACAAAGCGCATCAAAAAGGTGCTTTTTCCCAATTCTACACCAGGGGCATACAGTATCATGATATATATCGATTTGCATAGTTTATAAACATAGATAATTGGGAATTAGTAATTGGTAATTGGTAATGAGTAATAAGTAATAGGTAATTGATAACTCCTAACTGTTCACTGATAAATGTTCGCTGTTAACTGGTAATTGATAATTATCTTGTGAACTAAAGCTATTATTTATCAAATAATCTTCTACCTGCTGATTTTGTTTTTCGCTAGCAGCAAAAGCCTGATTAAAAAACTTTTGGGTAGTTTCAAACTCTTTAACTAATGCTGCTCTATCTTTTTGAGATGCAAGTTTAGCTAAGCGACTGTAAGTTTCGGCTAGAGAAACTATTGCTTCACATCTTTCTTCTGTCGCTAACATAATGTCCGCACATAAATGCGAACTTTGAGCAAACAAGCGTTTAAGGATATCAATTTCCTGTTTATAAGTTGGACTAGCCATTGATAAACTACGCTGAATATCGGTGTTTTCTTCAGCTAGAAAGACACCTAAACTAAACCTAGCAAAATGTCTGATTGCTTGAGTTGTTAGCATTATTTTATCGTGTTCTTCTGGAGTAGATTCTACTAATTTGCTACCTTGAGCTTTGAAGAAATCTAATAACCATTGAAACTTTTCTTCATTCCGTCCCCGACACACCACTATAATCTGTTCTGCAAAGGATTCGACTTTTGGACCAAACATCGGATGTAAACCCATTACAGCACCTTTGTGATGCTCCAACATAGCTTTCACGGGTTCGGTTTTGACGCTGGTGATATCAGCGATAGCTGTACTCGGTTTGAGATATTGAGCAGCACGTTTAATTATTTCTACTGTTTTTTCAATCGGAACCGAAACTAACACCAAATCAGCATCACCAAGTAACCTTTGAGCATCCGACCAGTCTTGATTTCCAAAAGCATAAACATGATGACCGCATTTCGATAGTTCCCGAGCAAACCACTGTCCCATTTTGCCTCGTCCCCCGATAATAGTAATGCGGTGAGACTTATCCTTGTTTTCTGTATTAGAAATCATAAATATAGTTCTTTGTTGGTAATTAGGTATAAGTTATTAGTTATTAATGTAGCGATATAATTTCAGAAAAAATGTCAAAATGCCTATGATGAAGGTTTATTAAAATTCTATTCTAGTAACACAATTATACTGTAATCGGGTAATTCGTATTTAGTATGTATAATCGATATATTTTTTGATAATTGATTTATTATTAGTTGAAGGGAATGAAAAATTGGTAATTGGAAGTTGGTAGTTGGTAATTAGGAATATGTAAAAAAAATGGCGATAATTGTTCTGTTTCCTAGGTTCAACCTGGGAACAAGTTTTTAGAGGCTCTGCCTCCACTTAATAATAATAATGATGCTGTTCGGTAAGATAAATAGGACTGAAATATAAACCGTTAAATTTGATGAAATGTACCTGGCTCGTTTTCTCTTTAACGTTGGGAGACGTATTAGCGCAGCGTGCCCGTAAGGGCATAATTTTACGTCTCTACATTCCGTTTGAATAAATAATTTAAATTAGCAAAAAACTGTATTGTTTACAATCAAAATATATTTTAATTATTAATTCCTAACTCCGTCTTGGAAAGTTTTGGGGAACGTCACTTGCTACAACGGAGGGAACCTCCGCAACGCAGTGACTCCGGAAACCGACACCCCAAACTTTCCGCTAACTCCTAACTCCTAACTCCTAACTCCTAACTCCTAATTTCTTTTCCATGGTTGGTAAAATAGCAGGTATCTTGCGAGAAATAGCTTGAGCAAAAACAGCTTCGTATGCGGTTAATGCTTGTTCAAATGAATAGCGTTCGATAGCAAATTTTCTGGCTTTATTAGCTAGTTTTGCTGCTAAAACTGGATTGCTGTATAAACTCATGATTGCAGCAGCTAAATCTTGGGGTGATTCTGGAGCAACAACTACACCACCACCGCTTTGTCTAACTGCACGAGCAGCTGTTCCTGAAGCTGGAACAGAAGCAATAATTGGACTTCCAGAAGCTAATAATAATGGTATTTTGGAAGGCATATTAAAGGAAATTACATTGCGTTTTTGCACGACCAAACCCACATCCGCAGCCGCTAGCATTTCCGGTAACTTCTCTCTTGGTTGCAAAGGTAGCAGTAAAACGTTATCTGCACCACAAGCCAGACAGTGTTTTTGTAGTCTTTTTAAAGCCTTAGATTCCCCAGCAATTACAAAAGCAATTTCGGAAATATGCCTTAACGATGCTGCTGTTTCGATTACCGTTTCTAGACCTTGAGTTAAAGCAATATTTCCCGAATAAAGCACCACAAATTTATCTTCTAATTTGTGAATTTCTTTCCACCTTTTAGCTTTTTGGGGAAGAGGACGAATAAAATTAACATTGACCCAATTAGGAATACAGGCAATCTTATTAATTGGAACTTTTTTATGAACTAAATTCTTGACAAATCCATCTGCAATAACGCTAATTGTATGAGATTTTTGATAAGCAAATTTTTCTAAAACTTCCAAAGCGCGAATCATAAATTTGTTTTTCAACAATCCAGTCTTTATCGCTGCTTCTGGCAAAATATCTTGGACGTTTAATACTACCGGACAATTATAAAACCAACCTAAAAATATCGCAGGTAAGGTAACTAATAAAGGTGGAACAGTTAAGAGAATAACATCAGGTCGCGAACCGTTAAAAGCCTGCGGTAAACTTGTAAATACAAAACTTAATTCTAATAACAACCTATCAATTAAATTAGGTTTAGATTTTATTCTTAAATAACAGCGTTGAATTTTTACGCCATTTTTTTCTTCTGTAACATACCACTTTCCCCGGTATTGCTCGTAAATCTCGCGCTGTGGATAATTAGGCATACCTGTAATCACCCGTACTTCATGACCTTTTTGAACTAACCCCTCAGCAAGTTCAGTCATTAAAGGAGCAATTCCGATAGGTTCGGGATGATAATTATAAGAATAAATTAGAATTTGCATTTACATCGATTTTCTATAAATTAATTTAACTTTGGGAATCGGGGATTGGGGATTGGTAATTGGTAGTTGGTAATTAGTAATTGGTAGTGGGTAATTGGTAATTGGTAATTGGTAATTAGTAATTAGTAAATAATCCAAAATCCAAAATCCAAAATCCAAAATAACTCCTAACTCTTTCTAAATGTGTTTTAAGTTACCGCAAATAGTCTTGCCAGCATTATAGATAAAGGTAGCAAACACAACACTAATAAACCATAAGGTAAACCAGTGAAACTACAGCTAAGAGTTGCATCTAACACTATAAGAGATAAAACACCGGAACGCACTGCTTTACGTATATTCTCTGCACTTGGTTGACCTACTGCCCGCACAAAAGGAACCACTACGCGCCAGCTAAGTAAAATTACGAATGGTAATACTGCTAAAAAGTAAGATTTATTTAGCCAACTAAGCCCTAATAATCCAGTAATAACCGTACCCATTAATACTAAGGCTACAATACCTGTGCTGCGTTTACCACCATGAACTTCACCTTGGCTAATAGCCGTAATTGCACCAATATAAATAATCGGAATCAGAGCTAAATACCAACTTTCCCTTACCATCGGGGATAAGATACTCACACCCAGAAGCAAATTACCACCGCGACAAATCCCCATATTTAAAGGACCGAAAAACCTATGATGTTTTGCGTAAGCGTCATAAAGTAAAGCAGCAGCAGCAACACCACAAGCAATAGTAAAACTCAACCAAGAAACTTGAGCCGCAGCCAATACACCAATAACTAGAAGAACGCTACCTAAAAAAGTTGCTCCCCATAACGAACTTCTGCCACTGGGTATAGGTCTTTCCGGTCTTTCTTTTGCATCCAGTTCCGCATCAAAAACGTCATTGAATACAACACCACCACCGTATAAACCAGTAGTAGCTAAAATCAACCATGCAGCAGGTACCGGATTATCAAAAATAGCAAAACCAGAAGCCGCAATACCTGCCAGTATATCCGCCCAAGCAGTAATGATATTTGCCGGTCGCGTTAACTGTAAATATGCCCAGAGACGATTGGTGTTTAAAGCTGCTGTGTTCATTGTTTTTAGAGGGGACAAGGAGAGAGGGGGAAGAGGGGGGAGACAAGGAGTGAGGGAGTGAGGGAGGGAGAGAGTGAGAGAGGGAAATTAATAACTTTTAATTCTTAACTCCTAACTCCTAACTGTTCACTGTTTACTGTTCACTGATTTACTCAATCAATGCATATTCGGTATTAGTTTCCACAACTGGTTGTTGTCCTCGGAGTACGGAGTTACCGCTGAATAATTCGCGCTGGTCGATTGGGGTGGGATTCAACCAATCGGATTCTTTTATTTGACCGCTTTGACTGTATGCTGCGAGAGCGTTTTCGTAACAGGTGGCTCGCATGTGGGCTTCGGGTATTCCCCTTTCTAGCATCAGTTGAGCGGTTTTTGGTACTGCTAAGGGGTCGCTGACTCCCCAGTCCGCGCTACTGTCTACAATGATTCGTTCGCAACCGTATTGACGCACAACTTCCACCATACGAGCGTTACCCATTTTGGTGTTCGGGTAAATTGTAAATGCAGCCCAGAAACCTCTATCTAATACTTCTTTGACGGTTTCTTCGTTGTTGTGATCCATCACTACTTTGGATGGTTCTAAACCATGCTCGATACATACATCCATGCTGCGACTGGTTCCTGCTTTTTTATCGCGATGTGGTGTATGAATCATCACCAACATATCTAATTCTTTTGCTAGTTCTAGCTGTAAGCGAAAGTACTTATCTTCCGCTGGTGTCATATCGTCGTAACCAATTTCACCGATAGCAACCACACCTTCTTTGCAAGCGTATAAAGGTAATAATTCCATTACTTGTTCCGCTAAAGGTTCGTTATTTGCTTCCTTAGAATTCAAACCGATAGTGCAGTAATGTTTAATCCCAAATTGCGAAGCTCGAAAGCGTTCCCAACCAACCAAACTACTGTAATAATCTTGAAAAGAACCAATATTAGTTCTCGGTTGTCCCATCCAGAAAGCCGGTTCAATTACCGCAACAATTCCCGCATCACGCATTTTTTCGTAATCGTCGGTTGTCCGGGAACTCATGTGAATATGTGGGTCGATATACATAATTTTTTTAATTGTTAGTTGTTAGTTGATGATCCACACCCTTCGGGTGAAAGTTGATAGTTGTTAGGAGTTGTAAGATTTGAGTTTTAAGGTTTAACGACAAATTTTTGATTACTATTAAAAAATAAATTTAGGAGTTGAGAATTATCAGATAATAAACAAATCAGAAAAAGTGAAAAATACAATTGATAATTATTAACTCCTAACTCATAACTCCTAACTCCTAACTTACTTAACGTTCTTCCAAGTCAACATTCCTGCTTGAATATCATTTTGTAATTCTGGATATCGAGCGAGAATTTCTTGAGCTTCGGGTAAGGGACAATCAGCACAAGCTAAAGCTGCTGCGCTTCTTTCCAGCAATTTCTGCTGTCCTTTACCGTTGGAATCGGTTTCAATGTGAGATTCGGTCAAAACCCGCTCTAAATCTGCCAACATTTCACTGTTGGCGAATTTTCCAACACATCTCCATAGTTCTGGTGATACGTTGCGTCCAGCACTCCACCGTTCGTGAGCGTAGTCAACCAACATTCTTGCTAAATCAGGGTTTGCTCGTTTGTCTAATCCTTGGATTAAATACAAAGGACTACCAACAAACAAAGCTTTCAAAACCATTTGATTCCAAGCTAAATTGTCTAAGTATTTTGCTGGGTAAGGATTATTTAAAGCAACAGCGTTGAAAACTGCTGTCATATTACTGCGGATACCCTCAGCAGCACGATTGTGCATTTTCTCAGCAGCAGGAAGCAGTGGTAATGCTTGGTATAGCGCTATTAATTCTCTAACGTCAGCAGCCGCAAATACTTGGTCTAATATCTGAAAATATTTATCTACGTCACCTGTAGGTAAACTTAATAATAGCAATGTGCGAGCAGCTTGGTCTATAGTCCAATGAGCGGGAAACCAGTTATTGCAAATATTTGAGGCTGATTCTAATTCTTCTAGCGTTGGCTGTATCTCGTTTTTGTTCGTATAACGAGGTACCGCACTAAAAGCAGTAAAAAATACAAAAGGTGTCTCACTTTTGCTAATCTGCTGTCGCTTTTTGTCTAACCAATTGATAGCTTCAATATCAACCCGTCGCGATACCCATCGATAAAGTAAATCTTCAGCAGTAATATTTTTCGTTTCTATATAGTTTGCAGTTAAAGACATTTTTCTATATCGTTTATTGTTTATATATAATTACCGATTGATAGTTCCTATGTAGTTCTTTATCTGTCAGCGGTTTATCTGTAAAACTTGCGATACACCTTTCAAATTTAATATTTTTCAAATTTAATATGATTGATTACTAACTAATTCTTCTCAGTATTTAGAAAGAATTTAGAAAAAATATTTCCAATTCATACTTAACTAAGCAAGATTCACAAGTTGATACAATGTGCTGCTTTTAACGATATTTTATCGTTGTCAAAGAACTATTGTGTGAAGATTGCAACAATATTTGTTATGTAATCAGGAAATATATGGAACTTTCAAATTGAGCGTTCCCAGTGCGAGACTGGGAACGAGAATTAATTACAAAT
Organism: Cyanobacteria bacterium J06621_15; assembly: GCA_038525335.1. GTDB lineage: Bacteria > Cyanobacteriota > Cyanobacteriia > Cyanobacteriales > Nostocaceae > Rivularia. Next base: position 28,689 of record JBCBHT010000011.1, on the reverse strand, counting down.
CAATTAGACAGCAGATTGCTTCTTCTTCAACTTAGTTACAGCACCGAGCGCAAATATACCTAAACCGAATAAAGCTGTAGGTTCGGGTACTTTTGTTGGTGCTTTTTGACCTTCTACATTCAATACCTGTACGCGACCTTGGAAAAAGTCACCTACATAAACTTTACCGTCGTTGTATTGCAAACCAGCACTCCAGTTGAATCTACCCGGTCTCAAGTCCAAGGGGTCACCAAATGGAGGTTGACCAAGTTGTGGAGGAGGAACAGGTTGACCTTCTTCGTTGACAGCTGGTTCGCCGTAAACTGTTAATAAGTTACCTTCTTTATCAAATACTTGAACGCGGCTGTTTTGAGAATCTGCTACGTAAATATTCTCGTTTTCGTCCAAGTCAATACCGATGGGTTCGTTGAATTGTCCCGGTTCTACCCCTTCTGTTCCAAAAGCAAACAAAGGATTAGTATCGGAATCAAGCACCTGAATTCGGTTATTAAACTGGTCGTTGATGTAAATTCTGCCAGTATTTTCAGATATAGCTAAACCAGCAGGACCGTTGTACTGTCCTGGGTCGGAACCCAAACTACCGTAGGTTTTGACTAATTCGCCTTCTCTACCGTAAACTTTAACCTCGTCACCGCTAAAGTCGGTTACGTGTAAGTTTCCTTGAGCGTCAAAATCCATACCACCAGGACCGAAGAAAATATCTCCTTCTCCCCGACCGCTGAAAGAACCAAAGGAGGTGACAAATTCTCCACTGTCAGGATTATATACGTCGATTTCGCTGTTGAAAACGTCACCTACGTATAAGTTACCGGTTATGGAGTCAAATTTTAAGTCGGCTGGTTCGTCAAAACCTCTTCCTCTTTCTTGAGAACCAACTCCTCCAATTGAGCGTAAGTAGGTACCGTCAGGGCTAAATACATCAACTTTGTTACCAACGTTGGGATTGAAAGTACCGTCGGGATTCAAACCGCGACCGTTACTTACATAAATATTGCCATCTGCATCCCGTTCTCCCACACCTTGAGGAACAAACAGCTGTCCCGGAGCGAATCCTGGCTCACCAATTTGGCTATCGTATGTCAGGTTTATTGCTTTAGCTTCAGCAGCAGCAGCTAAAACGACAAATCCCGCACTCGCAAGCATTAACGAAATTTTTGATACAATCTTCATCGTTGAAAATCCCGATAGGGCTAGTTATACTCTTGATTAGGTAATGCGTCCAGGTCTTGACCTGGAACTATTACAGCAAGTTGCTGTTTATTAGATTCAAGCAACAGTTACTTGCTGTTTTTCTTACTTAGTTCGGGCAAGTATTTTTACGGCTAACAGTTGACTGTTAAACAACTTCTACGTTGTCTAAGATTTCTTCTAGCTGCTCTTCCTGACGCTTGCGCTTCTTGTATTTCGAGGCTGCACCAGCCGCTACAACTCCCATTAAACCTAGAACGGAAGCGGGTTCGGGAACTTTCGTGGGTTTGTCACCACCTTGACCTAATGAAATCTTGACTAATTGACCCTGGTCTGCTAGACGAGCGCGGTTTGCAGTGTACAAAGCTCCGTCACGATAAGTTAAACCAGAAGCAGCTTCTAAACCGTTACCGTTCCAAATGGTTTCGCGAGTTCCATCAGCAGCAACTTTGATAATTGAACTGCTAATATCTCCGATTACTTCCCCACCTTGGAGAATATTTTTCCACTCGGAGGTGTTCATATGTTGCAATACGTAGAGGTTTCCTTCTTCGTCGTATGCTGTACCGGTTAACTGAGTGAAACCATCACCACCGTTGGTAATTGTTTCTTCAATATTCAAATCACTGTCAACTGAATATAATCTTGCTCTACCTTCTGGATAAGGAAAATAAGAGTATTCAGCTACTGTAAAATCACCATCGGGAGATTCAACAATTCCTGTAGGTACTGATTGGAATGTAATCGGAAAATCTTGACTTGTTTCTTCTCCTTCTAATCCGGGAGGTGGCCCCGGAGGACCGCTTGGTGCGTCTTCGCTACCTTGACCTCCTGGTGCTGCTGGTAGTCCTGGTGAATCTGGAATTTCACCGGGGGGTTCAAAACTAGGAAATTCTAATTCGCTTTGGTCAACAGGTAGGATAGGGAACGCAGCTACATTCTCAATACCACCTTGGTCGAGAGGAGTTTTCCAAATTACGTTCGCACCACCATCAACTACAAAAGCTGTATTATCCTTAATCGTCATTGCGTAAGGATTGGTGATGATGTCGGTATTATCGGGGTTATTGTCTACTTCATACTGAGCAAAGTCAGCAACTTCTCTTCCTAAAGCACCGTTGTCTAGGTCTACTTCATATAGCTTCCCTAGTGTAGGAGTCTGTAAGATTGGTCCGCTAGTAGAAGGGTCCCCAGCATAACCCATCAATAGATATGCATTTCCGTTGTTATCAAACTTAAAGTCGGCTGGACCTGCTGCTTGTTCTCCAAAAGGAGTCAAAGCTAAGGAAGCTAAATCTGGAATTACTGTTGAAGTACTACCGTCGGTACCTATTTTTAATAGAGAACCTGTATTACCCGCACACAAGGGAATGAACTGCGAACTTGGGGAAGGAACGCATCGTCCATCTTCTCCATCTCCACCTCTACCACTAGTTGTTAAATAAATGTTTCCCTCGGAGTCGAAGTCGAAGTTACGAGGGTTATCTAGTCCGTCAGCTAGTACCGATAGCGAAGCTGCTTGTGCTGCTGTCGTTCCAAAGACTGAAGCAATACTTACAGTGAAAAGCGTTAAAGCAATTGACTTGAACTTCATAGGTTTGTGAAATTGATTGGTGGTCTATAAGATAAATACGGTTCTTTTCAGAACGACCCCAATTACTGGGATAGAATATCAAGCAGATTATTAGCTTGAAACTTGTTTTCCATTTACATAGCTCGCGTTATTCGCAATCGGTGACGTATTGCTAAATGTAAGGAGAAATACTTTAGGGAATACCTTTAAGATTTTCAATTCTGATAATCTGTCCAATTCCCGGACGACCACCTCTATTGATGATATAAAAAGCACCATCAGGGCTTATTGTCATAGCTGAGGGCATCTCTAATCCATTACCCTCGAAAAGCACTGTACGCTCTTTATCTGGAGCAATTTTAATCAAAGCTCCATCGGGTCTCCCTTTCCAACCAGACTGATTCATATGTTGCAAAACATACAAATTACCCTCAGCATCAAAGGTCATATCTATTAACTGCGTGAATCCAGAAGCAAAAACTTCAACTTCTCCATCCGCACTGATTTTATAGATATTTGCGCCTCCTTCAGGGAAAGGAAAGCCGCTAAATTCGCAAACATAATAAGTACCATCCAGACCTTTGACAGCATCCGTGGGTACCGATTGAATCGGCACTTGTGGTGGTGCTTGAGGATAAGCACCAGGTGCTGGAACATGTCCCCGGTCAAAGTTTTGCGATTTCGCACCGGGAAATATTGGATTAGTTAATATCCGCTCGGGTATTGCAGCAAATAGTTCTAAATTGCCGCCGTCAGTATTTACGCTGAAGAGACAGTTAGCGCCAGCATCAACTATCACCAATTTATTACTGTCTACGTATAAAGACAAGGGATTGCTCGCAACTTCACTATTGCTTGATGCAATCTTGTTGATATCTTCACAGTTAGTGATATCTGCTATACTTGACCAAGTATTATTACTCGTCTCAAAAGTAATAATTTTACCCAAGTCAGTATTACCAAGTGATTTACGAAAAGCTGGATTAGCCGCATAACCTATGAGAACATAAGCCTTCCCCGCACCATCGAACTTGATATCGTGAGGACCAGCAGCACCAGAACCGTCGGGAAACGCTACCGAAGGTAATCCTGTTAATACAGGTTGGACGGTACCATTTTCAATTTTAGAAATACGACCACTAGTTCCGTAATGTAAATTTCCCTGACCGCTAGGAGCAGGAATTAAAGCTCCATCTCCCCCGATTCCTGCTTCTGTAAAATACAAACTACCGTTGGGAGCAAACGTCAATCCTTTAGGATTATTAAGACCTTCGGCAATTATTGTAAAAGATGTGTTTGTAAGTAGCTGTGCTGTCATTTATAAATAATCAATAAGTGAGTTGTATCTAAGAAAAATCTGGCTCAAATTACCCTAACCTCCCTAACAAGAGGGAGGTTATACGAGTAAAACTCAATCACCTATAGAAATTAGTTGAAAACACCCCGACAAAATATCAAAGAAAATAAAAATGTAGAAAATTAGGATTTGTTCGATGTTCGATTAATTTGATTGGACTTCAACAGATTTAAAAGTTGGGAATGATTTCTTCAAAATGGAAAAAACGCATCCGTTGCTAAAATCCAAAATCCAAAATCTAAAATCCAAAATCCAAAATCCTACTGCGGTATATAGCTCATCCCTCTGTTAAAGCTTTCCATATTACCAGCTTTACATTCGAGCATCCGTTTGATATTCATACTTTCAGCACCCAAATCTTCAATTTGCAGCTTTCCATGAACTTCAGATTTATCTGCTCTCCAGAAACTCATTCGATGCATAATAAAACCTCTAGCTTGAGGGTCTGCAAATGCATAAGATGTGGGTATTAACAGCATCGGAGTCCGCTGATAATATTCGTATTCTGGATAGTAAAATTCTTGTTCGAGTAAATAGTATTTACTCAAAGCATGTAATTCCACCCTCGCTTTTACTTTCTTACCGTATTCATCAGTAAACTCACCTTCGGAAGCAGAAACCTGACCGTTAGGTGTAATCAAATGTGCCCATTCGTCCATATTCCGCAAATCTTGCAGAAATTCGATACCCATTTCAATTGGTGCATCAACATATATAGTATCGGTATCTACAAAATGTCTTCCTTTCGCTGCACTAGTCAGACCTTCTTTACGCTCAAGATTTGCTTTTAGAGAGCGACATTCGGAAGTATGTACCGTATGAATACCTTGCATAATCATTCCGGTTTGTCGTTTTGGGTCAACAAAACTCAACCAGTGGAAATATACACCTTTTTCATCTGTTCCCGGTGCTATGTAGTCGGTGGGAAAAAGCAGTACTGGATAGACTTGAAAATATTTTTGATATTCTAATCCACAATGCCATTCAATCCCGTAGAATTTAGGATTTTCTAACTTTTTAACATGATAGAAAAGGTCTTCGTGATAACCAGATGCAGTTCCTCTATAGGTATCTTCGTCGATTTTTTCCTTCATTCGGCTAAACAGCGTCCATTCATCCAAATTCTTTAGACTACAAAGATAGTCAAAAGCTGTTTTTGGTGAAGTTGAAATATAAGCTGATGTTGCAAACGTATTTTTTTCCATTGTCACCCCTAGGTAAAAGTAAAAAGTAAAAAGTAGCGGAAATTGCGGTCTTGGGGTCTCCCCAAATGGAGCAAATTTCCAAGACAAGAAGTAATTACTTAGCTTTTACCGTTTTTACCGTTAGCTGATGCGGTTGTTGCTAATACTTTTTTGAGATTTTTTGCATTGGCAATTCTCTCTTCTGCTAACTGCTTGGAAGCATCGTCGGTGGTAATTTGCTGCTTTTCAGCTCGGTCGAAAATTTCCAGCAAAGTATTATAAATATTCTTTACTTGCTTAAAAGCTTTTTCTTCGTTATAACCAATCATTTCGTTATAAACATTGATTAATCCACCCGCATTAATTACATAATCGGGAGCATAAAGAATACTTTTTTCAACAAGCTTCATTCCGTCTGGTTTTTCTTCACCAAGTTGATTATTCGCAGCACCTGCAATTACGCTTGCTTTAATTTGAGGGATAGTTTCACTGTTTAGAATCCCACCTAAAGCGCAAGGAGAAAATACGTCAACATCAAGTCCATAAATTTCTGAAGGCTCGACAATCGTAGCACCAAATAAACGCTTAATTTCCTCAGTTCTCTCTGGATTAATATCAGTTACAAACAGCTTCGCACCATTTTCATGTAAATGACGACAAAGATTTGTCCCAACATTTCCTAATCCTTGAACCGCTACTTTCAAGCCTCTTAAATCTGAAGTTTTCAAGCGAAATTCTACTGCCGCTTTCAAACCCAGAAACACACCCCAACCAGTTACCGGAGCAGGACCACCAGACTTTTCTTCAACACCGACAACGTAATTAGTTTCTCTACTAATTTTTCTCACATCTTCCGGGGTCATATTTACATCTTGACCCGTAATAAAACGTCCGTTCAAACTATTAACAAAACGCCCGTAAGCATACAACAGTTCATCAGTTTTATGTTTGGGATTACCAATAATTACAGCTTTACCTCCACCAACAGGAATATTGGCACAAGCAGCTTTATAAGTCATCCCCCGACTTAAACGTAAAGCATCTTTTAAAGCAGCTTCTTCATCAATATAAGGCAACATTCTTGTTGCACCCATCGCAGGTCCCAAACTCGTATCGTGAATAGCAATTATTGCTTTGATATCTGGGTCTTTCCCATTACAAAACAATACCTGCTCGTGACCCATCTCCGTGACATTTCCGAAAAGATTCAAACTATCTGCTCCTTGTTAGTTATTAGTTGTTAGTGGTTAGTTGTTATTGGTTAGTTGTTAGTTGCTAGTTGTAGGAAATTAATTTGTTAAAAAATTCAACTAATAACTTTTAACTCTTAATTCCTAACTCCTAACTCCTAACTCCTAACTCCTAACTCCTAACTTTCCTAAACGTTTGGAAATGACGCTTGTACTTTTGGTTTCTTTTCAGAAGTTGATTTAACTCCTTGAGAAGCTAAACCTTTATTGCGTCCTTTAGAAGGAGCAGGTCTATCTGGGTCGATAAGAACGTCAATTATCACCGGACCATTTGCAGCAATAGCTTTTTCTAATGCTGCTGTAATTTCAGATTCTTTACTTACTCGAATTCCTTCGGCTCCCATTCCCCGAGCAATCATTTCAAAATCTGTCTCTGGGATGATTGCATCTGCGCCCGTCATACCTAACATTTTCATGCCTTGATGGCACATGTTGTAACGAGCATCGTTGAGAACAATCCAAATTGCTGGAAGCTGATATTTAACGGCAGTGCTGATTTCATTATTCATCAACATAGCTCCGTCTCCCACAATAGCCACGGCTTTTCCGTTACGAGCTTGAGCCGCACCTACAACACCAGTCACCGCATGTCCCATCGCACCAACTCCAGTGCTGACTCGATAGCGATTCGCTTGGGAGAAACGCAATAGATTTGTTGACCAGGTAAAGGAATTACCGCACTCAGCCATTACAACTGCATCGCTATTATCAACAATTACCTGTTGAATTGCTTCCATCAAAACCTCCGGTCTGATGGGTGATTCCTGTCCGGTTTCAACAGTCAAGCGTTCCGGCTTCGGTAACGATGAAGGTTGAGATGCTTTTATCTTCGACTCAAAGTTTTCTTCGGCTTCCAAAAAACTTAACAACTGTCTGACAAAAGCTTTAACATCAGACTGAATCCCCAAAGTTTCTGCATGAGGATAAGCAACTCCCGGCACACTGGGGTCTATATCAACATGGATAAAACCTTTGGAAGGAACCATGTCTTTATTCCAGAAAGAAGTTGGTTCGCTCAAACGGCTTCCCAAAACCAACGTCCGAATGGGAGCTTGTTCTTGCATATATGTCATCACAGAACCATGACCTCCCAAACCAGTTACCCCAACAAACTGAGGGTGGTTTTCTGGAAAAATTCCTTTACCACGAGGAGAACACATTACTGCTGCTCCGGTTTTTTCAGCAAGCTGACGAATTTCATCAACCGCACCACGTGCTCCAAATCCCAGCCAAATAGCAAATGTACCTTCACAAAGCAACTTGGCTGCATTCGCAACTACTTCCGAACTTGATGTCATCAACGAACAGCTAACACCTCGCTCTGGTAATCGAGTTTCATCCATACTCATATTCTGTACTGCCGTAGGTATGCTCAAATGAGCTACGTACCCTCCAGGCTGAGATAACCCCAAAGCAAGTTTACGGAATATTTGCGGCAATTGAGCAGCCGATTCTACTGTGCTAGCATAATTAAACACCGTTCCAGTGGTGAAGATACCACTACTAGGTAAGGTGTCGGTACTGGTTTCCTGAATTGCCCACCGTCCTCGCTGCGGTGCTGAGGTGCAAGCTGACAGCAAAATCACTTTTGCCCCTTCACCACGTGCAGCAAACAATCCGGTCAAAGCATTAGTTATTCCAGGTCCTGCTGTGGTAAACACCACGGTAGGATTACCGCTAGCAAAATAACCCTCTGCCGCAGCAAACGCCGCTCCAGCCTCATGACGAAAATTCAATACATCAACATCACTGTTGGATAAAGCACCCCAGAGCGATGCCATTGCACCTCCAGAAACTCCGTAGGCTGACTTTACTCCCAAGTTCTCAAACATCTGTGCGACCGCATCAGCAACGGTGATATTTTCGTTGCTTCCTTCAGCAAGCTTGCTGACTACCTCCTGCGCGTAACTTTCCTTTAAAGATTCTTCCTGTTCTACACTCACAGGAGAAACTTTTTTAGTTAAATTTTGAACCATTAATTAATATACGCTCCCTGAACTAAGGTTGGGTGTATCCGACTTTTTAATATTCACGACTTCTTTGGATGCGCTTTCAATGGCAACTGAAACCTATGGTTGTGCTTCCTTAACGTTTTCTAATAACTTCACACCCAGCCTTATAAACACCGGGAATGGTTAATTACCACTTTTGCCGTCAGTAAAAAAATTTTAACTAGAGAAGCAAAAAAACCAAGACTCTGTGCTTATGGGAACAAGCCTACATAATTCTAATGTGGTGCTGCAATGAAAAATCTTTCGATTCCATTGCCAATTCTTTCGCTTTTCTTTACATTTCAAACCAGCAAAAACAAAAGCGAAGTATATAAAGTAACTAATACATAGAACTATAATAACTAGTCAATTCACCTGAGAAGAAAGGTATAAGAGGCATTGAAGATTATAAAAAGTAAAATTGTTTGCGTATCTAAGTAATTAGATTTAGATATATGGATACAATATATTCGCTATCAAGTGGCATCCTAACGTACACCTTACCTAGCAGAATGCGACTTAAAAACAATGATAATAATTTGTAATCAAACTTAATATACTCCTAAAGATAGATGCATATATAAATAAAGTAGTATTCTTTTCCTTTGCAACTATACCCTGTGACAGATGTAGCACAACTAAAATTTATAGTTAAATTTTGAGGAAATAATGAGAGAATGAATTAAGCAAAGTAAATAAATTCTAGTAATTATTAGCTTTTATTCATCTGAAATTCTTCTTCATTTTTGCTAGTTTATTGAGTGGACTTAACTACAGAATTAAAAGAGGAGTATGTTTTTACACTATATATTTTCCAGGTAAAAACATTTGAGTGAAACTGATTCTAAGGCAAAAAAATACCAGAAAGATTCTTACTTTAAAATTGGATAAGGCAGTAAAATAATATGGTAAACATATAAAATCTATTTTTGCTTCTATCTAATATTGCCATTTTGTTTGTTCTGGTCTCAGTTATATTGCTTGAGGAACATCAGTTAATTTGATTCATGTTTTTATTGATATCACATAGAAAAGCTTGTCTTGGAAGAATCGAATGTAACTCTTACGTAGAAATATAAGCATTATTTAAGACATTAAACTGCTTGAAAATAATTTTCTTAAGTAAATATGAAAAAAAATGTAAAGTTATATGAATTTTTTGTTTTTTTTGATAACTTATTTTAAGAAGGGTTATAGGAAACGTTTATAGAAAAGTGCATCTTTTGATAGTTCCTGCAAGCTTGGGAAACATGCTCAGAAGGTGTTACGAGTCAGTAAACCTTGAATATTCAACCTTTGGATTATCCAACCGGCATTGTGGAGCATATACTGTCTTCAAGATTATGATTATTGAACCTAACTCAAAAATCAGGTTAGAACTCCAAGAAGAGTTGAAAGTAACTAGATTACTGATTAATCACTCTAAAGATGCTGTCTTTTGCGTAGAAGAAAATGCTCAATTCATCTACGTTAACGATGCAACTTGTTCGCTTGTCGGTTATTCTCGACAAGAGATGCTCGCATTGAAATTGCCAGAAATAGATACTGGCTGGGAAAGCTCAAAATGGCTGAAGCAATGGAAATTGCTGCAAAAAAAAGGTTCAATCAATTTTGAAACTTGTTATCGAAATAAAGCAGGTGAGGAATTTCGGGTAAAAATCACCTTTATTCTCGAACGATTAGACAATAAGCAAGTATGTTGTGTATATGCTTGCAAACAAGACGTGGAGTTGCAAAATTCACAAACACAACTGTCTTTGGTAAAACCTCCGAACATTAAGGATGGTTTGGAACAAGGAATTATTGAGTACAATAAAACAGACGATGAGTTACAAGCTTCGCTTTCTCTGTTAAGTTCAACTTTAGAATCTACTGCAAACGGCATACTTGCGATAAACTTTGACGGAGAGATACTTTATTACAATCGAAAATTCATAGATTTGTGGAATCTTCCAGCAGAAGTTACTTTATCGAGGAACTGTAGTAAAGCTAAAGAATTCTTTGAAAGTCAGATTCAAGATGTAGAAATCTTCCGTTCGCATATTTGGGAATTACCGACAACATCTGACTCAGATACTTATAATTTATTAAAGTTGAAAGATGGGAGAATATTCGCGCATTACTCAGAGCCTTATAGACTTAATGGCAACATTATTGGTAGAGTATGGAGTATCTGGGATATTACAGAATCAAGGCGCACGGAGGAAGCACTAAAGCTCAATGAAGCAAGATTTCGTACTTTAGCCCAAAACACGGAAGCTGGTATTATTCTAATTCACAACGATTACGTTTGTTACGCTAACCGAGCGGCGGAGATGCTGACCGGCTATTCTATCAAAGAGTTGACTAATAACAAATTCAATTTTGAGCAGATAGTTCAAGCAAAACAGCACAGACAGGTACGCAAGCAAGACGGATTAACTACTTGTCAGTACCAAGAAATGCAGATTATCACAAAACAAGGTTTCTCTCGCTGGTTAGCTTGTACTTTGGAGCAACTCGATGGAGTGCTTGACTTTTCTGGGAAAGAAGTAGAAATGATTACGGCAATTGATATTACTGATTATAAGCAAGCCGAATCAGAACTCCGTCAAACATTAGAACAAGCAAGAAGATTAAGCGAACTTAGACAGCGCTTTGTTTCCATGCTTTGTCATCAATTCCGTACTCCACTCAACATAGTTTCTTTCTCATCTGATTTACTCAAACGTAATATTAATCAATGGAGTCAGGAAAAAAATATTTCCTATCTTGACTTAATTCAAGATTCAGTGGAGCAAATAAGCGAACTACTCGATGAAATTTTGTTGTTTGGTAAGGCTGAAGCTGATAGATTAAAGTGCGAACCAAGACAACTTGATTTAGATAAATTTTGTAGAGATATCGTAGCACAGATTTATTTAGCAGGAGGCAAGCAAACAACAATTAATTTTGTTAGTGAAGGTAAGTGTTCTGCCAAGAGTTTAGACCCCAAATTATTACATCATATTTTAACTAACTTAATTTCTAATGCTGTTAAATATTCCGTAGGTGGTAATGCTGTAACTTTAGAACTGATATGTAGAGAGGACGACGTGATTTTCAAAGTTAAAGACCAAGGAATCGGGATTCCATCTGTAGACCAACAGCAGATTTTTGAACCATTTTATCGAGGCAGCAATATTGATAGTATACCTGGTACTGGCTTGGGCTTATCAATTGTGAAAACTCTTGCAGATTTACATGGATGTGAAATTTCTTTATCAAGTGAAGTTGGAGTCGGAACGGTTTTCACACTAAAGGTTCCAACATTTAACTATTAATTTTTTACTTTTTTGAATCTACATTATTTAGCAATCAGAAATCAATATATTTATCAATCAAGACAAATCAAGCCAAAATACTTTTTTAATAGCTAAGTAACTATATAAGTAAGAAATGTTTTTAATCTTTATTGGCTCGGTTGAAAAGTTCTTTTCTCTAAATATTTACAGTAATTAAATAGCAACTAATCATGATTAACGCTGTCTCAAAAAAAATCTTGGTAATTGAGGATGATGCTCGCACCCGCAATATGTATTTAGATGGGCTTGAGAGCGAAGGATTTGAGATGATAAGTGCATCTAATGGTAGTACTGGAATTCAGCAGGCTGTTTCTAGTCTACCTGATTTAGTCATTTGTGATATCTTAATGCCTGACATTGATGGCTTTACTGTTTTAAATCGGTTGCGTCAAAATCCGAATACAGCCATCATTCCATTCATCTTCCTCACAGGTAGAGGTTCTCAAGAAGATTTTCGTAAAGGTATGGAGTCTGGTGCTGATGATTATATCTCCAAACCCGCCACAGTCGAGCAATTATTGAGAGCAATAGCAATTAGATTGGAGAAAAAGCAGGCTTTGCTTCGTCACTGTTGTGGTGACAGTGATAGTATGAGGCAATCGCGGTCTAATGAAGCTAATTCATCCAAAGAAGAAAAGTCGATTTTTCCTACCGTTCCTCAGTTAAAGGAAGTTTTCGATTTCATCGAAGCTAATTATCAAAAAGGAATTACCTTGAGCGATGTCGCTGAAGCGGTGGGTTATTCAGCCGCTTATTTAACTAATAGAGTTGCAAAAATAACTGGAGAAACAGTCAACAGTTGGATTGTTAAGCGTCGTATGGCTGCTGCGCGTTATTTGCTGAAAAATACCAGTTTCAATATAGAGCAAATTGCAACCAACGTTGGCTATCAAAATGCATGTCATTTTTCTCGACAATTTCGCCAACATCATCAAATACCACCCCAAGCTTGGAGAAAAAAGCATCAGTTGCTAGAACGTTATCCCGTGGAAGTGTAACAGAACTAATAGGAAAAGAAGGTTAGAGGTAACACGAAGCGTGTTAGTAATTATTCCAAAGGACTATAGAGACGTAGCTCTGCTACGTCTTTTAACGTTTTGAAGAAACCGAGTCACTACAATCAATGAAACGATAATAAGCGATAATTGAATTGCATTATATCCTCCGGACATGTTACTAAGAACGCTTCACTTCATTTAAAATCTTCCGGTTAGTAACTAATGGTCTGTTCCGCTAATTCTGATGGGTTTGTTTTCTTTCAACCGTCAGGAGACGTAGCACTGCTACGTCTCTACAACCGTTATTTGTGTTTAGCGTAGATTATTTACATCTACTTAATCAAAACTTTATAAACAAGGCATTATATTAAAGTAAATTTGATTATTATGCTTCGACAAAAGATATATGTTATACGTAAGTATAGAAATTGTTTATAAAAAATTCAATGATGATAAATTATGGAAAATTAGAAAAAGCTTAGCTATTTTATAGTTGCTGAATAATAAATATCAAAATATCTATTTATATGGATTAACCCGATTAAAGCCTGTTTGTTTGGTTTTCAGCACTTAGTATACTATTGGGTACAGTAAAATTATTCAAAATTAAATATATAGAATACAAAATCCCTGTAGAAAAGCGATTCAAGTCATTTTTATTATTTATTTTATTAATTATTGACTACACTGACAGCTGAAGAGCTATTATTTAATTATTACCATTTATTTTATTAATAGTAAAGCGCATACTTTCTTATTTATTATTAGATAATCTGTCAGCTTTTTATCTTCATAGAATTTAGCGTAATCGCTTGAATATACAGCCATTTTACAGAAACTAAATAATGTTCAATCAAATTTAATATAAATAATTAATTTTTGAGATAGAAGCTCAAAGAGATTTAGAGGATAAGCGCGTGAAAAAATAGATTTATTTAGATAATATTTAAAGTTAAAGTTTAGAATAAACAGTTTGGTTTATTCGTATTTAAATTATATATAAACATTTAGCTATTATCGGAAGATGTAATTAAGATTTTAATTTAATGGATAGCTAATTCCGAAAAATGAATTAATATATATGAAATTATTAATCAGGCTAGTAAATTGTATAATAATTAGCCATATTTTTCTATCAAGAATAAACACAGCCAAAGTACATTAAACATGAAAAAAACTACTTCAAAATTAAAGCGGTTCCAAGAAGTTTTGATTACTGGTTTGATAGGAGACTTACCTGCAATTGCATTAGGTCCAAGTTTAAGAAAACTGATATATAAAAGTATATTTAGACGGATGGGTAAGTCAATCTATATACAGAATGGCGTTGAAGTATTAGGAGCTTGTAACATAGAAATCGGCGATGGAGTGCATCTTTTTCGAGGAGTACGTGTAGATGGTTTAGGGCATCAAAATAATAAAATAACCTTAAAAGAAGGAGTTGCGATTGAACGCAACGTTGATATTGGAGCATTAGATAACACTCATATATATATAGACAAAGGTACATTTATTGGTGTTGGTGCTTGTGTCGCGGGACCAGGAAACGTCAAGATAGGAAAACGCTGTTTAATTGCTGCACATAGCGGAATATTTGCCAATAACCATAAATATGGAGACCCACTAAGATATATTGCCGACCAAGGAGTTACCTGTAAAGGAATTACCATCGAAGACGACTGTTGGTTGGGACATGCTGTAACGGTGATAGATGGAGTAACTATCGGTAAAGGAAGTGTAATTGGTGCTGGGTCAGTAGTAACAAAAGACATACCACCTTATTCAATAGCTGTAGGAACACCAGCCCGAGTTATTAAAAGTCGTTTACCAGAAGAAGCTGTAAATCCGAATGATTTAGAAATGATGTCAGCCAATTCTTCTGTTTAAAGAGATTAAACAATTGATATTGAGAGTTTTAGGAATTGGTTTATTTTGGATGCAGTAATTTTAGATTGGAAATAAATCGCCGATTTTGAAATTGGAAACAATCAAAATCCACCTATCTAGAAAGTTATTTATTTAAAATCTAAAATATCCAAATTCTTATCAAAAAAGATAAATTTCTGCATCAATGCATCCGTTATTAAAATTATCCGTTGCTAAAATTCAGCTTCAACCTTGCACCTCAGAAATATAATTATGAATAGTAAAAAAGCCGCATCAAAGTGGAAACGCTTACAAGAAACAGTATTAACTCTTTTGCTTGGGAATATCCCGACTAAAGTCATAGGTTCAAACTTACGAACTTTCTTTTATCGCGGAATTTTTGCAGGTTTAGGAAAAGGAGTTTACTTGCAAGATAGCGTTGAATTTATCAATACGGAATGCATAGAAATTGGTAATAGAGCGCAAATTTTACGAGGAGCAAATATTAACGCAATAGGAAACCCCAAAAATAAAATTTCTATTGGTGATGGAGTACAAATTCAGCAAGGTGTTGATATTAGAGCATTGAACGATACTCACCTAAAAATAGAAGAAGACACATTTATTGGTCCTTACGTTTGTATTGCTGGACCGGGAAACATCAAAATAGGAAAAGCTTGTTTAATTGCAGCACACTGTGGATTATTTGCAAACAACCATAATTTTGTAGACCCGATTCAATATATTGCCAGACAAGGTATTACCCGTAAAGGAATAGTCATTGAAGATGATTGTTGGCTCGGACATGGTGTAACAGTAACAGATGGAGTAACTATTGGCAGAGGTAGCGTTATCGGTGCAGGGTCAGTAGTAACAAAAGACATTCCTCCTTATTCCATCGCTGTAGGTACTCCAGCAAAAGTTGTAAAAAGCCGTATCAATGAGCAGTTAGGAGTTAGGAGTTAAAAAATCACGCTTTCCTGAATCGAGTAATGAATTATGTTTACTTACATTTTGTATTAAACGTGAAACTCGTGTAGAGACGTAGCACTGCTACGTCTCTTTCAATGTAAGACCATATTTTCATATTTTGATATAGCTAACACCGAGCTACGCCAAAAATCGACTGTAGTAGGAGCATCTTGCTCCCTTTTTATTTTTCAATGTATAAATCATTCTGAGTACAATTCCCAATTACCAATCCCCAATCCCCAAGTGATTGCGAAACATATTTTAAAAAACCAGCGTCGATAGGACAACCCGTCTACAGAAGCGCATAAGTTTCGAGTATAGAAAATCCCCCACAAGCATCTATCTTTTATATCCTCCAAAAATGTAGCTATTTTGGGTAATATAAAGAAGTTAACTTTTCTGCAAAAGCAGATACTAAAAATAACTTTTCCGATTAATCCCCTGGAGAAATTGCTATGTTGACTTTAAAAATCGCTGTTTATATTGTTGTTGGGTTGTTTTTAGCTATATTTATCTTTGGATTCTTATCAAATGACCCCTCTCGTAACCCCGGACGTAGTGATTTTGAATAATTCGTAGTCTATTAACGTCCATAGTCACTGCACAAGGCAGAGGATATTTAGAATATCAGGGACACGTTGGAAGAATTATAGGTAATTATTTTTTATTTAATTAGTCAATAATTAGTGATTTAATTTCTTTCGCAAGCGTGTCCTTTTTTGGGCGGAATTTGCTCGCAGGCTAAGTAGAAGACTAAAGTTAGAAGTTTTTTACGCTATTGTTGTATTCATCCTTCTGACTTGTTTACTAACTTTTCTGTCTTCTTGCTTTAAAGACTGTTTGTTAGCTTATATAGTGTGTGAGTATGCTTCATCCAGTTTTACCGCCCGAAATACCAAATGTTGTTGAGTCACAAGTTGTAGCAGATGCTAGTCAGGATAATTCGAGCGTTTTATCCCCAGAGTCTTCTACAGTTCAAAAAAGTTTTGAGCGAGAGGAAACATCTTCTCTGCCGAAATCGTTTTTGAATCAATACCAAAATCCATCAAAGACTAGCGAACCGGAAACTATTCTTCCGACTGAATTTTCTCCCGCTAGAGTTGCGAGTAATCCCGCACCTTCAAACGAAAAATTTGTTGTTAGCTATCCTTCAGAGGGTAAAAAGTTACCGTCTAAATCCTTGAAACATTTTGAAGCTGTTAGCTTTACCGAAAGGAAAGCAAAATCTGCTACCAATAAAATTAACGATAACAAAAAATTTACTGAAAAATCCCAGAAGCTAGCAAGCCAGAAAAAACCGGCTGGGGAAACCCAAAAACAAAAGCCTACGAAAATAGAATTTTATTCTCAAAACACAAACTCTACAAAAGCTCCTGCAACAATAGAATTTAAATCCCGTTCTCAAAAACAGGTTCAACAGCTAAATCAACAACAAAATCAACCACAAAATCAACAGCAAACTATACCGATACCGCAGCCAAGACAACCGTCAACACCATCACAAACTAATGACACGAGAAGAGTTATTGAAATTTTGGCAGATAGGCAGATTTATGACGAAACTCGTCGGGTTGTAACTGCTGAGGGGAATGTAGTTGTCAGATTTGATGGTTCTGTAGTTGATGCCGATAGTTTACAGGTAAATATAGATAACTTAGTAGCCGTTGGTGAAGGAAATGTTGCAGTCACCAGAGGAGAACAAGTTTTAAGAGGAAACCGATTTACATATAACTTTATTCAAGACACCGGAGATTTAGAAGGTGGTAGCGGTGAAGTTAATATAGCTCAAGCACAGCAAGATTTTTCTTTTGATTCTCCGTCTGTTGCTCCAGGTGGAGTTCCCCGTCGTCCTCTCAGCGATAGAGTGAGAAGAAATCAACCTTTAACTGGTGTTAATAGTCCTGGAGGAATTGGTTTTGAATTAGGTGGTAGAAGAGCTAGAAATTTACCTTCCTCATCACCAGTCCAAAGGGGAGGTGCAGTTAGAAGAGTACGTTTTCAAGCAGCAAGAGTTGATTTTTATCCTAGAGGATGGGAAGCAAAAGACGTTACCATTACCAACGACCCCTTTTCTCCTCCAGAATTAGAATTACGTGCAGATTCAGTTACTTTAAATCAAATTTCTCCTCGGAGAGATAAACTTAGATTAAGAAAACCACGGTTAGTATTCGACCGGGGCTTAACTTTAGGTATACCTGGATATACCAGAACAATTGACCGTACTCAACGCGATGCTACCCCCGCTCCAGTTTCTATCGGATTTGATGGAGACGAACGTGGTGGTTTATTCTTTGAACGTTCCTTTAGAGTATTAAATACATCGCAGGTCAGTTGGAAAGTTACACCACAATTTTTT
Source organism: Cyanobacteria bacterium J06621_15 (assembly GCA_038525335.1). Classification (GTDB taxonomy): domain Bacteria; phylum Cyanobacteriota; class Cyanobacteriia; order Cyanobacteriales; family Nostocaceae; genus Rivularia. Next base: position 10,631 of record JBCBHT010000011.1, on the reverse strand, counting down.
GCTCAACAAGCCGTACAAAATAACACGGGCAATTTCTCAGACCTTTTCGGTTTAAAATCAAGCTTAAGTGCTACTTTATCACCGCGTTCTGACATTCGAGCCAGAGCATCTTTAACAAGTCTCAACTCCAGCGACTTTGAAGACAACTTACGCGCGAGCGTGCGATATAACTATTTATTAGGAGACACTGCAAATCCTTATAGAGCAACATTAGAGTACAGCTATCGCGACCGTCTTTACAACGGTAGTCTTGGTTTCCAAACCGTACAAAGTAGTTTGGGTGGAGTTATTATTTCTCCAAATATTCCTTTAGGTAAAACCGGTTTAAATTTAAGGTATCAAGCAGGTGCCCAACAAATCAATGCCAACACCGACCGTCTGGACTTACTAGATGCAGTAAGAAGCAACGACCGCGTTGATTTGGGTCGTCTTCAAGCCAGCGCTACCATTGGTGGGGGAATAAATCTGTGGCGGGGAAAACCCTTACCACCAACAAAAAATGAAGGATTAAAATATACAGCTAACCCAGTAGTACCATACGTTCAAGCCTATGGTGCAGTAACTGGAACCGGCAGCTTTTACAGCAACGGTGATAGTCAGAACACCTTAATTGGTACAATTGGACTACAAGGGCAATTCGGTAACTTTTCCAAAAAAGCTTTTGACTATACCGGCTTCAACGTCAGTTATTCCCAAGGTACAAACGATGGATTATCACCATTCCTATTCGACCGCTACGTTGATAGAAAAGTATTAAGCGCCGGTATCACTCAACAACTGTACGGTCCATTCCGACTCGGATTTCAAACCACCATCAACCTAGACACCAGCGAGCGTACCAGCACCGACTACATATTAGAATATAGTCGTCGTACTTACGGAATTAGCTTGCGCTACAACCCCGTACTAGAACTAGGTGGAATTAGCTTCCGCATCAGCGACTTTAACTGGAGTGGTGGAACCGACCCATTTTCCGATAGTCCAGGAGGAGTTAAGCCGGTTGTTGGTGGAGTAGAGCAGTGAATAGTTATCAGTTATCAGTTATCAGTGAACAGTTATCATAGCTTCTAACTCCTAATTCCTGTACAGACGTAATATATTACGTCTCTACAACTCTTGATTCCTGAGTGAGTTTCTCAATTCCTCCAAAAGCTGAAAGCCACAGTACTACTACGAGCCAATGAATAAAGATAATTATCCATAGGGAACCTGTGAGAGCGTAGGTGATGGTGCAGGTGATTCCGAGCAGGGTTGCTAGGGTAAGGAAAATTGGTTGAAAAAATGTAGGAAATCCTTCTTTGTAAAGTGTTTTGGCGTTAATGGGATGGTAAATTACGAATATTAGTAAACTTAACCCAGCCCATAAAGTCCATTTTTGCCAGCTAAAAACTTCTGTAGGATGGGGAAGAAATAAAACTCGAAAAATTAATTCTTCTGTAATCGCTGGTGTTATTAAACAACGTAATCCGAGCAGGAAATAATCTATTGGCTTTGCTACCCACATCTTGAATTGCAAAAATCCGGTGGAGAAGCCTAACGGTAGCGCTATAGTTGTGTAGGTTAAAAATGCTAGAAATCCAATCAACCAGTGATGTAAATTGGGAATAAATACAGAAGCTAAGATGCGATTGAAAATAATTGATATTATCGACACGTTGGTAAAAGGAAGTTTGATTTGTCCGAGTAGGGGTGTGGGTGCTAAAGGTGCGATTTCTGGGTTTAATCCTCCGACTTGATAGGTTTGTAGAAACCACAGTTTTGCTTTTTGTTTCCAGAATAAAGCAGCGAGTTCATCCTGTGCTTGTCTGGGCATCATGGTGCGCCAGCTTGTTAGTGCAGCCCAGATGCTAGAATCTGTGAAGGATTCTTCCGTATCCCCGATTCCCGCTAGAGTATCTACGCTGCTTTGCCAATCGGAGCGTACTATTCCCAAGGGTAGTAACTGTTGTTCTAGGGCTGAACTTAATTTACTTAGTTGTTGAAAGCGTAAAGTTTGGGGATGGTTGGGATGTGTTTGCAGCCAATTTTGAATTTTTGGATTTCCTACTATTTTTTGTTTAATAATTTGGATAGCAGTGTAAAGTGCTTGGGATGAATCTTGAATACAGGAAGTTGAAGGAGAAACTATAGCGCTACCGTTTCCATCTCCAATTCTGTAACGAGCCATCATGATTTGTAATTGACGCTCAAATTCGGTTAGTGGTGAAATAATGATGCTATCGAAGTTGTAATCCTGAGTGACTGGTGGAAATTTGACGAGAATATCAGTAACTGGACGAGTAAATAACCATCCTCGCTGTAAGTTACCCATGTAGTTTGACCAAGTATGAGTTCCGGAGATGATTCCAGCAGGGTTATGAGCGTAAATTTGGTGGTATTTGATATCAAATTCCAATTCTTTAGTAAAAGGACTGCGGATTATTTGAGCGATACCAAATGCAAAATGTCCGGTAATGGTTTTGATTACTCCTAAAGCTTCGGCTTTTTCACCACCGATTCCCCCGAACACATTTAATATTATTGCTTTATCTCCTTCTTGCCATTTTTCAACGGGATATTCGGATTGAGTTGATGTGGGGTCAATAACCGTTCTTGTTAATGTACCTTTATCTTCGGGGATAATTTCCCAATATTTTTTTAAATAGTTGTGAGCGGTTTGTGGGTTGAGAATTATTGTATCGGGTTGCAGTTTAAATAAAGAACGCGGTGCTAATGCTTGGACTGTAAATATACCTTCTTTGTTTTTAGCACCGTAAATATACCATCCTTGAGTTGTTGTTGATTCTGCTAATTTATTTGTTGTTGATGGAGGGATATTTCTTGTATCTACAACTTGCTGAGGTATGTAAATCGTTTCTTGTTCGCCGTTGATAAAGTCACCGCTATCTGGATTATAGTGACGAACTTGGAAGAATTGTTTGTCTTGCGACTCAATTTTTACTAAACCGTAAAAGCGTCCGGTAGTTAATACAGGTTCTTCGTTAATTTGTAGAATTTGCTGATTATTAGCTTCGATTACTTCTGGATTATTTAAAGTAACAATTACATCATCATTTGGTCTTGCTCCTGCGAGGGATTGTAATGGTGTAACTTGGGAAAGACTATTTAAGCGTTGGGGATGAACGTTTCCTTGTTTTAGACTTTTGAAAGTCGCAGGTGTGAAATTAACGTCTTTAGTAACTGCTTTGACGTAGGATTTTAATTCAGGTTGATTTTGCCATTCCAAACGGACTATCTTTCCGATAAGGCTTTTTGCTGAAGGTGGTGCGTATTGTACTTCAAACCATACCCAATCAGAATTTGAATCGCTATTGATTTCTGGTTTGGGTAAAATTAACCTTCCCACCCAATTACCAACTGGTTGATAAAGATTCGGGTTAACCGTTTGGGTTAAAGGATAATAATTTGGTTGATTGAAGCTTTGTTGGAAGTGGATTGAATAGTTACTTGGTTGGTTAGCTAGAAGTTGTTGTAGAAAACCAAAGCTAGTAATAATAAGTATAATTACCAATATTTTTTGACGGAATTTTTTGTGTATTAACCTCCCCTTCATCGATAGTTTGTTTTTGTACATATTATTAGTAATTTTTGATGACGTTAGTGTAACTAATGTAGAGATTAGCAATTGTTAGTGGGTTCGACAATATAGCGCTATGTAAAGGTCAAAGGTTAAAGGTCAAGAGTAAAGGGTTAAAGGTTTATGAATTTTATTAAAGAGAGGGGGTATGATTTGTTTTAATCAGTTTGCAATAAAATATTTTTCTTTACCAAGAGTTAATTCAATTTATAACTACTTAATGACGCTGAAAGACAGTCTGTATAAGAGTTTGATATAAAAATTGCGTTCAGAAAAGCTAAATTTCAAGTATTTTGATTTGATAAAGAATATTAGAAACTAATGACGTTATGGCTCTTGATATGTAATTTTGGATTCACACCAAAACAGTCACTCCTTACATTTTTGATTACTTAGTTATCGGGTCTGTTTATCTGATTAAATTCTTTTATTGGTATTTCTCAGTAAAGGTAAATGAAATGATGCTGCTTTTCTATTGGAAGCAGCTATTTTTTTGTTAATAATTATTGGAATAAGAAATTTAGAAAAGTTAAAGGTTTTCGGGTTGTAGGTTTCAGCCTTTATTCAAAATTCAATAATGTAGCGCTATATAAATTTAATCAACCGGGTTCATATTGATATTCAAAAATAAACCCGGTTTTGATTTTAGATAACTTTAACGCAGCCAGTTAAGCAAATCATCCATTTCTGTGAAATCTAATAAAGCTTCCCCCAGTGCTTCTAATCGCTCTAGAGAAAGAGATTGAACTTCTTCGATTACTTCCTGCGGTAACTCTCCTACGCGTCTTTGTAGTAGTCGTAGAACAAGTTTTTGCTCTCCTTCTTGCTCCCCCCGTTCGTAACCAATCCGCTCTCCAGTAGTGATATAACTCATAGTTCGCTCCTGTTCGTACTCCTTAAATTCTTCCCAAAATTCTGCTTCTAATGCTTTTGGTCAAATCATAACCCAATCGATAAATCGGTAAATCAATTTTGGATTTTGGATTTGCGATTTTGGATTGCAATTTACAAGAAATCGGGTTTCTAGTTTTAATTTTCTAAATAATTTGCGATAAAAATTTACGTGTCCGTTCTTCCTTGGGATTGGAGAAAAAGTTATGGGGTGTAGCTGCTTCGACGAGATTTCCTTCGTCCATTAGAACTACTCTGTCAGCGACTTCCCGAGCGAATCCTACTTCATGAGTTACTACTACCATTGTCATCCCTTCGCGAGCTAGATTTCGCATTACGTCGAGTACTTCTCGCACCATTTCCGGGTCTAAAGCAGAAGTCGGTTCGTCGAACAACATAATTTTTGGCTGCATCGCTAAAGCTCTGGCGATCGCAACTCGTTGTTGTTGTCCACCGGAAAGTTGACCGGGGTATTTCTGCGCTTGTTCGAGGATTCCCACTCTCTCTAAAAGCTGCATTGCTAATTCTTCAGCTTGGGGTTTTGATAACTTTCGTACCCAAGTCGGAGCTAAGGTAATATTTTTGATGACGCTGAGGTGAGGGAATAAATTAAATTGTTGAAATACCATTCCTACTTCACGACGAATGGTTTCAATATTTTTTAAATCGTGACTGAGGATAGTACCGTCAATTTCAATTTTTCCCTGTTGATATTCTTCCAAAGCATTAAAAGTACGAATAAAAGTTGATTTACCAGAACCAGAAGGTCCCATCAATACCACAACCTCCCCACGATTTACAGTTAAACTAGCTCCTTGGAGAACGTGGAATTTACCGTACCATTTGTGAACATCTTCAGCGATGATTATTGGTTGATTTGAAATCATATTTGGGGATTGGGGATTAGGGATTGGGGATTGGTAATTGGGAATTGGTAATTGGTAATTGGTAATTGGGAAGATGATTATTAACTTATAAATTTTAAATTGGGAATTGGGGATTGGGGATTGGGGATGGGAGAATAGGACAAGGAGAGGAGGAGACAAGGGGACAAGGAGATAGGAAGGAAGATTAAATTATTTATAACTTACAACAATTAACAACTAACCACTAACAACTAACAACTAACCACTAACTTCCAGTTTTCTCGAAGCAAGGGACATTGAATAACAAAATACCCAGTAAATTAAACCGATAAATAAATAAACTTCTGCATAACGACCTAAAAATTCTGGTTGAGCTAAGATTGAGCGTGCGATTCCGGTTAATTCTAATAATCCTACTAATGATAATAAAGATGTGTCTTTAAAAAGTCCGATAAATTGACCAACGATAGCGGGAATCACAGCACGTAAAGCTTGGGGTAATACGATTAACAGTAATACTAAAGCAGAATTTAATCCCAAAACTTTGGCTGCTTCAACTTGTCCCCTCGGTACCGATTGCAATCCTCCCCTGACATTTTCAGCCATATAAGCAGCACTAAATAAGATTAATCCAGCAACACCTCGTAATACTCTATCCAAACGAATTGGTAAAAACAACGGCAGCATTACTTGAGCTAAAAACAAAATTCCAATTAACGGTAATCCCCTGATTATTTCAATATAAAGGATAGAAAACCACTTTACTACTGGTAAATCACTGGTTCTTCCTAAAGCTAGTAAAATTCCGATGGGAAAAGATAGAAAAATACTGATTGCTGCCATTAATAAAGTTAAAAGCAAACCATTCCAATCAGAACTAGATACCGAACGCAATCCCAATCCACCACCGATTAAATATAGAATAATCGGGAAAGATAACAACCATGCAAAAGCTAAATATGGTGAAATTGATTTATAAAAATATTTTCCTAACCACAAGCTAATTAGCATTGAAAATCCAATCCCGATTAACCATAAACGAGAGTTAATATCTACAGGTAAAACTATTAAAATTAAACCAAATAAAAAAGCTGAAATTATAATCGCGAGTTTGGGAATATTTTGTTTAGCTAAAAATACACCAAAAGTTAAAAAAGTTAGTGTAGAAGCAATTAAAGTTGAAATCCAAACTCGTTGATATAAAGACTGTGGATATCTCCCAACCATAAATATTCGTAAATTGGCTTCAACAACCTGCCATTGTGCTTGAGTAAATATCCAATTAATTAAATTCCATCCCAAGAAAAAGATAATTACCAAGCAAATTATCGTAAATAAACTGTTGTACCAAGTATTGAATAAATTTTTATCCATTAGTTGTTAGTTGATATTTGTTAGTGGTTAGTTGTTAGTTGTTAGGAATTTATTATCAACCTTTGACCTTTGACCTTTAACCTTTAAGCTATCTTTCCTTTATTTGCACGGTTTTATTAATTAAATTCATTAATACGGAAATAGTTAAACTAAAAGTCAAATAGGTAAGCATGATTAACAACATTACTTCTACAGCTTTTCCAGTTTGATTAAAACTTGTGGAAGCAACAAAATAAATATCTGGATAACCAATTGCTATTGCTAAACTAGAGTTTTTAGTTAAATTTAAATACTGACTTGTCAAAGGGGGAATAATTACTCGTAAAGCTTGAGGAAATATTACCAAGCGCATTATCAAACCGGGTTTCAAACCTAAAGAACGGGCTGCTTCCCATTGTCCTTTTGATACTGATTGAATTCCAGCACGAACGATTTCGGCAATAAACGAACCCGTATAAACAACTAAACCAATTAATAAAGCTGCAAATTCTGAAGAAAATTTCAATCCAATAATTTCTAAACCATCTTGACTCAGATAAATTAATCCTAATAGCGAAATTCTATTGCTGACATTGGGAAAACTCAGAAATACCGCTGAATACCAAAACAGTAACTGTAAAAGTAAAGGTGTATTGCGAATTATTTCCACATAAATTAAAGCAAGATTTCGCACCAACCAATTGTCGGAAAGTCGAGCTATTCCCGCAGCTATCCCCAAAATTGTTGTCAGAATTATTCCAGCTATCGCAATTCGTAAAGTGTTGATTAAACCAACCCACAAAGCACGACTGTAAGTGTCGGTAGGATTATAAGGAACAGGAGTTTCACCAATATCAAAAGATGCTTCCTGTTGCAGAAAATCAAATCCGAATTCGATACCTAAACGCTGTAAATTACGACTGACGTTAACAGATAAAATGCTGACAATTGTTATCGCTAAAATCACAGCAATAACCTGGGTGGCAATTTTCCAAAAACGAGTATCTCGCCAAAACGGCGGTTTTGAAGATGTCATTTATCAGTTATCACTTACAGAGTTTTGTATCTTTACAGGAATAAACAACCATTATTCATAATTTTCTAAATATCCACAGTATTTAACATAGGAACCCTAATAAAGGATGTATCTATGGAACCTGTTAGCTTATGGGAATGGTTTTGGATAATTCTACTTTTTACTATTCCTGGTGTAAATATCATTGCTTTTATCATCTGTGCTTGTGGAGTTGGTAAACCGAGTGTAGTTAATTATTGTCGAGCTTGCTTTGTGTGGTTTTTAGTCGGTATTGGATTGGCAATATTGTCAGGAATATTGTTAGGAGCCATAGGGTCAATAAGTTAATAATTATTTACCTAAATGGGGGAGAATACAATAATCCTCCTTTTGTCCAAGGTTGATTGCGATTGTCTCGGGGTAAATTAAGTTTGGTTTTCGGTCCTAAATTTCTTTCGTAAATTTCACCGTAGTTTCCCACATGTTTAATTACTCTAGCTCCAAAATCGTTTGGTAAACCGATTCCTTTTCCTAAATCTCCTTCAACTCCGAGCAATCTTCTAACTTCTGGGTCTGTACTACTGGTTTTCAATTGTTCTACGTTCTGAGAATTCACTCCCAATTCTTCAGCTTTGATAACTGCATTTACTACCCACCTCACGGTATCTCCCCATTTTGCATCCCCGTCTGCTACTGCTGGTGTCAAAGGTTCTTGAGATAATGCTTCTTCTAAAATGATGTGGTCTTCTGGTTTGGGTAAGGTACTTCGTCGGGAAATTAATTGGGATTTGTCGGATGTTACTGCATCACAGCGTCCCTGTTGATAGGTTGCATAGGTGGTGTTTACATCTTCAAAAACCACGGGTTTGTAGGTAATTCCTCGCTTTCGCATCTGGTCGGCTAAATTCTGCTCGTTGGTGGTTCCGGTTTGGGTACAGACTGCTTTTCCTTTGAGGTCTGCCAAAGATTTGATATTACTATTTCTACGTACCATCATCCCTTGACCATCGTAAAATACCACGGGTGCGAAATTCAGACCGACGGAAGTATCACGACTCATCGTCCAGGTGGTGTTACGACTGAGGAGGTCAACTTCTCCGGTTTGTAGTGCTGTGAATCTTTCTTTAGCATTGAGTTGACGGAATTCCACTGCGTTGGGGTCGTCGAATAAAGCAGCGGAAACAGCGCGACAAATATCTACATCGAGTCCGCTATATTTACCGCTGCTATCTACAAAGCTGAAACCGGGTAGTTGTCCGCTGACACCACAAACCAATTGTTTGCGGTTGGTGACTGTACTTAAACGACTGTTGTTATTTTCTGCTGATGGTTCCGCAACGCAGGAAGATATGGAAACGAAGATAGGTAAGGATAAAAGTAAAAGTTTGAATTTACGCATTATTTTATATACATAGATATTGCTTAGTAAACAATATCAGATAGTTCCAAAGTCGGTAAATTCTCTTTTATGCAATTATGCAATATCTATAGTGGTCTATCCAATTAATCTTGATGGGTTAATTTAGGGAGGGGGAAGAGGGGGTAGATAAGGGAGAGGGGGTAGAAAAAAATAATTTTTTATTTACCCATCAGAACTAACGGGACAGACCATTAGTTATGAGGGACTGAAATGTGTTTTTGGTAGGTTGGGTTGCGCTTCACTTAACTCAACCTACGTAGCGACTTTCTAACCCTGCAAAATTAATGTGGTGGAGTACTAACTTTATTTTCTATTTCAACATCAAATCTTTACTAGAAGCATCTTTATAACTTACGAAAAAAATATTCTGTGTTATGAAGTATATATTAGAAAATTTTAATTAAAAAAAGCATAATGTATCAGTAAAAATACATAAAAAAATATTTATTCCAAATTGAATATAGTATTTTCAACAGTTCTAATAAAGTTGCCACATTATGTATGTTGCGATGATATCGAGCTTATATAAACAAGTTTAAAAATAATAATTTTACGAATAATTACAGATATGAGTTTTAAAATAAATTTTGCGCTACTTTGCATTCTAATTTCGATTACATCCTGTACGAAAAACGAACGAATTACTGCAACTACACAACCAAAGTCAGATGATATCCTACAACAATCGGAAAAATTCAGCAATTTTATAGAATGGTGTCAACAGAAATCTAAATTATCAGAAGCAAGTAAAAGAACCGTTGAAGTGCTGCTAGAAAAAGTAAATACTCAAGATTGCTCCGAAGCGAATCAAAAACTTAGCAATCTAACCGAACTTAATATTAGCTTTAGTAAAATAATTAATCTAAAACCGCTTGCTGAGTTTACTAATTTAACCACGCTTTACCTGCATAATAATGAAGTAAGTGATTTAAAACCACTTTCTAGTTTGACTAATCTAACATATCTTGCACTTAGAAATAATAAAATCACCGACATAAGACCGCTTGCAAATTTGACTAATTTAACAACTCTTGGGCTTAGAGATAATGAAATAAGTAATGTAAAACCACTTTCTAGTTTGACTAATTTAACTTCTCTTGATTTAGGTGATATTGATGGACACTATGGAGATAATAGAATAACAGACTTAAAACCCCTTGCAAATTTAACGAATTTGATTGACCTTAACCTTGAAGGTAATCAGATTAGTGATATCAAACCGCTTGCGAATTTAACTAAACTAAATTATCTTTCTCTTGACGAAAATAAGATAAGTGATTTAAAGCCAATTGCTGGTTTAACGAATTTGACTAAGCTTTACCTTAGTGAAAATCAAATCAGTGACGTAAAACCGCTTGCTGGTTTAACAAAGTTAACTCGTCTTGTTCTTTTTGAGAATCAAATAATTGATATCAAACCACTTGAGAATTTAGTTAATTTAGATTCTCTTGAATTTTGGAGAAATAAAGTAACTGATATCAGACCCGTTGCTAATTTAACCAATTTGAC